>CAYXLH010000029.1:0-22715 GCA_964465835.1 uncultured Bacteroides sp. | reverse complement strand
GGCCTCTTATGCTTGACCATGCAAATGGTACATATTTCTGGGATGTTGACGGCAATAAGTATCTTGATTTTATGTGTGCTTACGGCCCCAATGTTCTCGGTTACTGCGACGACGATGTAGATGCCGCCGCTATGGAACAGCTTAAAATAGGCAACTGTACTACTTCTCCTTCGTATAAAATGGTAGAGTGTGCTGAATTGCTTAAAGATACAGTTGCAATGGCTGACTGGGCTTTCTTTATGAAGAATGGTTCCGATGCAACCACATTCTCTGTTATGTGCGCAAGAGCGCATACAGGCAAGAAAAAGATGATGTTCTTCAAAGGATATTATCACGGTGATTTCCAGTGGGCACAGAAAGCCGATTATCCCGGTATTCTTGAAGACGAAGTTAAAAACAATATCGTTGTTCCATGGTTTGACCTTGAGGCAATGCAGGAGGCTTATGATGCTTGCAACGGTGATGTAGCAGGTCTTATTGCACAGCCTTATGACCACGGTAACTTCTACGATAACGTATGCGCCACAAAAGAGCAGTGGGCAGCAGTTCGTAAGTTCTGTGACGACCACGGTATGGTTCTCATTTTTGACGATGTACGTACAGGTTTCCGTCTTGATATTGCCGGTTCTGACCACTATTACGGAATTAAAGCAGATCTTTGCTGCTTCTGTAAAGCTCTTGCAAACGGTTACAATATGTCAGCTGTCTGCGGTCAGGAGCATATGAAGAATACAGCGTCATCTGTTGTTTATACAGGTTCATACTGGATGAGTGCGGAGCCTTTTGCCGCCTGCCTTGCTTGTATTCCTAAGATGAAAAGACTTGACACACCTAAGATGTTCCGTGAAAACGGTATAAAACTTACAGACGGCCTTAAAGCCGCTGCTGCAGAACATGGATTTAACCTTAAAGTTTCAGGTGAGCCGGCTCTGTTCTATCTGCGTATTGCCAATGATGATTCGCTTATGCTTCATCAGGAATGGATTGCAGAGTGCGTAAGCCGTGGTTTGTTCCTTGCTTCTCACCACAATCACTTTATGAACGCTTCAGTTACTGACGACGATATTAAGCTTGCTATTGATATCGCCGAGGATGCTTTCAGCGTAGTTGCCGCAAATCATCCTGAACTGGGTTTGAAAAAGTAATATAATTAAATGAGTACGGCGGCTGAAAATTGCTGACGTGCAGTAAAAGAAAGGGGTATATTTATATGCCAGTAGATTACAAGCCGTTTGATAAAGCGGAATGGCTGCGCCTTGAAAAAAAGGCAGACCAGTTAAGACGCCTTACCATCCAGACTGCTGTTTGGGGCGGTTCGGGTCATGTAGGCGGTTCATTGTCCGCTATGGATGCTATGACAATTTTGTATCACCGCTTTATGAAGGTTGATCCTAAAAATCCCGGAATGGAAGACAGAGACAGATTTGTCCTTTCAAAAGGTCACTGTGCAGTAGGCTATGCGCCTGTGCTTGTTGATTTGGGATTTATGCCTGAAGAAGAATTACATATATTCAATCTTACAGGTGCAAAAATCGGTATGCACCTTGACTGTAATAAGGTTAAGGGGGTTGACTGTTCAACAGGTTCTCTCGGTCACGGCCTTTCTTTGGCTGTGGGATTTGCTCTCGCAGGCAGACTTAAAGGACTTGACTATATGAACTTTGTTCTTACCGGCGACGGAGAGCTTAACGAAGGCTCCAACTGGGAAGCAGCAATGAGTGCCGCTCAGTTTAAGCTTTCAAATGTTGTTGTTCTTGCTGATATGAATAAGTGTATGATTGATGGCAGAGTTGACGACGAAATGAAAGTTGAGCCTGCCGACAAGAAGTTTGAGGCTTTCGGCTTCAATGTTAAACGCGTTGACGGCAGCAATATGAAAGAGCTTAACGATGCTATTGAATTTGCCATTGATAATCATAAGAACGGCGGCGACAAGCCTACCGCAATCATTATGGATACCTTCAAGGGTGAGGGTGTTGACTTTATGAAAGATAACTATCTGTGGCATTACGGTTCTCTTGATGAAGAGATGGTTAAAACGGCATATAAATCACTTGATGAAACATATAAAGCACGCTGCGAGCGCGCTGAAAAGGAGGCGTAAGAACAATGGGTGGTATGACTTATACTATGACTGATACTACAAAACTTTCTACTGCTGAATGTTATGGTATCGCTCTTTGCGAACTCGGCGAGGCGCATAAGGATGTTGTTGCTCTTACAGCTGACCTTGCTAAATCAACAAAAATCGGTATGTTCGGCGAACAGTTCCCGGACAGATTCTTTAACGTAGGTATTGCAGAGCAGAACCTTTTCGGCGTTGCCGCAGGTCTTGCTAAGAACGGATTTACTCCTTTTGCATCTACCTTTGCTATTTTCACCGCTGCACGTTCTCTTGATCAGATTCATACAGATATCTGCTATCAAAACGTACCGGTAAAAATTATTGCTACTCACGCAGGTACTTCTTTCGGTCAGGCGGGCTCAACTCACCATTCTCTTATTGATATGGCTTGTATGAGAGCGCTTCCTAATATGACCGTTATCTGTCCCTGTGACGGTGCAGAAACATATCACGCGGTTAAGGCGGCATATGATATTGACGGACCTGTTTATATACGTATTAACAGAGGTTTTGATCAGGTTATTTACAAGAATGTTGACGACTGCAAGTTTGAGTGGAATAAGTCAACTCTTATGAATGACGGTACAGATATCACCGTTATTGCCTGTGGCTCCTGTGTGTTTGAGGCAATGCAGGCTGCCCGTATGGCAGAGGCTGATGCAGGTCTTAAAGTTCGTGTTATCAATATGCATACAATTAAGCCTGTTGATGAAGAGGCTATTATGAGTGCTGTTATGGATACACGCCGTATTATTACCGTTGAGGATCACGAAGTTATGGGTGGTCTTGGTTCTGCCGTTGCAGAGGTTGTTGCTAAATCCGGTAAAGCCTGTGCGTTTAAGATGCTCGGTCATCAGAATGCATTCTCAACAATCGGTCTTCAGGAAGACCTGCTTGCTTTGGCTAAGATTGATGCAAACGGTATTTCAGAGGCAATACAGGAAATGATGCACGCTGATTTTGAAGCAGACGATGCATGGGACGATGAATTCTAAGTTTGAATTTTTCTTCACACATTATCTATTTTGAAAGGAGTGTATTATATGCCCAGCGATGAAACTCGTTATGCTAATAAGGTTTTTATGGCAGGAGCACTGCCTTTGATGAAAACCATTGCTACCGACGTTCCCGAATTAAAGAAAAAATTTGAGGGCGTTAATGCTATATACCAGGTGTCAGCTATGGTAAACGCCGAGGATAAAGAGGCTGTTCATTTTATTATTGAAAACGGTGAGTGGACTGTTAAGCTCGGCGAATATCTCGGCCAGAAAAAAATTGACGCCGAACTTGCATTTTCATCTATGGAAAAGATGAACGCTTTTATGAAAGGCGATATGTCAAAACTTCCGAAAATGAAAATCAAATCACTTCCCAAGTTTATTAAATTTATGATGGTTCTGCTTAAAATGTCATCACTTTTGAGTATCAGTGAGCCGCCGGAGAATGACGAAGCAACATCTGTTTTGCTTTGTAAACTGTATTTTTATCTGCTTTCTTCGGGTATTTCACAGCTTAATAAACTGGGCCATCCTGCAATTCACGAATGGACTCTTAAATCTCCCGACCGCTGTTATCAATGGGAGGTTGTGGGTCATCCCGAGTGTACTGCATATATCCGTATTAAAGCAGGCAAATCAAGAGCCGGCAGAGGCGCTTATAAGAGATCAAAGCCTTTCTTCAATATGAAGTTTGACTGCCCTACTTCTGCTCTTAAAATATTGCTTGGTACAGGCGATATGTTCCAGATGACTGCCAATAAGCAGCTTATTATGGAGGGCGGACCTGAATTCGGTGTTCAAATCGGTGACTATATGATGGTTGTCGGCGATTTAGCGAAATAATTACTAATAAAAAACACAGGAGCTTGTAAAAGCTGAGGTGCGATAGCGAAGTATTGCTTAAAATCATTATCATCTCAGCTAAAGTTCCTGTGTTTTTTGTTATGCAACCATAATATATGAAATTGCTTTTATACTAAAAATGTTAAAACCGCATAAATTCCGTAGGATGCTAGCATTACTGCGCCTTGCCAGCGGTGGAATTTTTGCGTTATTACCGCAGGAATAACAGCAGCGGATATTGCAAAAAGGCAGAAGAGAGTGTCAGTGTTTACTGAGGATACGCTGACTGCAAGGGCGCCGCTTCCTTTTGACATAGAAACAGCGGAGCAAATTGGGAGTATCAAAGTAAGGTCTATAATGTTTGCGCCAAGAATATTGCCTACAGATAAAGCGCCTTCTTTTTTTCTTATAGCCGTAATCGCAGTTGTAAGTTCCGGCAGGGAAGTACCGATAGCAATGAATATCACACTGATGATTCTTTGGGGTATTCCAAGTTCTTTTGCAAGAATCTGCCCGGAATTTACAAGTAGTTCAGCTCCGGCAATAATACCGCATGCACCGAGAACAAACAGAATAATATGTTTTATCCATTGTGATGCGCCGGCTGATATTCGCTCTTCATTTTTTTTAATATGATTGTTTGATGTAAGATTATTGCTTTTTCTGACAGACAAAATATTTTCTGTTAAAAATACTGCAAAAATTATAAACAAAGCTAAAATTGCGTAATTTGACAATGTATAGTATTGATTCGTTTCGCCTGCTACAAATTCATATTGGAATTTTTTAGTAAACACACAGCCAATGTAAAGTGTGATGCAGGCCGCAGTCATCATTAGTGCTTTTGGTGTAAAATCACGGCTTTTGACAGAAAACGGCATAAATAATGCAAAAATCCCCAGTATCAGTGCGGTGTTTGCCGTTACTGAGCCGATTGCATTGCCTGCCGCCATTTCAATATTGCCTTTCATTGTGGCGGCAACGCTAACGAGGATTTCCGGCAGAGTTGTGGCGATTGAAACTATTGTTGCGCCTATTACGAATTTAGGCACTCCCAGCACTTCAGCAATCCATGAGGCACTGTCAACAAAAATATCACCGCCTTTAATGATTAGAATAAGTCCTGCAATAAAAAATAATGCGTTTGCCCATATCGGCATCTGGGTGAAATAAAAATCCAAAATGTCCATATATACTCCTAAACTCTGTTGATTTGTAATATCATATTGTGTTATAATATCTTTGTATTATTAATATGCAATATGAAAATATATATTAGTAGTGTTAGACTGGTTTTATCCTATGGAGATGGTTTTATGTCAGATAAAAGAAAGAAAAATAGAAGTTCTAAAGGGCTTATTCCGGTTATAATTCCTGCAATTGTTGCAGTTGTTGTTGTAATTGCTCTCGCAATTTCGGGTAAGGTTACATCAAACAAAGATAAGGTAACGCCTACTGTTGAAGCCACGCAGCAGGCATCTACTCAGGCAGAAACTACTGCAAATACAAAGGTAACAATGGTTGCTGTCGGAGATAACCTTATTCATAACACATTGGTTGACGCCGGTAAGCAGGAGGATTCAAGTCTTAATTACGACGCTTTTTATGAAAATATTTCAGGCTATATCAAAGAGGCGGATGTTGCGGTAATAAATCAGGAAACTATGCTGGGCGGCGACGCTTTTGAATATTCCGGTTATCCTTTGTTCAACTCTCCATGGGAGATAGGTGAGGCAGCAATCAACGCCGGATTCGACGTGTTTACCTGTGCCACAAATCACTCAATGGATATGGGCAGTGCAGGAATTGAAAAGGAAATTGAATTTTTCAACAGTCATAAAGACGTAGTAAGAATTGGTACAAATTCCGGCGAAGAAGAGTATAATACTATTAAATATATGACTAAAAATGATATTACTTTTGCTCTGCTGAATTATACATACGGAACAAACGGAATATCACTGCCGGAGGAAAAGCCCTGGTGCGTTAATCTTTTAGATGAAGAAAAGGTTAAAAAAGATATTACAGAGGCAAGAAAGCACGCAGATGTGGTAATTGTATTCCCTCACTGGGGTACTGAAAACAGCCACGATATCAACGAACAGCAGGAAAAATATGTTAAGATATTTTCCGATTTAGGCGTTGATATAGTTATCGGCACTCATCCGCACGTGCTTCAGCCTGTTGAGTGGGTAACCAATGAAGAAACAGGTAAAAAAATGCTGGTGTATTATTCTCTGGGCAATTTTATCAGCCATCAGACCAGCCTTGACCAGCTTTGCGGAGGTATGGCGGAAATTACAATAGAACGAAATAACGGCGAAATTTCAATTACCAATGCAAAACTTACTCCGGTTATTGATTATTATAAGAATACAGGCAATGGCTATAAATTTTCTGTTTACCGTCTGATTGACTATAATGATGATTTAGCAGATTCTCACGCTCAAGACGGTGCAACCGTAAAATATTTTACGGATTTGTCAAAAGAGATTGTCAGCGAGGAATTCCTTGATTTAACCTGATAGTTAGTATTAAAAAGTGTATTTTGTTGCAAATTGCACAAATACGGCTTGAGTGAATTGTTATTCACATTTCATATTTTACAAAAATACACAAAATAATTGACATTATGATAATGTAAAGATATAATATAGTAGTACCGAGAACAAGGGCGTTCCGTTTATGCGGAATGCCCTTGTCTTTTTTATCAGGGTACATTGCCCTAAATATTTTGAGAGGAGTATTTGCGATGAGTAAGTACACAAAAGAAGACATTCTTAAAAGCGCACAGGAAAACGGAGTGGAGTTTATCCGTCTTCAGTTTACTGATATGTTTGGTATTATGAAGAATGTTGCAATCACACTTTCACAGCTTAAAAAAGCCCTTGATAATGAATGTATGTTTGACGGTTCTTCTATTGACGGTTTTGTAAGAATTGATGAGTCAGATATGTATCTTCATCCCGATTACGATACTTGGACCATATTTCCCTGGAGAAAGCATCAGAACGCACAGACAGCACGTCTTATCTGTTCTGTATATAAAGCAGACAATGTTACGCCTTTCCTTGGAGATCCCCGTAATGTTCTTCAGAAAGTTATTGACGAGGCGGCTGAACTGGGTTATGGATTTAATGTAGGTCCCGAGTGCGAGTTTTTCCTTTTCAAACTTGATGAGGACGGCAATCCTACATTGACAACAGGCGATGAGGGCGGCTACTTTGACCTTAATCCTATTGACCACGGCGAAAACTGCCGTCGTGATATCTGCCTTGCTCTTGAGGAAATGGGCTTTACTATTGAAGCTTCTCACCATGAGGTTGCAGAAGGTCAGCATGAAATTGACTTCCAGTTCGGTGATGTTATGCTTACTGCAGACCGTGTAATGACATTTAAACACGTTGTAAAGACTTATGCAACAAAGCACGGCCTTCATGCGACATTTATGCCTAAGCCTATTCATGGTATTAACGGTTCCGGTATGCATACAAATATGTCACTTTATGACATCAAGACAGGTAAAAACGTATTTGACGATCCTGACGGAGAGCTTGGCCTTTCAGAAACTGCTTATTCATTTATCGCAGGAATTATGGAGCACATTAAGGGTATCGCAGTATTCTCTAACCCGACAGTAAACTCTTATAAGAGACTTGTTCCCGGTTATGAGGCTCCTTCATATCTTGTATGGTCAACATCAAACCGTTCTTGTCTTGTTCGTATTCCTGCGGCAAGAGGCAAGGGAACAAGAGTTGAACTTCGCTGTCCCGACCCGACCTGCAACCCATATCTTGAAATGGCTCTTTGCCTTGCGGCAGGTCTTGACGGTATCAAGAAAGGTTTGAAACCGGCAGCGGCAGTTGATTATAACGTATTTGGTCTTTCAGACGAAGAACTCAAAGAAGCAGGTATTGACTGCCTGCCAGGTGACCTTAACGAAGCAATTCAGGCTGCAAAGGCTGATCCGTTTATCAAGGAAACTCTCGGAGACCACGTATTCAATAACTATATCGCAGGTAAAGAAGCTGAGTGGGATGATTATCGTACCAGAGTTACTCAGTGGGAAGTTGATAAATATATGATTAACTTCTAAAAGGCTGTTTTACAGTTGTAAATTAACCCTCTCTTATGGCGAAAGCCATTATAAAGCCGGCGCTGTTGAAGTATTTTGACGGCGTTGGCAATTAAATGCACAACGGAGTGCATTTCGGCGGATAACTGTCGGAATGTGCTCCGTTTTTTTGATTCTCTGTTTATAACAAATTATAGGAATAGGAGGATAAAATTATGAATTTAGAATCAATTATGGAAGCTGTTGACAGCGAACTGTTCGGCGTCTGGTTTCTGATCGGTGCGGCGTTGGTGTTCTTCATGCAGTGCGGCTTTGCGATGGTAGAAACGGGTTTTACCAGAGCAAAAAATGCAGGTAACATCATTATGAAAAACCTTATGGATTTCTGTATAGGCGCCGTAATGTTTATACTTATCGGCTTTGGTCTTATGATGGGCGAGGAATGTTTGGGAGGACTTGTCGGTATGCCCACTTTGGGATTGCTGACAGATTATGCAGGCAATGCGGAAAACTGGTCAAGTTTTGTGTTTAACCTTGTGTTCTGCGCAACCGCCGCCACCATTGTGTCCGGCGCAATGGCTGAACGCACCAAGTTTTCATCGTACTGTATTTATTCAGCGGTTATTTCCGCAGTTATATATCCCATTGAGGCCGGCTGGATTTGGAATCCCGAGGGCTGGCTTGCAGTAAGGGGATTTCACGATTTTGCAGGTTCCTGCGCTATTCATATGGTGGGCGGTATCGCCGCTCTTATCGGCGCTGCAATGCTTGGTCCCCGTATCGGCAAGTATAAAGTTGATAAGAAAACAGGCAAAAAGAAAGCAAGGGCTATTCCCGGTCATTCGCTTACTCTGGGCGCTTTAGGTGTTTTCATTCTGTGGTTCGGCTGGTACGGCTTTAACGGCGCCGCCGCAACTTCAATAGATTCACTGGCGTCAATTTTCCTTACCACAACTCTTTCGCCGGCGGTTGCCACCTGTGTAACAATGATTTTCACTTGGATAAAGGACGGCAAGCCCGATGTTTCAATGTCGCTTAATGCGTCCCTTGCAGGCCTTGTAGCGATCACAGCTCCCTGTGATTGTGCTGACGCTCTCGGATCAATTATAATCGGCGCAGTATCAGGTGTTCTCGTTGTTCTTGTAGTAGAGCTGCTTGATAAGAAACTTCACGTTGATGACCCTGTTGGTGCAGTTGCCGTTCATATGGCAAACGGTATCTGGGGTACAATCGCAGTAGGCCTTTTCTCAACAGGTCAGAACGATACAGGCGTAGGCCTTTTCTACGGCGGAGGATTTAAACAACTTGGTATTCAGCTTGTCGGTTTCTTAGCCGTTGCCGCATGGACAACAGTAACGATGATTATTACATTTACAATCATTAAAAAGACAAACGGACTTCGTGTCAGCGAGGAAGAGGAACTTAAAGGTCTTGACGCTACCGAACATAACCTTCCCTCTGCTTACGCAGACTTTATGCCGGCTGTAAGTTATGCAACTTCCGCTACTGTAAAAGCTGCAGCTCCTCAGACAGTTGCTCCTGCAACACCTCTTGCACCGGTTGAAAAGGCTGTTCCGGTAGAAACTTATACAACAAATAAAAATTCAAAACTCACAAAGCTTGTTATGATTTTCAACCCTGCCAAGTTTGAAGATATTAAAGTTTCTATGAATGAAATCGGCATTACCGGTATGACTGTTACGAATGTAATGGGATGTGGAACGCAAAAGGGTCATATCAGAAAATACCGTGGTGTTGAGATTGAGGAAATGAGCCTTAATCCAAAAATGAAAATGGAAATGGTTGTTTCCGCCGTACCTGTTCAGACAGTAATTGATAAAGCCCGTGAAGTGCTTTATACAGGCAATATCGGTGACGGCAAGATTTTTGTATATGATGTTGAGGACGTGGTAAAGGTTCGTACAGGTGAGAGAGGATATGACGCTCTTCAAGGCGAAGACGATGTTTAATTAGTTCTGCTGACAGCCTCTCTGTTTCAGGGGGGCTGTTTCGTCGTAATTTGCTGTTTTTATACTCATTTTACAAAAATTTTTAATTATTGTTGTTATATTTTCCAATTATTTAAAAAAATTAAATTCTTTTTTTTAACATTTAACAAAATTTTTTTCATAATATTGAATATTGATTTTTGATGATGTATCATTTATGGAGGCAAGATGAATTTGTATATTAAAATATATTTCAATTTGTCTTGCTTCTTAATCGTGACAAGTCGGTAAAATCATTTTCATTTCCGGCTGAAACTAATAAGGGAGAGATTTTTATGCTGAAGGAAGGACAAATCAGAATACCGTCAGGCTGTGCCATTGCGGCGATTATTGACAAAAAAGGCAACCCGATTAACGGTTCTGAAATAATAAAGTCCATTGCGCTTATGCACGACAGGTCAAACGGTCTCGGAGGCGGCTTTGCCGCTTACGGAATTTATCCCGACCATGCCGATGACTATGCTTTTCATGTATTTTATGATAATTCACGTGCCCGTCAGAAGTGCGAGGACTATCTGTTTAAGCATTTTAATGTTGATGTTGCCGAGCGTATCCCCACAAAAAAGGTGGAGTCTATCAAAAACGGACCCGATATCTGGAGATATTTTGCAAAACCCAACAGAGTAAGAATGCGTGACGCACGTATGGATGAGGAAGAATATGTTGTTCAGTGCGTTACCAAAGTAAATTCATCATATGAAGGCGCATACATTTTTTCATCGGGAAAAAATATGGGTTGTTTTAAAGCCGTAGGTTATCCCGAAGATGTGGGCGAGTTTTATATGCTTGACCAGTATGACGCTTATATGTGGACTGCCCACGGACGTTTTCCAACGAATACACCGGGTTGGTGGGGCGGTTCTCACCCTTTCAATATTCTTGACTGGTCAATAGTTCACAACGGCGAAATTTCTTCTTATGACGCTAACCGCAGATACATTGAACAGTTCGGATATAAATGCACAATGCAGACAGATACGGAAGTTATTACTTATCTGTTTGACCACCTTATACGTCATCACGGACTGCCTATTGACGTTGCAGCCGATGTGCTTACCGCTCCCGAATGGGATGAGATTGACCGTATGGATGACGAAAATAAAGAGTATTTTACAAATCTTCGTGCTATATACAGCGGTGCCCTCGTAAACGGACCGTTTTCCGTAATTTTAGGTTCAAGCAAAGGGCTGCTTGCAATTAACGACCGTCTTAAGCTTCGTTCGCTGACTGCCGCCACAAAAGGCGACAGAGCCTATTTTGCTTCTGAGGAGTCGGCTATAAGAATTGTATGTCCCGATCCGGAAAAAGTATGGTCTGTCAGCGGTGCAGAGCCTGTGTTTGTACCCCTTGAAATTGAGAAAAAGGAGGATGATGAGTAATGCCTATTAATTTCATTCCCCGAAAATTCACTGTTGTACGCGATAAAGAACTTTGTATCAACTGCGGTTGCTGTGTTCGTCAGTGTTCAAATGAGTGTCACTACTTTGCCGAGGACGGAAAGACTGTTCTTGCAAATTCGCAAAACTGCGTTGCCTGTCACAGATGTGTTGATTTGTGCCCCACAGGTGCGCTTAGAATAGAAAAATATGTCTGTGATTACAGAGATAATGCTAACTGGACTCCTCAGTATCAGCAGGAAATTTGCCGTCAGGCAGATACAGGCGGTGTTCTTTTGTCCGCAATGGGCAACCCTAAGCCGTACCCGATTTACTGGGATAAAATTCTTCTCAATGCTTCACAGGTAACAAATCCCTCCATTGACCCTCTGCGTGAGCCTATGGAGATAAGAACAATTCTCGGCAGAAAACCGGAAAAACTTAATGTTGAGAAAAAAGGCAAATCCGTTACCGATATGCCTCCTCAGGTAATTCTTGAAACGCCTATTATGTTTTCGGCAATGTCTTTTGGCTCCATAAGTCTTAACGCCCAGAAATCCCTGGCTATGGCGGCTGTAAATTTGGGTACACTGTTCAACACAGGTGAGGGCGGACTTCACCCGGATTTGCATGAATACGGCAATTATGCCGTTGTACAGGTTGCATCGGGACGTTTCGGTGTTCACAAAGATTACCTTAATAATTCAAAATTTGTAGAAATTAAAATCGGTCAGGGTGCAAAGCCCGGTATCGGCGGACATCTTCCTGGCGAAAAGGTAAATGTTGAAGTTTCCAATGCACGTATGATTCCGGAAGGCTCCGACGCTATTTCTCCTGCGCCTCATCACGATATTTATTCTATTGAAGATTTGCGTCAGCTTATCTGGTCACTTAAACAGGCAACTGATAATAAAAAGCCCGTTTCGGTAAAAATTGCCGCCGTTCATAATGTTGCGGCTATAGCTTCGGGATGTGCCCGTGCCGGTGCTGATATTGTGGTTATAGACGGCTTCAGAGGCGGTACAGGCGCCGCTCCCACAAGAATACGTGATAACGTGGGTATTCCAATTGAACTTGCCCTTGCAGCGGCAGATCAAAGGCTCCGTGACGAGGGTATCCGCTCAAAGGTTTCCCTTGTGGCGGCAGGATCATTCAGATGTTCATCAGATATCGTAAAGGCCATTGCATTGGGCGCTGACGCCTGCTATGTGGCTTCCGCACCCCTTATTGCAATGGGCTGTCATATGTGTCAGACCTGTAATACAGGCAAATGCAACTGGGGTATCGCCACTCAAAGACCTGAACTTACAAAACGCCTTAATCCCGAAATCGCTCATCAGCGTGTTGAAAATCTTATCAACGCATGGAACCATGAGATTAAAGAGATTATGGGTGGTATGGGTATCAATTCTGTTGACTCACTCAGAGGTAACAGACTTATGCTGCGCGGTATCGGTCTTACGGAAAAAGAACTTGAAATTTTAGGCATCAAGCATGCCGGAGAATAAGGAGGTAGTTTTATGAAAAAAGTATTCGCCAGAGAAAACCTTTGCGTAAACTGCCGACTTTGTGAAGTTTACTGCAAAACCGCTCATTCTAAATCTAAGGATGTTTTGATTGCCAATAAATATGAAAATCCTGCCCCTGTGTCAAGAGTTACCGTTTACGGCGGTAAAATGGCTTCAGTAGCCGTTAACTGCCGTCACTGCGATGACCCTGCCTGCGTAAAGGCTTGCATCACAGGCGCAATGACAAAAGATAAAAAAACAGGTATAGTATCTGTTAATGAAGATAAATGTATCGGCTGTATGACCTGCCTTTCGGTTTGTCCCGTAGGCTGTATTAAGCCGGGCAATGTTGCCGTTAAGTGCGATTTGTGTCAGGGAGATATTCCTGCTTGTGTTGCAAACTGTCCTAACAGAGCATTGGTTTTTGTAGAAGCAGGAGGTAATAAATAATGAGTAAGTATGTTATTATCGGTGCTTCTGCCGCAGGCCTTGCTGCTGCTGAAGAAATCAGAAAAACAGATAAAACCGGTGAAATCACTGTTTTGACAAAGGAGATATACTATCCTTACAGCCGTCCTTCTATAAGTTATTATCTTAAAGGAAAGGTTAAGGAAACCGATATTTTCCTGCGCAAAGCAACATTTTATAAATCAAACAGAATTAATTTGGTTACCGGCAGCGAAGTAAAAAGCATTGACAGAGAAAACAAAAAGGTTAAGGCAGGAAGAAAAGAGTATCATTATGACAAGCTCTGTATCTGCACCGGCTCAAAACCCTTTGTTCCGCCTATGGAAAATGTAAGCGGTAAATCAAATACTTATACATTCCTTGATTTGGAATCCGTTAAAAATATAAAAAAGGCTGCTGACGAAGATACAAGAGCAGTTGTTATCGGAGCAGGCCTTATCGGTATGAAAGCCGCAGAGGGTTTGTCAAAATTGTGCAAAAGCGTTGACGTGGTTGAACTTGCACCGAGAGTCCTTCCATCAATCCTTGACGCTAAATCCGCAAAAAGTGTAAAGAAATTCCTTGAAAATCAGGGCAAACTTAAATTCCACCTTGAAAATACAGTAGTAAAAGCAAAATCAAAGGGCAGAAAGATTACCTCGGTAATTCTTAAAGACGGCAGAGAAATTAAATGCGATATGCTTGTTGTTGCCGTTGGTGTCCGCCCCGAAACCACCCTTGCAGAAGAAGCAGGGCTTACTGTTGATAGGGGCATAATAACCGACCCTGCCACAATGCAGACCAGTGACGAAAACATTTATGCGGCAGGTGACTGCACCGTTTCTGTTGATATGCTGGACGGTTCAAAGAGGATTATTGCTCTTTGGCCAAACGCAGTCAATCAGGGCATTGCCGCTGGCTCGCAGATGTCGGGCGGAGATGTTAAAATCGACGGTGCTTATTCCGTTAACGCTATTGATTTTTATGATGATTTGCGTATATGTACCTGCGGACTTATTAACGCACAGGGCGATAAATATACGGATAAAATCAAAATTGACGGCAATGTTTATAAAAGACTTGTTTTTGAGGGCAGTCACCTTGTGGGATTTGTTCTCATTAATTGCAGTGACAATGCCGGTATATATACAAATTTGATTGCAAACCGTGTTGATTTGACCCAGCTTCAGGGGGATATTATGGATAATCCGTCGCTGTTTCTTTTCAATAAGGACGTTAGAACACAGAAATTAACGGGAGGTCTTAAATTATGAGTATAGACGCATCACTCAGGCGTTATGAAGAGGTTAACGCCGAAATCAAAGAAGAACTCCTTAAAAAGAATAAGGTCGTAGTAAATAATGTAAACGGTCAGCGTTATATTGGCTGTGCTCTTGATAAGGGCAAAACTATTGAAGTCCACGGCACTCCCGGTAATGATTTGGCATGCTATCTCAACGGCGGAAATGTTGTTGTATATGGCAACTGTCAGGACGCTGTGGGTAACACCATGGGCGGCGGAGAAATTGTCATTCACGGCCACAGCGGTGATGCTATGGGCTACGGTATGCGTGACGGACAGATTTATATTCAGAAAAATGTTGCTTGCCGCGGCGGTATTCATATGAAAGAATTTCGCTCAATGCGCCCTGTTCTTGTTATCGGCGAAAATGCAGGCTCTTTCCTGGGAGAATATATGGCAGGGGGTACTATTGTACTCCTCGGTCTTAATCATAAGCGTGGTGAAAAACTGTTCGGCACTCACTGTGCCTCTGGTATGCACGGTGGAAAAATCATTGTACGTGGTTCTTTTCCTAAGGAAAATCTCTCTGACAATATAAAGGTAACAAACCTTGACAGCGAGGATATGAAGGAACTGAAAGCTTATGTAAAAAAATACTGTAAATATTTCGGCGCAGACTTTGATTATGTAATGAGCAAGTCTTTTAAAAAGCTTGTTCCGGCTACTTCACGCCCTTATGCAAATCTCTATACGCCTAACTAAATCATTATGCCTTTTGGATTATTAATTCAAAGGGCATAATTTATTTGATAAATGAAAGGAAATGATACTTTTATGTTTAATACTCTTCACGAGGAATGCGGCGTTTTCGGAATTTTTGAAAACAAAACAACATATGTTGCCCAGTCAACGTACCTTGCATTATATGCTCTCCAGCACAGAGGGCAGGAAAGCTGCGGTATTGCCGTAAATGATGACGGCGTGTTTTCTCACTGCCGCGGCGACGGACTGGTGCCTGATGTTTTCACATCTGAAAAGCTGGAGAGTCTGGGAATGGGCAATATGGCTATCGGTCATGTGCGTTATTCAACCACCGGAGGAAAAAGCCCGAATAACATTCAGCCTCTTGTTATACGTCATATAAAAGGTAATCTTGCCGTTGCCCATAACGGAAATCTTGTTAATGCCGCCGATATAAGAAAAAGCTTTGAACTTAAAGGCGGAATCTTTCATGGCACATCTGATACGGAATCTATTGCATATTCAATAGTTTCCAATCGTCTTAACAGTAAAAATACGGAGGAAGCGGTTGAAAAAACTATGTATTCTCTTAAAGGAGCCTATTCCTGTATTGTAATGACCGCTACAAAGCTTATCGCCTTTCGTGACCCTAACGGTTTCCGCCCTCTATGTATAGGTAAAACTGATGACGGAGCATGGTGCGTAAGCAGTGAATCCTGCGCTCTTGATACCATCGGTGCAAAATTTGTCAGAGATGTTATTCCCGGGGAAATAGTTGTTATCGGTATGGACGGTATTCATTCCATTAAAACTCACTGCCGTGAAAAATCAAAGGCTTCCATGTGCGTTTTTGAATACATATATTTTGCACGTCCGGATTCGGTTATTGAAAATGCCTCTGTTGAACACGCCAGGATGAAAGCAGGGGAGTTTCTTGCAAAGGAGCATCCTGTTGACGCAGATATTGTAATAGGCGTTCCCGATTCCGGGCTTGACGCCGCATTGGGATATGCCAATGCCAGCGGAATACCCTACGGTATCGGATTTATAAAGAACAGATATATAGGCAGAAGTTTTATTCAGCCGTCACAGCATCAGCGTGAGGACGCCGTTCGTATTAAACTTAACGCTATTAAAGAAAATATTAAGGGCAAGCGTGTAATTATGATTGACGACTCTATCGTCAGAGGCACAACCTGCGCAAGAATTGTTAAGCTTCTACGTGAGGCAGGTGCCGCCGAGGTCCATATGCGCGTTTCCTCTCCTTCGTTTAAACATCCCTGCTATTTTGGTACAGATGTTGATTCACAGGAAAATCTTATTGCCTGTAAATATGAAACCGTTGATGAAATTGCTCGTGAAATCGGGGTGGATTCTCTAGGTTATCTGTCTGTTGAGGCAACACATAAGCTTGCTGAAAATGCCGATATAGGTTTTTGCGACGGATGTTTTACAGGAAATTATCCGATAGAAGTTCCGAAAGAACAGCCAAAGGATAAGTTTGAGGAAAAATTAAATCAGATTTCTGCATATTATCAGGTGCTTGATTAATTGTTTGCGTAATTAACATTATCAGAATTTTGTGCTATAATATAATTAGCATAATATTTAGGTGATAATAATGAAAAACATTGTCAATTATATAAAAGAATACGGTTCTTTTACTTTTACTCAAAAGCCTTTTAACGAAGTGGATAACGCCGTTTTTTCTCAGCTTATTTATACGGATTTTGCCGGTATTTCTGACGGCGTTCTTAAACCGACCCTTAAAGAGGCGGCAGAGGAATTTTACACCGTTTACAGCCTTGAAAATATAGAAAATCTGATTAATATCAGCGCTCGTTCTGCCCGGCTTCTGAAACTGTGCGCCGATACAAAACGATACGGAGATACGGTTATCTGCCGTTATGTAAACAATATTAACGACGCTATTGATAAGCAGTTTGCTGCAGCTAACTTCATGCTTAATGACGGCTCTTTGCTGGTGGCTTTTCGTGGTACTGACGTTACTGTTACCGGCGTAAAAGAGTCGGCAATGCTTTCGTATATGTTTCCAGTTCCGGCGCAGATAGAGGCTTTGTATTATTTTCAGGAAACGGCAATGCTCTGCAGCGGAGATATAAGAATCTGCGGCCATTCAAAAGGCGGAAACCTTGCGGTATTTGCGGCGGTTAACTGCTCAAATTCCCTTAAAAAACGTATTGTGGCAGTATACGAAGATGATGCTCCGGGATTTCCAAAATGGTTTTTTGATCGATATGATTACAGGCAGATTAAAGACAAAATTCATCTTTTTACGCCCCAGTCTTCCATAATAGGACGTATGCTGTATCACGATGAAAAACCGCATATTATAAAAAGCTCAAACAATGGTTTAAAGCAACATCAGGTATCCTCTTGGATTGTGGATGATGATAGCTTTGAAACAGTTGAAAGGTACGATCACTACTCTGATTTTATCAGTGAATATATTAATAATCTTATTGATTATATCGGTGATGATGACTTGGAGCTTTTCTTTGACACCCTTGAAAACACAGCCGAAAAAATAGGAATTGATGATTTTTATGATTTAAAACTGATGGATATAAAGCGCATAATTTCAATTATTGATTCTATATCTGAATTGGATAACGAAAAAAACTTACGATTTAAGGCCGTGCTTAAAAAAGCAGTTTACGATTTTTCAAAAGAGTATTTTTCGCAAAAGGCAAAATCCGCATGGGAAGAAAGAGGAACGTACAACCGTGAAAATTAGCTGATAAGATGTTTTTATCTTTAAATTATATATTATTAGTATCATTTAAGGTTTACAAAAACATTCTTATGTGCTAAAATAAACTAAATTGTTATGTATTGTGACGATGAAAAGGCCTGATTTGTGATGATAAAAATAAAAAAAGAGATAAAAAAGGAACTTCTTAAATACGGAAAAAAGCACCACACCTTTCTGACTTTACTGAGAAAAGCAATGTTTGCGTGGGGAAGGGCACAGTATCTTAGTTATTATTACTCAAACAGGGTTGACGATAAGATGATTATGTTTGAGGCATATATGGGCAGATACTTTGTTTGCAGTCCAAAAGCAATTTACAACGCTATGCAGAATGATGAAAGGTGCAGTGATTTTAAATACGTATGGGCGTTTAAAAAACCCGATGAATTCAAATATCTTGAGGATAACAAAAATACAGTGGTTGTTAAGTACGGCAGCAGGCAGTATTACAGATATCATGCCGCCGCTAAATTTTGGGTAACCAATTCACGTCTTAAAGAGATTATTAAGAAAAAGGATAATCAGGTTTATATTCAGTGCTGGCACGGCACACCTCTTAAAAAATTAGGCTATGATATTTCCGTCAGAGGCGGAAATGCGATGAATTCAATTAAAGATATCCGCAAAAAGTATAAAACCGACTCAAGTAGATATACGTATATGATTTCTCCGTCGGAATTCTGTACTCAAAAATTTGCTTCCGCCTTTAATCTTGAAGATAAATCCATACTTAAAGAAACAGGATATCCCCGTAATGACTTTTTATATAATTACACCAGTGATGACGTTACTGCCATTAAGGACAGGCTCGGCATTAACACGGATAAAAAAATAATTCTTTACGCTCCCACTTGGCGTGATGATCAGCACAAAGCCGGTATGGGATATGTGTATAAGGCACAGATGGATTTTGACAAGATGCAAAAGGAGTTCGGCGATGAATATATTATTCTTTTCCGTACCCACTATTTTGTAGCAAATTATATTGATTTGGGCAAGTATGATGGCTTTGTTTATAACGTCAGCAGTTATGACGATATCAACGATTTATATATTATAAGCGATTTGCTGATTACCGATTATTCCAGCGTGTTTTTTGATTATTCAAATCTTAAAAGACCTATTTACTTTTATATGTACGATTTTGATGAGTACAAAAATAATCTGCGTGATTTTTATATTGATTTGACAGAGCTTCCCGGGCCTATTACAAAGACGCAGGACGAGCTTATTTCAGAGCTTAAAAATATTTCTTCCTATGAAAGCAGATATAAGGAAATATACGATAAGTTTATCTCAAGATTTACTTATCTTGAGGATGGACAAAGCAGTAAGCGTGTAATAGAGCAGTGTATTCTCAGCGAAATTAATTAGATATTATTAATTAACCCTCCTTGCGTTTGTGTGCAGGGAGGGTTTGCTTTTACTGTACTATTACTATTTTTCTATTTCTATTCCTCGTTCACGTCTTTGCTCCTGAAGCTGAGCCTCCATTTTCTCCTTGTAATCTCCTGTGAGATTGTAGAAGAACATAGGTATTATGCATATCAGAAGTGAAATAGCCGGAATCAATGAAATTATGCTGAATATACCGCCTCTTACCGTTGATGACATTTCAAGGGGATTGGCGGTAACCTTTGCCGAGATTGACGCAACGTCCAAATCAACGATAATATACATAAGAATAATGAATGATGTGGCTATTGCATTGCCGAATTTCGTTACAAAACTCTGTATAGCAGAGCCCATACCGGTAAGACGGGTTCCTGTTTTAAGCTCCATATAATCAAGGCAATCGCCTACCATTGCAAAGGCGCATACGTTGATTGTGCCGCAGGGGATTGTTGAAATAAGCAAAAACGGAATGCACGCCCAAAAATTATCGTAGCCGATAAACCACATTGCAAAAGACGAAGCGCTTCCCAGCAGAGAAGATACGATAATTATCTGCTTGTAAGAAAACTTTTTGATAAGTGGAGTTACGGCTATCATTGCGCCGAACATTCCTACTGCGCTGGCAACTGCCATAATAGTTGATACAGTTGAAATGTTGCTTTGCAATGCAGCCTCTTTTTCCGCACCGCTCAGCCCTGTAAGGTCTTTGCCGATGTAAAATGTATATCTTGCAACGTGTACCGCTCCTGCCTGAAACATATATCTTGCCGCTGATAAAATACCCATAAGCGCAGTAAGCATAAGGGGTTTGCAGGTAAGTATAAGTTTAAGGGAAGATGGTTGGTTTTTATCCTTTTTCGGCGGAATTGGAATATTTACCCTTTCTTTTGTTTTAAAATATACTCTTACAAAAAGCAGATTGCCGATTATCGAGCAAATCAATGCCATTACCGAATATTTTGTCTGTTCAAGCTCTGTGCCGGACAGGTTGAATTTCGGCAGTAAAAAACCGAGTATCATAAACATTGCCATCGGTATTGCAGAACCTATTCCGTTGGTGGTTCTCGCCTTTGATATAATATCTCCGCGCTCATCTGCGTCCGGGGTCAATACATTGGGCAGACTCCAGAACGGAACGTCCGATGCGGTATAAATCATACCCCACGCAACGTAAGCAACGGCGGCATATATCATTTTTTGAGAATCTGCCAGATTAGGCGCATAAAACAAAAGCATCGTCAGTATTGCCACAGGTATCGGCGTGTATAAAAGATATGCTTTCATTTTACCTCTTTTAGGATTTGAGTGATCAACTATAAATCCCATGATCGGGTCGTTGATTGCATCCCAGATTCGTGCCAAAAGCATTAAAAGCAGTACAAATATCGGCGTTACTTTAAGTACGTTCAGGTAGAAGTCCGATATGTATGAACTCATTATGGCATAAACCATACCCTGACCAAATGCGCCTACACAGTATGCCATAATTTCTTTTTTTGGAACATATTTTGTGCCTGACATATTAATCATCCTCTTTTTAAAGAACTTTCTTATATAAAAATAACATATTTCTATGGCATAAGTCAATCAAATATGATATAATTATAATGTTATAATGTAATATTTTTGTTAAATATATACAATAAGCAGCACCTATTGATTGTTTTTTGGGGGGCTTGACGGTGAAAAAGAAGATACTTTGCATTATATTATGTGCGCTGACTGCGTTTTGTGTAGTTATTCCCAGTATTCTATGTGATTCAGAAAAATATCAAAGTTCAAAAAATGACGACAGATTTGTAAGTGATCTTGCGTCTATTTATTCCGAATATGACGTTTCTCTTACCGATGAGGAAAAAAAACAGCCTTTTGGATTAAGACGTATAATGGTGAATGATTATAACGGAAACGATTATTCCGCCTGCGACGCTGCAGTTGATGAAGAAAACGGTTTTGCTGTCCTTCAGTATAATACTGCCCGGCAGGCTGAAGAAGCATATCAGCGTATGATAGCGGATTCACTTAATGCAGAACCCGACTGCGTTGCATATCTTGATTCCTCCGATAAGGGAAAAATTCATCCCGCCGGAAGTAATAAATTGGGTACAACCTCTTACATATCAAATTATAAAATGGACTATGATGATGTTATCGTGGCTGTAATTGATACAGGCGTTATGCTTGACCATGAACTGCTCAAAGACAGATTTGTTTCATCAGGAACAGATTTGTCATCGGATAAATACGCCGACGCAGGATATGACAAAGATTTGCAGGGCGAAGCTTACGGCCACGCCACTTTTGTCAGTGGAATTATTGCCGACAATACGCCTGATACGGTAAAGATTCTTCCCTATAAAGTTGTAGCGTTTGGTGCTTTAACTACCACTGCATCCGCCATGATTGGCGCTTTAAATGACGCCGTATCAAAGGGCGCTGATGTTATAAATATGAGTTTGGGCTGTGAATATGGAGGCAATTCCTTTAAAACTGCCGTTACAAACGCAGTAAAGAAAGGAGTTTGCGTTTGCTGCAGTGCAGGCAATGATGGAGAAGAAGTTGCAAACAGATATCCCACAACAACTCCCGGCACTATTACTGTTTCTGCTCTAAGTACAGCCGATTCTATCGCATCATATTCAAATTACGGTGATTGTATAGATTTTTGTGCTCCCGGTTCAAAAATCAGGTCATCTGTACCGACCGCTTCCGGCAGCGGATACGGACTGAACAGCGGAACATCATTTTCTTCTCCGTATATAGCAGCTTTGTGTGCGGATATAAAAAGCATTGATGTTAATATGCCAAAGGATGACGTGTATCAGGTCCTGTGTGATTCTTCAGTGGATTACGGCACCGAGGGCTACGATATTTATTACGGCAACGGCTGCCCTGATATAGGCAGTATTACATATTCATCAGACAGTTATTCCTATTCAATTCCTCAGGGTGAGCTTAATATTTATAAAACGGAAGACTATACCGCCAAAACTCAGCCATGGGCGCGTTTTGCAGGAAAAATCAAACAGGTTAATATTGACCCTTCAGTAAACAGAATAGGTAATTATGCCTTTTATTCAATGGAAAAGGCGCAGTTTAATATGGCTGATACCTATAACGATATAGGTGATTATGCATTTTACGGATGCAATCAGATTAACTCTTTTACCTTCTCAAAA
>CAYXLH010000028.1:0-22743 GCA_964465835.1 uncultured Bacteroides sp. | reverse complement strand
GCATCAGGTCTTTCAGATAAATGCGAGTTTGAGCTGTCCTATGCTATTGGTGTTGCAAAGCCTGTTTCTGTTATGATTGATACCTTTGGCACAGGTAAAAAAAGTGATGATGAAATCAGCAATATTGTAAATAAGGTATTTGATTTAAGACCGTCAGCAATTATCGACCGCCTTGATTTAAGACGCCCGATATATAAAGATGTTGCCGCCTATGGTCATATGGGCAGGGAAGATCTTAATGTACCTTGGGAAAAAATTGATATGGTTGATGAAATTAAAAAATATTTATAATTATCATAATTAAATTGAAACAACCGTCACCTGATTATTTGGTGACGGTTGTTTTTGTGTCGAATTTTAGCTGCCTGTTACAATATAAGGCTGAATTTGCTGCGCAACTTTTGAAATCGGCAGAGTTTGCAAAACAACTTCTCCGGGACCCGTTATGACTGTGTTGAAAAGACCTTCTCCACCCAGAAAAATATTCTTTGCACCTTTTACTGTTTGTATATCCATTGAACAGGAGGCGCTCATCATAACTACGTGACCTGTATCAACAATAATTTGCTGACCTGGAGCAAGATTATATCTTACGGCCGAGCCATCAATTTCAATAAATGCCATCCCTGTTCCGCTTAATTTCTGCATAATAAATCCTTCACCGCCGAAAAGACCGGCACCGAATTTTTTATTGAAAAACAGGGAAAGTTCAACACCTGTTGTAGATGCAAGGAATGCGGATTTCTGACAAACGCATTCTTTGCCGGGTCCGATTTCAATGGCCATTATATCACCGGGAAAAGAACTTGCAAACGCAATCATACCCGGACCGCCCTGAGCGGTATATTTATTTTGGAAAAGGCTTTCTTTGGTAAACATTCTGCCTATTGCTTTGCCGAGACCGCCGTTACTGGTAGTTTGCATCTGCATATTAGGACTCATCCAGCTCATTCCGCCGCCTTCGGTAATCATTGATTCACCCGATTCAAGATTGCACACTAAAACAGGGAAGTTACTTCCTTGGATTTCGTATTTCATACATATTCTCCTATTTAATTTTACAGTTTGCTGTCTTTTTCAACAGCCTTGTCAACTGCATTGTGTATTGCTGCTTCAAAGCCGTCGGCCTGAAGTGAAGTTACACCCTCAATTGTTGTGCCGCCCGGTGAGCATACTTTATCAATAAGTTCCCAGGGGTGCTCTGAGGAATTAAGCACCATTTTTGCACTGCCTAAAACTGCCTGTGCCGAAATCATAAGGGCAGTATCCTTTTTCATTCCGTTTTTAACGGCGGCACGTGCCAATGCGTCAATAAACATATAAACAAAAGCGGGGGAGCACCCTGCAACTACGCCGAACAGCGGAAAATAATTTTCCTCAAGAAACATAACCTGTCCGACGGAGCTGAATATTTTTTCCGTCAGCACTTTATCTTCAGCAGTTGCTTTGCCGTTACAACAGTATGCGCACATAGCCTCGTTAACAACAGCATTGATATTCGGCATAACACGAATAATTCTATTGTCGTGTGACAGGGATGAACGTATAAATTCAATGGTTTTTCCGGCTGCTATTGAAATTAAAAGCGTGTCGCTTTCATCAAGCGCAGAATTAATTTTGTTAAGAACACTGCCGAGCACATTTGGTTTTACGGCTAAAATCACTGCGTCGCTTTTTCTTACAACCTCTTCCTCATTATCGCATATTCCGATATTTTCATATTTGTTATGCAGTTTCTGCATAGCAGGAATAAATACGTCATACAGATTAATTTCTTCCTGTTTTACTGCGCCGCCTGAAATAATACCGTCTATAATGGCTGTCGCCATATTTCCGCAACCTATAAATCCTATTGACAACTTAACTTCCTCCATTTACTTTATCACTTTAATTATATCATTGACTGAAATAAATATCAATTATTTTTTGCTTTAGATAGTTTCAGGTACTTTTCTTTAGTTGCCTCTCCGCCTCTAATATGGCGCTGTGCCTTGTTTTCCTGAAGAACTGCATTTACATTTTCTGCAAGATTAGGTGCGATTTTTGAAAGCCTTTTTGTAACATCTATATGTACCGTGGATTTGCTTACACCGAAAACCTCCGCCGTCTGCCTTACCGTTGCCTTACTTTGTACTATATATTCTCCCAGTTCAATACATCTGTTTTCAACATTTTTGTTCATATTTTTCATTACCTTTCTGCAATATCCTTGGTAATGTATATGAAAAAAATCAAAAAAAATAACGGCAGAAATTAATCTGTCGTTATTTTATACTAATTATATTCCGTTAATCATCTTCACCGGTTACTTCATATCCGGTTGTAGGCTCCTCGGTGGTTTCTTCTTCGGAGTTATCTGAATCACCGCCGTCAGCCAGGTCGCCAATAATATCCTGAAGATCTTTCATATTAAGATATTTTACACGTTTAAATTCATTTTTCTCTTCGTCTTCAACCTCTTGTCCCTCTTCTTCAACAAGCTTCATTGTAAGCTTATCGCCGTTAAGCGAGTATTTGTAAACAACGCTTTTGTTAGAATTGGGATTGCTCAGTGTAATTCTGCTGCCCTCAATCTTATATTCGCCTGTAAAAGCAAATGTGCTCAGATAGCTGTCATATGTACCGTCGTCGTAAAATTCATAAGCGGAAAGACCCGGTGTTGAAGAATTCTGCCATTTACCTACAATCTGCTTGTCGTTTGATGTAAATACATCCGTAAACATTTCGGCAGGTGTTTCGTCGTTAACAGCGCAGTATATTCCGCCTCCTATGAATATTACTGCAAATACAGCAACAATGATAACTATTATTACCTGAACCTTTGATAATTTTTTGATATTAGTCTTCATTATTTTTTTTCAGTCCCTTTTTTATAAGTAAATTGTTGATTTTCTGTGATGTATCAAGCAGAGATGACACAGATAAATCGTGATTGATTGTATCAAGAAAATAAGCAAGATACTTTGAAAGTTCTACACTTTGATACCATTCTCTGGAAAGAAGCTCAGGAGTCTGATAAATACCGTTTGTGGTAAATACTTTTTCAATTATTCCTTTTTTGTAAGCTTCGTCAAATACATCAAGTCCTGCACAGAACAAGCCGAAGGTGGTACATACAAAAATTCTTTTTGCTTTCAGTTCTTTAAGCTTTTTTGCAACCTCAAGCATGCTTTCACCTGAGGATATCATATCATCGACGATAATTATATCCTTGCCCTCAACGCTGTCACCGAGATACTGGTGGTCAACAATAGGGTTTCTGCCGTTTACAACCTTTGTATAATCACGTCTTTTGTAGAACATACCGAGATTAACACCAAGCTGTGTTGCAAAATAAATACATCTGTGCATTGCGCCCTCATCAGGAGAAATAACCATAAGGTGTTCCGGGTCGATGCTGAGGTTGTCCTCATTGTTAACAAGGGCTTTAATCATCTGATATGTAGGCATAACATTTTCAAATGATTTGTGGGGAATAGAGTTTTGTACTCTCTGGTCGTGAGCATCAAAAGTTATAATGTTTTCAACACCCAGTGATGTCAGCTCCTGCAGAGCCATTGCACAGTCAAGTGATTCACGTGATGAACGCTTATGCTGTCTGCCTTCATAAAGCATCGGCATAATTACGTTAATTCTTTTCGCTTTGCTTGAAGCAGCACTGATAACCCTTTTTAAATCTGAAAAATGGTCGTCAGGTGATTTCGGCACTGTAATGCCGTACATATCGTATGTAACGCTGTAATTGAAACAATCTGCAATGATATATAAATCATAACCTCTGATTGTGTCGTTAATTACAGCCTTTCCCTCACCGCTGCCGAATCTGGCTATGGTGGTATCAATCATATAACTGTCGCGCTGGTAACCGTAAAAGGCGATGGTGTCTTTGTGCTCGCTGGCCTGACTACGCCTCCATTTAACAAGGTATTTGTCTATCTTGTCGGCAAGCGCCTCACATCCGGGCAGAGCAATTATACCCAGTGGTCCGTACGGAATGGTCTGAACGTTTTCTGCTGTAATTCTTGGCATTGGATTACTCCTCTCTAAGTTGCTGATTACATTTTACAACAATTTACTACTAAAAGTAAACTGAAATAACAAAATAATTATTAGATATTTTACACGGATAATTATCTATTTTTATTCAATTTAAACAAATTTCTGCCTTTTTTCCTTTTTAAAACCATATAAGCACCTGCTGCAATTAGCGACGCAGTCGAAATCAATGCGCCCGCCTTCATTCCTTTGGGAGTATACTTATATGTTACCGTGTGAGTACCCTTTTTTATTGTTGTTGTTAACTGACAGTCACCGGTTTTAAAAGTTTTAACCTTCTTACCGTCAATATATACAGACCATCCTTCATCATAAGGTATTGAGGTGTAAAGATATCCGTCAAATCCTGCGTCTATTGTACCCTCAATTTTTGTCTGTGTGTGGGATGTTACATTCAGTCCGCCCTGAGAAAGCATATCGTAAGCCGATTCAAACACATCATTGTCTATGTTGTATGCATAAATTTCAAAATATGAATCATCAGCGTCTATTGAACCGCAGTCAATAGAAACAGTGATTTCGTCACCCTCTTTATGAACGCCCAAATCAAGGATATATGGTTCACTTATGCCCTGATATTCAGTATCTTCATCATCGTTCCAATAGTAATTAACATTTTCAACTTCTGGGGAAGTGATGTAAATATAAAGATTTCCTGTTTTTACAGCTTTTATATTAACATCTACTGTGCCGTAATCGCTTTCAGTATCCATTTTTGTAAAGAAATATGTTCCGTTTTCTGTTATATCGTCACATTCAATTCCGTCACATTCCATTGAAGTATATTCGCACGGAACAAATACGTTTGAAACTCCTGCCGCACGGTCAATGAAGTCCTCCTGAACATCAAAGGGATTTCCCTCAGCGTTATTCCATTTCTTTATATCCGATGAAGTTTCAAAGGCTATGGGTAAAAAATAATCATTTTCATAAACCATTGTTTTGCTGTCATCGGTGTTGTAATAATAGGTATAATAATCGTTTGATGGTTCAATTCTGCCCTCTGTTTGTACAAGATATTTAATATTGTACATAGCATTGTAAACCGGTGTTTGTGTGTTGTAGGTGTAAGAGTTAATTCTGTTGCCGAACATACCCAGTGAATACTGGTTTTGAGAATATTTCTCATAAGCCATTGATGAAAATGTTGACATACCTTCGTATCCGTAAAGGCACGGATCCATTCTCGTATCAAGATAGCACAGTTCGCTTCTGTAAAAAGACTTGTCCGTTTCGTGAATATAGTTTAATGCGTCGGTGTAGGTATCATATTTTGCAACATAATCGTTGTGGTTCTGCGTAAATTCGTAGGACTTGCTGTCAGATACGATTACTTCGCAGAAAGCCATTGCCAATATCGTAATTCCTGCAACGATTTTTGTTACTGAGCCTTTCTTGATAAGAAGCATTACGCCAGTCCATACAATTACGAATGCTATTGTAATATAAATGGTAATTTCGCTGATTTTGTTTGTAGGATTTTTTTGATAAAGCAGCGCTATAAGTATCCATAAAAATCCCGTCATAACAAAATCCTTGTATTCAATAGCCTTGATATGCATAAGACATCTGAACGCCATAACAAGTATTATGAATACATAAAGATATGAAAATCTGTAAGGCAGGTCATTCGGAAAATGAAGTCCGTGCCACAGAAAGTTCATTACATTGTTATCAAAGCTAAAAACAAAGAATATAATCATTACCAGGTAAAGCGCTTTTTCCCTGAGTTTAATATCTTTGTTTGCAAAATACAGGGGAAGAAGAATTACCGGCAGCATACCGCAGTAAATATTTGGCAAAACGTCGTCGCCCGATGAACGTATAGTGGTTTCAAGTCCGGCAAAATGACTGCTTACCAAATCAAAAATATTAAAATAACTTTCAAATGTGTTGGGAAAAGAATCCGATGTGGCGGAGCATTGCTGAAGTATGAAATATACAGGAATCAGTGCACATGCGCACAGTGCGCCGCACATTAGAGAAGAGAATGCAAAATTAAGCCCTCTTGATATAAATCTGTTGTTTAAAACTGCTTTAAAGGAATACTTTTTACCCTTGGGATTTACCGGCAGAACTTTGTCCGAAATATTGAAATTGATGAAGTAATAAATAATGAAATATATTACAGAGAAGATGCATACCATATATCCCATATAGTAACTGCTGAAAAGCAATAATGTAAGGGATATTATATAGCATTTGGAACTGCCTCTGTTTATTATATTTTCAATTCCCAGTGCGACTAACGGCAGAAGAATCATACCGTCTATCCACATAATGTTCCAATAATAAGCAAGAAAATATCCGCTGAAAGCGTAAAAAACACCGAATGCCGCCGAAGCAAAACTGTGCCTGTTCTGACTTCTGCGTAGATAATAGGTAAAGGTTCCGGCTGAAAGAACCGCTTTTACTGCCACAAGAGTAGTAATTGCGTAAGTCATATCTTTTCTGTCAAACAAAAAAATAATTGCCGACAAAGGACTGGAAAGATAGTTGAAATAATTTCCGAGAAAGCTTGAACCGCCGCCCGATTCCCATGAGTAAAGAAAGCTTTTGTGCTGTGTTACTCTGTCAAAAAGCTCGGTGAACAAAGGACCGTATTGATGGTACAAATCCATTCTCATAACGGTTGTGTCGCCGAACGGGAACATTGAAAAAATAATATACACAAAGCCAATGCCCAGTAATGCCAGCCCCATAGATGCAATTACAAAACGATTTTTGAAGAATAATGCATACAGTCTTCCGCCGCTGATTTTTTCGGCTTTATAATTTGCGTCAAAAACAAGCAGTCTGTCAAAATAATAGTTGAAAAAGAATGTTATGAAAAATGTAAGCAAAAAGACAAATGCAGACGACATTTTCAGTATATCACCGAAAATAAAGTCGCATATTTTATAGAATCCAAAGTCAACAAAGCATCTGAAAATATATAAAAGCACCTGAATAAGCGGTTTTGATTTTGAATTATGTGTAAATACAAACTTTTTTTCGCCGAAAAACAGTACTGCCGACGATACAATAAATGCAACTAATACCGATATTGATGCAGATACGCCGAATAATGTTTTAAATATCTGCTTAATAATTATCAAAAGCAGAAATGAAGAAGAAAATAATGCGGCATAATTTATTGTTTCGCCGTTGAATATTTTGTTAGAAAAGACTTTTTTTGTGGATTTAGTTATATCCATTTTTTCACCTGTAATATTAAATATTTATCTCACTTGTTTATATATAATAGCATAAGAATTTACGTTGTTCAATGAAAAGGCTGAAATTTAACACACTTGTAATAATTTTTTATAGTGGAGCATATAAACTATTGAGGTGATTCATTGAGTGAAATATCCGAAATAATAGATTTAATGCCCAAAGAAATCGGTTCGGTGCTCAATAATACCGACACCGTAGTTTTAAACAGAATTAATGAAATACGCTTACGCCGTGATATGCCTGTGGTTTTTGTAATAAAAAACAGTTCTTACTTTGTGGATAATCACGGAGATTTGTATGATTATTGTGATGAAGGTTGTTATGTTACACAGAGCGGTGTTTTTGACGAGCTTTTTATGAATTTGTGCGATTATTCAATTTACAATAATCTTGACAATTTAAAAAAAGGCTATTTAACTCTTTTTAACGGCGCAAGAGTAGGCGTTGCCTCAACGGCAGTTATTGACTCCGGCGATGTTACTTCTGTAAAAAATGTATGCGCCGTTAATATTAGAATACCGCATCAGGTAATAGGATGTGCCAAAGGTGTGCTTGATTTTTTGTACGTTAATGCCTTTCCCAGCGTCATTGTAGCAGGCAGACCTAACAGCGGAAAAACCACCCTATTAAGGGATATGGCGAGAATGCTGTCCGACGGATTTAATAACCGTTACCGCAAGGTTGCTGTCATTGACGAAAGAAATGAGTTTGCCGCTAAAAAAGAAGAATTTATTTCAATGGATTTAGGGGCAAATACTGATGTGCTAACATATTTTCCTAAAGCTCTGGGGATAGAGATAGCAACCAGAACTCTTTCGCCGGAGATTATTATATGCGATGAAATATCAAGATACGAAGAAATTGAGTCAATACTGTATGCCTTTTCTTCGGGTATCAGTTTTGCATTGTCCGTTCATATAGGTACAAGGGAAGATTTATATTCCAAGCCTATTATAAGAACGTTGCTTGAAACAGGGGAGTTTACATATATAGTTCTGTTGGATAATTATACATATGTTCCGGAAATTATTGAAGCAGGCGAGATATTAAATGAAATACATAGGATTGATAATGGTGACAGTTTCCTGCATGGCTGCGGGATTACATTCATCTGATTTACTGCGCCAACGTTATAAAATATGTTCTGAATTAAAAACGCTGTGCGATATGATGATTGTTGATTTAGGTTACAGCGTTACACCGGCGGTGCTAATGTTAGACAATTTTTTGAGTGACAGCAGATTTAAACATCTTAATTTTTTTGATTCAAACTGTATAAAGCGTTTGACAAGCCTTGAATCACCGCTGACTGATGAAGATTCAAAACAGCTTTCGTCTTTTTTATATTCTCTTGGAAAAAGCGATGTAAAAGGGCAGATTAAATTGATTGATAATTTCAGAAATATTATGGAGAGTAAAGAGGAGTATTACAAACAAGAATATACAAAAAAATCAAAGCTCAATATGACATTTTCCTTCTGTGCCGCAGCAGTCTTTGCATTGGTGATAGTATGAGTTTTGCAGGGAGGTTTATTATTTGGACGTCAGTTTTATATTTAAAATAGCGGCTATTGGTATAATTGTAGCGGTGCTGAATACTTTGCTTGTGCGTTCAGGCAGAGACGACCAGGCGATGCTTACAACTCTTGCCGGAGTTATTGTGGTTCTTATGATGCTTATTCCGCAGATTCGTGAATTATTTGAAGCGGCGTCGGATTTGTTTGACCTATGATAAAAATAGCCGGCATTGCTATGTGCGTACTTATTTGCTGTCTTGTGCTAAGAAGATATAATCCTGTTTATGCGGCGGCGGTTTCGGTAGCAGGTGCGATTATACTTTTTCTTGCCGTAGCAGGGGAACTTGGAAATATTTTTTCCTCTGTAAGTGAACTTGCCTCATCGGTGCCTTCTTCGTCGGCATATATTAAAATTATGCTCAAGGTGCTTGGAATTACACTTATTGCTCAGTTTGTCAGCGATGTTTGCCGTGATAACGGCGAAAATGCACTAGCTTCAATAACGGAAACCGCTTCAAAAATTATTGTTGTGACAATTATTCTGCCTCTTTTTGAAACGGTTATTAAAATTGTAACGGGACTCGTCAAATGAAAAGATTTTTAATTGTATTATTTAGTTTGCTGATTATAGTACAGCCTGTTTATGGTACAGACACCACCGATGCAGAAGAATATAATCAGTATCTTGAAAATTACGATTTGTCAGTGTTTGAGGATAATCTTGACAGTGATACTTACAGCTTAATTAAAGACCTTGGTCTGGACGATTTTGACTTTGAAAATATAACCTCCCTTTCGCTTGAAAACATAGTTAAAGTAATAATGAAAATGCTTAAGTCGGAAATTCAGGGACCTTTTAAAGGTTCGCTTACGGTTCTGGCATTCATTATATTATCAACATTTTTTCAAAGTTTTAAAACAGGAATAGATTCGTCGCTGTCTGATGTATACTCAACTGCTTCAGCACTTATAATAGCAGTAGTAATAGTGACAAATATTACTCCTTGTATATCTTCTTCGGCAACTGCAATAGCTGTAGCGGCTGATTTTATATTTGCGTTTATACCGGTTTTTTGTGCCATTGTGGCTGCTTCCGGTGGAGTTACAACATCATTTTCAACTAATTCAATGCTGCTTATGCTTGCCCAGGGGCTTTCATTTACTGCGTCTAATATATTCATTCCGCTTATAAATTGCTTTCTTGCTCTGGGTATATGTTCATCATTGAAAAGCGAGCTGAATATGGGAAGATTTACAGGCACCTTAAAACGCTGTATAACCTCGCTTGTTTCGGTTTGTGCAGCGGCATTCGTATCCGTGCTTTCAATAAAAACGGCGGTGGCGTCACGTGCCGACGCTCTGGGGCTCAGGTCAATAAGATTTGCCATCAACAGCGTTGTTCCCGTTATAGGCTCAGCCATAAGCGAAGGATTGCTTTCAATACAGAGCTATTCGTCGCTTATAAAAAGCAGTGTGGGAGTTGTGGGAATAACTGCGGTTGCCCTTGTCTTTTTACCGTCAATATTACAAACTGTAATATGGCGTTTCTTTCTCTCGGTATGCACAATTACAGCAGATATTTTTTCGGATAATCCCGTTTCATCGGTACTGAGAATTTTTAAAGACGTTATGCTGTTGATAAATGTGGTTCTTATTTTGTCAATGGTAACAACGATTATATCCATCGGAATTTTAATAGCAGCAAAGACGTGATAATTTGGACTACATAAAGCAATGGACTTTTTTGGTATGTATTACTCTTATAATTTCAGTAATATTTTCAATATTTATACCAAAAGGCAGAATGGCAGGATTTTTCAGAATAATTATAGCACTGTTTATTTTTATCTCCTTTGTGTATCCGCTGAAAGATTTTAAAGCCTCGGATATTCAGATGCCTGAAGAATTTGTAACAGATAGTTATGAGTCGTCAGAGCTTTTATCGGCACAGACTATGGTGGAGTCACAGATTAAAAACGTGCTTGGACAAAACGGTATTACGGGCGCTTCGGTGTCTGCGAATCTAAAAATGAACGATGAACAGCAGATTGAAATAAAAGAACTGACTGTGGCGGTACCCGGTGAATATGATACGTCGCAGGTTAAAAATATGATATTTGACGAATTGTCGCTGAATGCGGAAGTGATATATCTTGGACAGTGAAAAGACCGAAAAAATCAGAGAAACGCTGAACAAAGCGTTTTCATCTAAAAACAGGGTTAAAATTTTTGTTGCTGCCGGAATAATCGGGATTATTTTAATTCTTCTGTCAGAGGCTGTGCCCTCACAATCCTCTGAAAAAAAAGATTCCGGCATAGAACAGGAATGTGTCTCATATACTGAATATACCGAAGCTCTTGAGGCGCAGACCGCAGATTTAATCGGCTCGGTGGAGGGAGTGGGCGAATGTAAGGTTATGATAACCCTGAAAAACACAAAGGAAAGCGTTTATGCACAAAATACTCAGCAAAGCAGTGATGAAAAATCTTCTTCCGGCGAGTATGAATATGTGATGTATGAGGGGGAAAACGGTGATACTCCCGTGCTTATTAAACAGAATTATCCTGAAATACAGGGCGTTGCCGTTGTATGCGGCGGAGGTGATAATGTGGCTGTAAAAGAGCAGATAATTAACTGTATCTCATCACTTTATAATCTGCCTGCATCAAGAATCAGCGTTTCAAAAATTAATCAAAAGGGTGATAGCAATGAAAGATGAAACAAAAAATACTGATATGCAAAATAGTGAAAGTCAGCAGCAAATTAAGAACTCGGATAAAAAAGAACCTGACAAAAATGATAAATCCAAAGACAAAGAAAAGAATAAAGATAAAAAAGCAAAACCAATTCTCACCGAGGACGAGCTGAAGAAAAAACGTGCTCGGAAGACCCGTGTTGCAGTGGCTTCTTTTGTACTGCTGTTAGGTGTGGGGGTTATGGGCAACTGGTATTATAATAACAGCGACATCAGTTCAACAATTGAACCTATTGTAAAGTCCGCTCAGACAAAAACTCTCGGCGAAGCGGAGTATGTTGATGCAACAACCCAAGCTGTTACGGAAAATGAGTATTTTTCAAGTGCAAGGGTTGACCGTCAAACAGCGAGAGATTCCGCCCTTGAGAAGCTTCAAAAGGTTGTTGACAGTGAAAATGAGAACAAAGATGCAAAACAGAAAGCTACTGAAAAAATTGCAGAAATATCGGGCTACATATCAACTGAAAATAAGATAGAAACTCTTGTAACTGCAAAGGGCGTAGATAACTGTATCGCGGTAATCAGCGAGGATGGAACGAGAGTGGATATAATAGTTGATACAAAAGAGCTGACTGACGAAATAATTATGCAGATTAAGGAAATCGCTATTCAGCAGCTTGGGTGCAGTTTTGAAAACGTATCAATTATTCAGTCAAAATAAACTTGTATATTTATGCGCCTTATGTTATAATACTAAATTAAGAAACGAACGGAGGCGTTATCATTATGGAGATTACTTCATCAAACCCTAAAGGCACCCTTACAATTTCCGAAGAAGTGCTTTGTGCGATAGCAACAAATGCTGCTAAAGATGTGGACGGCGTAAGCTCGTTTTCAAACCGTCCTGTTGATGTGGTTAACACTATAAAAAAAGGCAGCCTGAAGGTTATGAGCCCTGTAAGAATAGTTCAGGACGGCGACGATATTGATGTCAGCATTTATCTGAATCTCGAGCCTAATCAGAAAATTCAGAAAGTGGCTCAAAAAGTTCAGCACAATGTTAAAGAGGCTGTACAAAATATGACCGGTAAACCGGTTTCTCATGTGAACGTCGTTATTACGGGCATTGATTTTAAAGAGAGCGAAAGCTCAGATGAACCTTCCATAACTAAAGAGTAATCAATCAGCCGGCTTTGTAATAATACTTTTCAGAGCCGGTTTTTTGTATCAAATCATAAAATGCCGGAGGATATGGATATTATGAACAGAATCAAACAGAGAGAGCAGGCGTTTTTTTTAATCTTTCAAAATCACTTTAACGCTATGAAAGACGAGGACGCCATTACTCTGTACAATGAAAACGTTGAATTAATAGGTGATTATGCTGAAAAGCTGTATGATGGTGTTGTTGAAAAAAATCAGGAGCTTGAGGAGCTTATTTCGGAATTTTCAACCGGTTGGAAAATTAACCGTATTGCTAAGGTTAATCTTTCAATTCTCAAGCTTGCGCTTTACGAAATTATTTATGTTGATGATGTACCTGACAGTGTTGCCGTTAACGAGGCTGTTGAACTTGCCAAGAAGTATTCCGGCAAGGAGGATTCGGCATTCATTAACGGAATACTGGGCGCTTACATAAGGAGCAAAAGCAGTATTAATGAGTAATCTTAAAAAGTATTTGGGATTTGATACAAGTAATTATACTACTTCGTCGGCGGTTGTTACCGATGAGGGTGTTGTTAATAGTAAAATTATACTAAGTGTAAAACAAGGTGAAAAGGGACTGAGGCAGAGTGATGCGGTTTTTCAGCATACGGTTAATCTGCCAAAAGTAATTGAAAAAATAGATGCGACGTGTGTAAGCGCAATAGGCGTCAGCGTCAGACCGAGGAATATTGAAGGTAGTTATATGCCGTGCTTTCTTGTAGGTGAAGCTGCCGCAGTTACTGCATCAAAGACTTCCGGCGTACCGGTATATAAAACATCCCATCAGGTAGGTCATATTCTTGCCGCCCTTTATTCCTGTAAACAGCTTGAATTAATTGAAAAGCCTTTTATTGCTTTTCACCTTTCCGGCGGTACTACCGAGGCGCTTCTCGTAACTCCCGGCGGCGATGAAATAATAAATACACAGTGTATTGCAAAAACTCTTGACCTTAACGCAGGACAGGCTGTGGACAGAACAGGTGTTATGCTGGGGCTTAAATTTCCCTGCGGTGGTGAACTTGATTCAATGTCCGTAAAATGCGATACAAAATTTAATATAAGGACAAGTTTAAAAGGTCTTGACTGTTCTTTAAGCGGCGTTGAAAACAAAGTTAAAGCTATGATAGATAATGGTTGTGAAAAAGAGGAAGCCGCCAAATTTGTAATGGATTATATCTCAAAAACCGTGCAGGATATGACCGAGAGGATTATTAATGAATACGGAAAAATGCCGGTGGTTTTCTCCGGCGGTGTATCCGGCAGTGAAATATTAAGAAAAACAATGAAAAGCAAATACAGTTGTTATTTCCCTGAAAAAGAATTTGGGTGTGACAATGCCTCGGGTGTTGCTGTTTTTGCTAAACTTAAATCCGAATTATGCAAGTATTAAATGTATCACAGGTTAATACCTATATCAAAGCTCTGCTGGACGAAGCACAGCCTTTAAACAGAATATATGTAAGCGGTGAAATTTCAAATTTTAAACTTTATTATAAAAGCGGACATATGTATTTCACACTTAAGGACAGTAACTCACAGCTAAAATGCGTTATGTTTTCTTCCGGTGCATCACGACTTAAATTCAATCCCTGCGATGGTATGAAAGTTCTTTGCTTCGGCAGGATTTCCGTATACGACAAGGACGGAACCTATCAGCTTTATGTTAACGATATGCAGCCTGACGGAGCGGGCGCATTGGCGGTTGCTTTTGAGCAGTTAAAAGAAAAGCTTGAAAAAGATGGGTTGTTCAGTCAGTCACATAAAAAGGCTATACCGCAGTATCCAAAAAAAATCGGCGTAATTACGTCAAATATGGGCGCTGCCGTTGAGGATATAAAAAATATCATTACACGCCGTTACCCTTTGTGTGATATTGTAATTGTGCCGACGGTTGTGCAGGGTGAAACTGCAAGTGCCGATATAGTTAAATCAATTCATTTCGTAGACAGTATGGATGATATTGATACTGTGATTATCGGCAGGGGAGGCGGATCCATTGAAGATTTGTGGGCTTTTAACACCGAGGAGGTTGCACGTGCAGTATATGCCTGCAAAAAGCCGATTATTTCCGCTGTGGGTCACGAAACTGATTTTACAATATGCGATTTCACCGCAGATTTGAGAGCACCTACGCCAAGTGCGGCGGCGGAGCTTGCGGTTCCCGACAAACAGGCTCTTCTTACCGATATTGCAAATTATGATATTGCTCTTGATAGAGCAGTAAACGCCAAAATTGATAAATGTCAGAACCAACTTGATTTTTTAAGACACAATTCAGCCCTTTCCGACAGTCAAAGGCTTTTTGAAAATATAAACCGCTGTGTTACGGAAAGACAAAATAAAATGATAAACGCTTTTGAAAGGGTTATTGTAATTCGTGAAAAAGAAACGGTGAATCAGTCGGATCTCAGAAAAGCAGTAATGCGTATAATTGATAAGAACGAGAGCAAAATTGCTAAATCTGCCGCAAGTCTTGATGCGTTAAGCCCTCTTGCAGTTCTTGCACGCGGTTATTCAATTACAACCGGCTCAATGGGTGTTTTGTCAAAAATAGACGACGCCGCAGTCGGAGAAAATATAACCGTTAGACTAAGTAACGGCGAGGTCAAAGCAACAGTAAAAGGAATTGAAAAATATGAGCAGTGAATTTAAGTATGAAACGGCGGTAAAACGCCTTGATGAAATAGTGAAAATTTTAGAAAGCGGAGATGTTTCTCTTGACGATGCTCTAAGCCTATTTGAGGAAGGTACTAAGCTTACAGCTCAGTGCAGTAAAAAGCTTGAACAGGCGAAGCAAAAAATTATTGAAATAGAAAAGGACTAATCTTATGTATACACCTGATATGATGGCAACTCTTAAAGATTATACGGATGTTATTGACCGTAAATTAGTTGAGTATCTGCCCGAAGCAAACGATGGTCAGAAAAACGTTGTGCGTGCTATGAAATATTCACTTGTCAATGGCGGCAAACGTCTGCGCCCTGTGTTTACTTTGGAGTTTTGCAGAGTGTGCTCCGGCGAAATTAAAAATGCCTTGCCCCTTGCCTGTGCACTGGAGTACGTACATACTTATTCTCTTATTCACGATGATTTACCGTGTATGGACAACGACGATATGAGAAGAGGAAACCCCTCTTGCCACAAAATGTACGGCGAATCAACGGCTCTTCTTGCAGGTGACGCACTGCTTACCCATGCCTTTGAACTGATTACAAACGCAGACCTGTCTTATGACAGAATAGTTAAGGCGGTTAGTCTGCTGTCACAAAATTCAGGCGTAGGCGGTATGATAGGCGGTCAGGTTATTGATTTGATTTTTGAATCTCAAAAGCCCGAGTTGTCCGAATTACTTACGGTTTATAAACTCAAAACAGGTGCGCTTATTTCAGCCGCTTGTCTTATGGGATGTATAGCTGCAGGCGCAGATGATAAAAAAATGGCGGCAGCTTCAAAATTTGCCTATTATCTTGGTATTGCATTTCAGATTAAGGATGATTTGCTTGATATCTACGGCGATGAGGAAAAACTAGGTAAACCCGTAGGTTCTGATGCGGAAAATGAAAAGTTTACTTATGTTTCTGCCGTAGGTGCCGAAAAAGCACGCCTGGATGTTGAAAGGCTTACTGAAAATGCCGTTGCGCAGCTTGATGTCTTTGAGGATACTGATTTCCTTGAAACCCTCGCACGTTATCTGGTTAACAGAGAAAAGTAATTGAAAAGAGCTTTTATATGTCTTATCTTGATAAAATAAATTCACCGGCAGATGTAAAAAAACTTAACAAAAAACAACTTGAACAGCTTTGTGAGGAAATACGTCAGTTTATGATTAATGATGTTTCTCATACTGGTGGACATCTTGCCTCAAATTTAGGCGTGGTGGAACTCACTGTAGCGCTTCATAAAGTTTTTAACAGTCCTGCTGACCAAATAGTTTTTGATGTGGGTCATCAGTGCTATACACATAAAATACTTACAGGAAGACGGGATAAATTCAGCACTTTGAGAACAGAGGGCGGTATTAGCGGATTTACCCGGCCTGATGAAAGTGAGCACGACATTTTCTCCTCGGGGCATTCCTCTACTTCTATTTCCGAGGCAATAGGTCTTGCAAAGGCAAAATCACTTCGTGGTGACAATGGCAAGGTCATTGCCGTTATCGGCGACGGCGCTCTTACAGGCGGTCTCGCTTACGAGGCGTTGAACAATTCCGGCAATGAAAATAATAATCTTGTTGTTATTTTAAACGATAACAATATGTCGATAAGCAAAAATGTCGGCTCTCTTGCCAAAAGCCTTACTAATATTAGAACTTCACCTAAGTATTTTACATTCAGGTCAAAGGCGAGCCGTGCGATTGCCAAAATTCCGAAAATAGGCAGTCAGCTGACACGTACAATAACGCTGATTAATCAGCTGATAAGAAAGAAAGTTTATAAAAACACATTCTTTGAAAACTTGGGATTTAGATATTACGGTCCCATTGACGGACACGACCTTGATGCGCTGATTGATGCGCTGACAGTTGCAAAAGCCCATAATCACAGTGTTTTTATCCATATCAGTACCGTTAAGGGTAAGGGCTATAATTTTGCTGAAAAAGATCCGTCAAAATTCCACGGAATCGGTAAATTTAATATAAATACAGGCGAACCAAACAGTAAAGGCAAAACTTTTTCCGATGCTTTCGGAGAAGCCATTGTCAACATAGCGGCAAAGGATACACGTATATGTGCCATTACTGCTGCAATGGGCGATGGTACTGGACTGAAGCATTTTTCACAGGAGTTTCCTAACAGATTTTTTGATGTTGGAATTGCAGAACAGCACGCGGTTACGTTTTCCAGCGGTCTTGCCAGAAATGGCATGGTGCCTGTTTTTGCGGTTTACAGTACATTTTTACAGCGTTCATATGATCAGCTTATTCACGATGTGGCAATGCAGGGTTTAAAAGTGATTTTCTGTATTGACCGTGCAGGATTTGTTGGCGAAGACGGTGAAAGCCATCAGGGTGTTTTTGATACTGCGTATCTTATGAGCGTGCCTGATTTAACTGTTTTTGCGCCTGCATCATATGACGAGCTTTCCTCTATGCTTTATCAGGCTGTATATAAGGAACAAAAAGCGGTTGCAATAAGATATCCCCGCGGAACACAGCCTGTTTTGCCCGATGATTATTCTTATGAAAAAGATAATTATTTTGTTTACGGCGATTCACAAAAGGATATTTGTATCGTAACATACGGACGTATTTTTTCTCAGTGCGTTCAGGCGGCAGATGAATGTGGTAATGCTTTTGTAATTAAGATTAATAAAATCAAGCCGATTGATGAAAGTGTAACCGAATATCTTAAAAATTGCAGTCATATTCTTTTTTACGAGGAAGGGATACGTACAGGCGGTGTGGGCGAAATTTTTGCCTGTGTGCTTGAAGAAAAGGGGATTAACGCCGATTTTGAACACATTTGTATTAATGATGAATTCATCAAGCAGGCGTCTGTTGAAAGCCAGATGAAAAAATATAAGATGGACAAACAGTCTATAGCTGAACGTCTTAATGAAATAAAGGATTAATAAATGTCAAAAAAAATAAGACTTGACGTTGCCGTTTACGAACGTGGATTTGCTCCCAGTCGTGAAAAGGCAAAAGCAATTATTATGGCAGGCCAGGTGTATGTCAACAATCAAAAAGCCGACAAGGCAGGTACTGAAATTAGAGAGAACGACTTACTGGAAGTAAGAGGTAAAACTTTGCCTTATGTAAGCCGTGGCGGTTTAAAGCTTGAAAAAGCAATGAAGGTTTTTCCGATAAATCTTGAAAATAAGATATGTATGGATGTGGGAGCCTCAACAGGAGGTTTTACCGACTGTATGCTTCAAAACGGTGCATCAAAGGTTTATTCAATAGATGTGGGTTACGGTCAGCTTGCATGGAAGCTTCGCACCGACAGCAGAGTTGTAAATCTTGAACGCACCAATTTCCGTTACGTTACACATGAACAGGTTAAAGATGTAATTGATTTTGCCAGCGTCGATGTGTCTTTTATATCCCTGAAGCTTATATTGCCGGTGCTTAATTCACTTCTTGCAGATAATGGACAGGCTGTTTGCCTTATTAAGCCCCAGTTTGAAGCAGGCAGGGAAAAGGTAGGCAAAAAAGGTGTTGTAAGGGATCTTTCAGTGCACCTTGAAGTGGTTGAAAAGGTTATCTCTCTTGCAGTTCAAAACGGGTTTGATGTAATGGGTCTTGATTTTTCGCCTGTTAAAGGTCCCGAGGGAAATATTGAATATCTGATTTATCTTAATAAATCTGATAATCCACGACTTGATGAAAGCGTTAATCCCGGCGAGCTTGTCAGCAATTCTCATACGGAACTTGACTGAAAAGGAAAGGCGTGTAATAATTATGATCATTTCAATAGTGCCGAATCTTGATAATGATGGCGTAAAAGAGCTAACAAAAAGAATAATTGAGCAGCTTCATTCTCTAAATTGTGTAATCTACATAAACGATGAGTATAAAAGTATTTTTGATGATGGAAGTATTACATTCTGTCCTGAGAATTTATTATATAACAACTGTGATGTTGCTATTGCGGTGGGTGGTGACGGAACTACTCTTAATGTTGCAAAAAATGCGTCAATTATGCATAAACCGACCTTAGGCATAAATGCCGGCAGAGTCGGATTTATGAGTGGCCTTGAAAAAAATGAACTTCATCTTCTTAAAAATGTTGTCAGCGGAAAATGCACTGTTGAAGAAAGAATGATGATAAGAGTGTGTATCTATGAGGATAATACCGTAGTCGGCGAATATCACTGTCTTAATGATGCTGTAATTTCAAGAGGTGATTTGGCAAGGCTTATTGATATTAGCGTTTCCTCACGTGAGGGAATGATTACCAAGGTTCGTGCCGACGGCATTATATTTTCCACCCCAACCGGCTCTACAGCATATTCAATGGCGGCAGGGGGACCTGTTTTAAGTCCCGATAATTCCTGCTTTGTAATTACGCCTATATGTCCTCACACTCTTGCCAACAGGAGTATTATTGTATCTTCGGACAAACAGCTCTATATTACTGTTGACAATGACAGAAATAATAATTCATTTTTGTCAATAGACGGTGTTAAATCTGTACAGATTACACCGCAGACAAAGGTTGTTATTTCAAAATCGCCTTACAGCGCAAAGCTGATTAAAGTTAAATCTGAAAATTTTTACGAGATTTTAAATAAGAAAATCATTGAAAGGAGAATTTAGTCATATGAAAAAAAGAAGACAGGCTAAAATACTTGAATTGATTTCCTCTTTTGAAATAGAAACTCAGGAAGATTTGATAAATAAACTTCTGGAATACGGCTATCAGGTAACACAGGCCACCGTATCACGTGATATCCGTGAATTGCGCCTTGTAAAAGAGCGTTCTTCCGGCGGTCGTTATGTTTACTCTGTGGGAAAAAAGCATTCTGACGGTTTTACAAATCACCGTGCCTCCGGTATATTCAGTGAGTCGGTAATCAACGTGGATTACGCAATGAATACCGCTGTTATAAAATGCTTTTCCGGTATGGCAAACGCTGCCTGCGCCGCCATTGACTCTCTTGAATGGGAGGAAGTGCTGGGAACAATAGCTGGCGACGATACTATTTTTATCCTTTGTAAATCTGAGGAGCAGGCTAAGTCCTTTACTTCAAAACTGAGGTTGATGCTTAATGCTTAAAACACTTAACATAGAAAATATTGCGGTAATTAAAAAAGCAGATATTGAGTTCAGTCCCGGTCTTAATGTTCTGACAGGTGAAACCGGTGCAGGTAAATCAATTGTTGTTGACTCCATAAATGCCATTTTGGGCGAAAGAACATCAAGAGAACTTGTGCGTCATGGTGCTGACTGGGCCAATGTCAGTGCCTATTTCTGCGATATTAATAATGACGTTAAAAATAAACTTGATGAATTGGGCGTACCTTGTGAGGAGGACAATACCCTTCTTTTAAGCAGAAAAATTACCTCCCAGGGTAAATCACAATGCCGTATAAACGGCTCGTCATGTACAGTAACAATGCTTAAGGAACTGGGCGACACTCTTGTTAATATTCACGGTCAGCACGATTCACAGGCGCTTCTTAATCCTGATTTTCATTATATGTTTGTTGACCTGCTCAGCCCTGATAAAAAATTGTATGAAGATTATAAGAACAGTTTTCGCAGTCTTATAAAAATTCGCCGCAGACTTAAAAATCTCACTGCTGATGCGGACGAGAAAGACCGTGTACTTGAAATGCTTGATTATCAGATTAGCGAGCTTAAAGCGGCGGATATTAAGGCCGGCGAATGGCAGGAGCTTAAAGAACGCAGAGAAGCAATGCTTAATTCACAGTCTATTGTTCAGTCACTTTCGGCGGTGCAGCAAGCAATGACCGGCGACGAGGATTACTCCGGGGTTGAAAATCTTGTTCAAAGCGCAATGCAGCAGATTAAAGATATTGTTGATATAGATAAAACATCCCAGAAAATATATGAAAATCTTGACGGCTTGTCCGATGCCATAGAAAATATAAAAGATTTGTGTTCACAGCGTCTTGAACAGCTTAATTTTGCTCCGGGGGAGCTTGATGCTGTTGAATCAAGGCTGGATATGTTTTATGAATTTTCAAATAAGTATGGCGAAACCGAGCAGGATATGTTAAACTATTTAACCGATGCTGAAAAAAAGAGGGAATCGCTTATTGATTCTGATGATGAAATTCAGCGACTTACTGCCGAATATGACGAGGCTTTGGAAAAAACTGCGGCTATGGCGGATATGCTCAGCGCCCACAGAAAAAGTATTGCGATAGGTCTTGAACAGCAGGTTAAGAGCACGCTTGAATTTCTTGATATGCCGAAAATCAAGTTTGTTGTGGATTTTCAAAAAGGAAAGCTCTCAATAAATGGCTATGATAAAATAGAATTTTTAATTTCTGCAAATCCCGGTGAACCACCGAAGCCTCTTGCAAAAATAGCGTCAGGCGGCGAGCTTTCACGTATTATGCTTGCTATTAAAGATGTTGTCGCAAAAAACGATACTGTTGATACACTGATTTTCGACGAAGTTGATACCGGCGTCAGCGGAAAAGCAAGCAGTAAAATTGGCTTAAAGCTTAAAAGTGTTTCAGATAGCTGCCAGGTAATATGTGTTACTCATTCCGCACAAATTGCATCGGTTGCCGATAATCATTTTCTTATTGAGAAAAAGTATGACAACGATAGAACATATACAGGTGTTCAGCCACTTGATTTTGAAGGCAGAAAACGGGAACTTGCACGTATTATGGGCGGACTTGAAATTACCGAAACTATGTTAAAATCAGCTCAAGAGCTGTTGAATAATAACAACCCACAGGAGGATATTTAGATGGGCGTTTATGAAGAATTAACCGAGCGTGGACTCATTGCACAGGTTACTGATGAGGACGCTGTAAGAGAACTTGTAAATAACGGAAAGGCAGTGTTTTATATCGGCTTTGACCCCACTGCTGACAGCCTTCACGTAGGGCATTTTATGGCGCTTACACTTATGAAACGTCTGCAGGAGGCAGGCAATAAGCCTATCGCTCTTATCGGCGGAGGTACGGCCATGATAGGCGACCCCAGCGGTAAAACTGATATGCGTAAAATGATGACCAGAGAAACCATAGAGCATAACTGTCAGTGCTTTAAAAAGCAGATGTCAAAATTCATTGACTTCAGCGAAGATAAGGCGCTTATGGTTAACAATGCTGACTGGCTTCTTGACCTTAATTATGTTGATGTACTGCGTGAGGTCGGCGCATGCTTCAGTGTTAACAGAATGCTGGCTGCCGAGTGTTATAAACAGAGAATGGAAAGAGGTCTTTCATTTCTTGAATTTAACTATATGATTATGCAGAGCTACGATTTTTACACTCTGTACCAGAAATACGGCTGTAATCTTCAGTTCGGCGCCGACGACCAGTGGTCTAATATGATTGTCGGTATGGAGCTTGTAAGAAGAATGCTCGTCGGAGTACCTAACGCAATGACAATTA
>CAYXLH010000027.1:0-22972 GCA_964465835.1 uncultured Bacteroides sp. | reverse complement strand
CTGCAACAGTCTTAATATTCAAAAGATGCTTAACGCCTACATTTTCTGATACGGAGTTACCGCCCCATGAACCGCAGCCCAGTGTAAGCGACGGAGCAAGATTGAAGTTGTAAAGGTCGCCGATACCGCCGAAAGATGATGGTGTGTTAACAAGAATACGGCAGGTCTTCATACGAGCTGCAAACTTGTCAATTTTTTCTCTTTCGTTTGTAGCGTCAAGATATACTGAAGAAGTGTGACCGTAACCGCCGTCAGCAACAAGCTGAGCGGCTTTATCGAGAGCGTCGTCAAAATTCTCCGACTTGTACATAGCAAGTACAGGAGAAAGTTTTTCGTGAGCAAATTCCTCGCTTATATCTACGGATTCAACCTCACCGATAAGAACTTTTGTATCCTCGGGAATTTTAACGCCTGCAAGAGCGGCGATTGTTACAGGCTTTTGACCTACAATCTTTGCGTTAAGAGCACCGTTGATAATGATAGTTTTACGCACCTTATCAATCTCGTTAGCTTTAAGGAAGTAACAGCCTCTTGCTTCAAATTCTTTCTTAACTTCTTTATATATTTTCTTGTCTGCGATGCAGCTCTGCTCTGATGCGCAGATCATACCGTTGTCAAATGTCTTTGAGTGAATGATTGAGTTAACGGCAACCTTAATATCCGCAGACTCGTCAATGATTGCAGGAGTGTTACCTGCACCAACGCCCAATGCCGGCTTACCGCTTGAATATGCGGCTTTAACCATACCGGGACCGCCTGTAGCAAGGATAATGTCCGCCTCTTTCATAAGAAGATTTGTCATCTCAAGCGAAGGAGCGTCAATCCAGCTGATAATTCCCTCAGGTGCACCTGCTGCTACTGCTGCGTCAAGAACGATTTTTGCAGCGTCTGCTGTACATTTCTTTGCTCTCGGATGAGGAGAAATGATAATACCGTTTCTTGTTTTAAGTGAAATAAGTGTTTTAAAAATAGCGGTTGATGTTGGGTTTGTGGTAGGAATAACAGCAGCAACTACGCCGATTGGCTCTGCTATGCGCTGTGTACCGTATGCCTTGTCTTCATCAATAACTCCGCATGTTTTTGTGTCTTTGTATTTATTATAGATATATTCTGCAGCATAATGGTTTTTGATAATCTTATCTTCAACCAAACCCATGCCTGTTTCTGCAACTGCGTCCTTTGCAAGGGGGATTCTTGCCTTGTTTGCAGCCATTGCGGCAGCAAAGAAGATTTTATCCACCTGTTCCTGTGTATAGGTTGAAAACTCCTGCTGAGCCTTACGTACTCTAGCAATCTCTGCTTCAAGCTTTTCAACACTGTCAATTATTTCTTTTGCCATTTGTATTCCTCCTGTAAAAGATTGACAATTAATTAACAATTTTAATTTGCTCTTATATATTAATACATTATCCGAAAAGTGCAAGCGTTTTGTGCAACTTTCTATTTTTTCAACAAATTGATAATAAATTAACAATAATTTTTGTGCATTTTACAGACCAGTATTTTAATTGACATTTTTTTCACAATATGTCAAAATATTACGCTCCGTCAGAGTAACGAAGCGTTAACATTATATATTATTCACAACTGCAAATATTCTTTCTTGTCTGAAGAATTGATGAGGGAGAAACAGAAAATTCATCAAGTCCCCATTTTACAAGCTCGGGAATGAGACGGCTGTCTGCCGCCGCTTCGCCGCACATACCAACTGGTATTCCGGCGGCTTTGGCATTTTTAATTGTCATTTCAATTGATCGCAGCACGGATGGCTGAAAAACATCATAAAGTCCGCTGACTTCAGCGTTTCCTCTGTCAACCGCCATAACATACCCTGTTAAATCGTTGGTACCTATGGAGAAAAAATCCGCCTCTTTTGCCAGCAAATCGGAGATAAGCGCTGCTGACGGTGTCTCAATCATAACTCCCACAGGAACCTGCGAATACCTTAACTCCTCATTTTTCAGTTCTGCGGCACAATCTGCAATAATTTCTTTTGCTCGGCGCACTTCATCAACCGTTGTCACCAGCGGCAGCATAATTTTTATATCGCCGTACTGCGACGCTCTGAGAATTGCACGAATCTGCTTTTTAAACAGTTCTGTATTGTCAAGGCAGTAACGTATTGCCCTGTGACCCAAAAAGGGATTTTCTTCCTTTTCTATAGAAAGATAATCAATGGCCTTGTCGCCACCGATATCAAGGGTGCGTATAATAACCTCTTTTCCGTCCATTGCCTTTGCAACTGTGGAATACGCCTCAAACTGTTCTTCCTCAGACGGTTCGTGTTCCCTGTCCATAAACAAAAATTCCGTACGGAAAAGTCCTATGCCCTCGCCGCCGTTGTGCAAAACATTCTGTGCGTCTTCCGCTTTGCCTATATTGCCGTAAACCTTTTTTACCGCACCGCTTTTTGTAACAGTGGCTTTTCCGAAATACTGGGTAAGACCCTCTTTTTCTTTAAGATAATCCTTTTGCTTTTGCCGATATTCATCAAGAAGCGCTCGGTTAGGCTCTGTTATTATTTTGCCTTTAAAGCCGTCAACAATTAACTGTTGTGAATCAACGATAATATTTGAAGCGTTAGGCACCGACAAAACTGCCGGTATGCCCATTGCCCTTGCAAGAATTGCACTGTGACTTGTAACACCGCCTACTTCGGTTACAATAGCCGCCACATTATCCTTATTAATACGACTTGTCATTGAGGGGGTAAAATCCTTTGCCACAAGCACACAGCCTTCGGGCACCGCCGAAATATCAACGCTTTTTACACCTAAAAGCAATCTAAGCAGACTATCCCGTATATCCTTTACGTCAGAGGCTCTCTGCTTTGTAAGCTCGTCATCAACGCCGGAAAACATATCAATAAACATTGTGCAAACTGTGTCCGCCGCTGACTCGGCAGTGGCTCCCGAGTCAATATTGTCATCCATCTGGGAAAGCATAAATGGGTCCTGAAGCATCATAAGATGACCTTCAAGTATTTCGGCCTCTTTATCGCCTGCACTTTTTTTCAGATTATCGGCAAGCCTTTTTGTTTCACGGGTGTATTTTTCAACAGCCATGTGAAGTCTGTTCTTCTGGTCATCGGCGTCGGTAAATTTTACACCGCTGTAATCAAGGCTGATATCCCTGATTACCACTGCTTTTCCTATTCCGTAGCCCTGTGATACTCCAATTCCTTTAAGCATAATTCCACCTCTTGTTTTTAGGGTATTATTAATCCTCGCCGAATCCCGATTCAATCAGTTCGGCTGCCTTTGAAAGCATATCAGCCTCGTCCGCACCGTCACATTCAACGGTAATTTCACTGCCGCATTTAATACACGCAGCCATAATATTCATAATACTTTTTCCGTTAATTTTTTTGCCGTTCATCACGATATTAACATCGGATGAAAACTTAGTCATTTCTGTTACAAAAACATTAGCAGGGCGCATATGAAGCCCCATTTTATTTTTTATTGTAAAATTCTTTGATACCATTATACATTTACCTCTTTTCTTTCATCTTTTTTTGTTTTTTTAAGCAAAGCCAGCATAAGCGCTCCTGCTGCCGAGCCTGCTGCAAGGGCAATTAAATAACCAAGGGGATGGTCAACTACCGCAAAGGTGAATATACCGCCGTGAGGTGCAGGACAGGCACATCCGAACAATGCAGTTACCGCACCTGCTACCGCAGAGCCTACCATACAGGACGGAATTACTCGCAAAGGATCTGATGCAGCGTAGGGGATTGCGCCTTCTGTGATAAAGCAAAGACCCATAAGATAGTTTACAGGACCGTTTTTGATTTCCTCGTCTGTCCATTTTTTCTTATTAAATGTTGTTGAAATAGCTATGGCAATAGGTGGTATCATACCGCCTATCATAACCGCCGCCATAATCCAAGTGTTGCCGTCTGCAATAGCGGCAGTGCCGAATACATAAGCCGCCTTGTTGAACGGACCGCCCATATCAACAGCCATCATTGCCGCAAGAACTATTGAAAGCAAGAGCCTGCTTGTTTCACCGAGAGAGGAAAGACCGTTTGAAAGACCTGTGTTGATAAGTCCCACAACAGGATTAATAAGAAGCATAAACACGCCGATTAGCGCAGTGCCTAAAAGGGGATAAATGAATACGGGCTTGATGCCATCCATTGATTTAGGCAGCCAATTAAACGCTTTTTTCAGCAGTTCAACTATAATACCTGCCACAAAGCCTGCCAGCAGTGCGCCTAAAAATCCCGAAACCGCACTGTCGTCGCCTGTGGGTGAGCTGAGCGTTGCGCCGGTGGTGGCGAGATATCCGCCGACGATACCGGGCAAAAGACCGGGACGGTCTGCTATTGACTGAGCGATATATCCTGCAAGAATAGGAAGCATAAATGAGAATGCCGCTTTACCTATCCAAAAGATAACCGATGCAATGGGATTAGTCTGTCCGAAATTACCGCCTGCGTTTGCGTTGCCGGCAAGGGTATCAATAAGAAAGCCCAAAGCAATCATAACACCGCCGCCTACAACGAAGGGAAGCATGTGCGATACACCGTTCATCAGGTGCTTGTAAATTCTGTGGCCGAAGCCTTCCTTTTCGTCATCGTCAACTGCCTCCTGCTGTGAACCGTCTGCGTGGTAAACAGCTGCTCTGCCGTCAACGATTTTCTGTATAAGCTCCTCAGGCTTATTGATACCTGTGCTGACGGATGCCTTTACAACAGGCTTGCCGTCAAATCTCGCCATTTTAACATTTTTATCGGCAGCAATGATTATGCCGTCACATTCTTCAATTTCTTTTTTGGTAAGAACATTTTTTGCTCCGCCGGAGCCGTTTGTCTCCGCTTTAAGAGGATAGCCCATTCTTTCGCCGGCTTTTTCAAGAGCCTCCGCCGCCATATATGTGTGGGCAATGCCTGTGGGGCAAGCCGTAACGGCAAGGATTCTGTATCCCTCTTTTTTCAAAGCCTCCTCCTTAACCTCGTCGGGATATTTCTCCGCCTCTTTTTTATCTATAATGCTGAGAAATTCCTCAGGTGTTTTTGCACCTCTCAGGGCGTTGCAAAATTCCGGCTCCATAAGCATTACCATAAGTCTTGAAAGTATTTCAAGATGTAAATCGCCGTCCATAGGCGCTGCAATCATAAACAATATGTCTGACGGTTTTCCGTCGGGTGCACCGTAATCTACGCCTGCCGGTACTGTAATAGCCGATAAACCGGGAGCCTTTACGCTGTCGGATTTTGCGTGAGGTACCGCAATGCCCTCGCCGATAGCCGTTGTACCCTGCTCCTCTCTTGCAAGTATCGCCTTTTTGTAAGCATCTGCATCTGCAAGATTTCCGGCTTTTTTGTGAAGCTCTGTCATTTTATTGATAGCTTCTGCTTTTGACGAAACAGATACGTTTAAATCTATTGCGTCGGATTTAAGCAAATCTATTATTCTCATAATATAGCCCTCCCTTATGGTGAATAATATTTATTAAAAACTGCCTTTATTTCATCATAAAGTGCAAGTTCTTTTGAAAATGCAGTAGCGTTTCCGCAGGCGGCGCCCAGCCTTAACGCATACTCGTAATCGTTTTTGTCAATACAGCCGGCAACAAAGCCTGCCACCATACTGTCGCCGCAGCCTACCGAATTGACAACCTTTCCCGGTGCATTTTCTATTTTGTGCACCTTTGCGTGCTCGTCAATCAGCATTGCGCCGTTCTCCGCCATTGACACAAGCACGTTTACCGCACCCTGCTTCTGCAAAGCCTTCGCATATTTTATTATGTCCTCATCACTGTCAATTTTTACATTGAAAATATCGCCTAACTCGTGATGATTGGGCTTTATCAAAAACGGCTTATATTTCAGCGAATTTAAAAGCAAATCTTTTTCTGCGTCAACCACGAAGCGAACACCTCTGCCATTTAACTTTTCCATAATGCGCTGATATATGTCATCAGGCAGGGTTTTTGGTATGGAACCGGAAAACACAAGATAATCGCCATTTTTAATTTCGTCAAGCTTTGACATCAAAACTTTTATGTCACTTACCTTTATATCGGGACCGTTTGCGTTTATATCAATTTCAGTATCAGCTTTTATCTTTACATTTATTCTTGTATAACCGTCCTTTAAATAATTAAAATCACAGTTTATACCGTCATTTACAAGCATTTCTTCAAGCCTTCTGCCTGTAAATCCTGCCAGGAATCCCAGCGCCGCGTTGTCAATACCAAGTCTGCTCAGTATTACCGACACATTAATTCCCTTGCCGCCGTAATAAAGCTTCTCACTTACGGTTCTGTTAATATCATCACTGCGCAGCGATTCAAGATTCATAACATAATCAAGAGCAGGATTAAATGTTATAGTGTAAACCAACTATATCACCTCTTTTACTACACATTTATCTTTTATTGCCTCATCAGAGCATTTGTCGCAGATAATGCAGGCGCAGTCAAGACCTCCGAAGCTTACGGCAGATACTTTTCCGAATTTGGAGCTGTCCGCCAGAACATAAGATACAAAGCTTCTTTCTATCGCAACTGCTTTAAGCATTGCTTCCTCGGTATCGGGTGTGGTAAATCCTTGTTTTTGAGCGATACCGTTTGCTCCGATAAACGCTTTTGAAAAATTATATTTCTGCAGATTTGAGGCGGCAACAAGACCAATTATAGCCTCTGTTGTTTTTTTAATCTCTCCGCCTAAAACGAACACCTTGCAGCCGTTTTTTGACAATTCCTTTGCGTGGGCAATTCCGTTAGTAACGAAGGTCGCCTTTGTGTCCTTTATGCACTTTGTCATAAGGTACGTGGTGGAGCCGGCGTCAATAAAAACGAAATCATCGTCATTAATCTGCTGTGCAGCATACATTGCAATCTGTGTTTTTTCATCAACAAATTTAAGACTTTTTTCTTCCATTACCTCTTCATTTCTGAGAAATTCCTGGGAGGATACCATCGCTCCGCCGTGTACCCTTTTCAGACTGCCCAGCTGTGACAGAGCCACTAAATCACGGCGTATTGTTGATTCGCTGGCGTCAAAGTATCCGCTTAACTGTGTAACGGTTACACTGCCTTTTTCTTCCAATAAATCAAGTATTTTTGTTCTTCTTTCCTGTGTAAGCATTGTTATCACCTGAACACGTTTCCCTTTCTGTGCCTTAATTATATCAAATCTGTTCAATACCAGTCAATAGTGAGCAGTTATTCTCGTTAACTATGTATGTTTTCTCCTGATTTTCTTGTAATATATAAACAAACAATCATAATAATTTGCACGTTTTTGACTATTTCGTAAGAATTAATCAAAAATTCTTTCACAAAAAATAAAACCCATATGCAATGCATACAGGTTAAAATCAAATAATTAAGATAAAATATCAACGGGATATTATATATATTTTAATACATCTATAATATCGTCAATTACAGGCACGTCGGGGCGCAGGTCTCGATTTTTAAACCAACCCCAGTTCATCCTGACAGCTTTCATACCGGAATCAAGCGCGCCTTTGATATCATTTATCGGGTGATCGCCCACATAAACACAGTCACATGTTTTCAAATTCAGCTTATCCGCTGTGTAAATAAAAAGCTTTGGGTCCGGCTTATGTACGCCCACATCACCGCTGACTACCACAATATCACAGTAATCACGCAGACCGCTCATATCCATTTTATGATTTTGAAGATACGAAGGACCGTTGCTGATAATTCCCGTAATCAAGCCCATTTCACGTAGTTTTTTTAACAGCGGTACAGTATGGGAAAAAATAACGCAGTGGTCGCCGAAAGTGTAATCATAGTGATGTGCAAGCTCCTGCGCATCAGGAGCGTCCTGCCAATTCCACATATCAATAAGCTGCTGATACCACTTAACACGCTCAACATATCCACCGTTGCCGGTAGAGCGCATATCCTCTTTGCATTTTTCAATCTCCGTCTGACTTAATTCCGGGCGGTATGTCTGCAAAAATGCATCCATATAACTTTCAAACGCCTGGGTCCTGTCCTGGAGGGTTTCGTCAAAATCAAATAATACTGCTTTTGTCATAGGTTAATTGTTCTTTCAATTCTTCTGGTGATGAAAATTTCTTTTCCTCTCTCAAATATTTAACAAGCTCCACTCTTACGATATCTCCGTAAAGATCGCCGTCAAAATCAAAAATATGGGTTTCCGCCAAGGGTTTTTCCACTCTCCAGGAGGGTCTTATGCCGAAATTTGTAAAAGATTTGTATTCCCTGTCGTCAACAAAGGTTCGGCTTTCGTAAACACCGAATTTTGGAATAACCAAACCCTCGGGCAAATGCTGATTAATTGTTGGAAAATTAATCGTGCGCCCTCTTTTGTCACCGGTTATAACAGGGCTTTCAAAGGTGAAATTATATCCCAACATATTGTTTGCATCGGTAATATTACCCTCAAGAATACAGCTTCTTATCCTTGTGGAGCTTATGGGCTTTTCCCTGTAATCAAGATGCTCCAGGATTCTTACCCACACATCCTTTTCCTCAAGATATTCCCTTAAATTCATTGCTGTCCACATAGCGTTTTTGCCGAAACGAAAATTAAATCCGCATAAAATCATACCGGCATGGTATTTTTCTATAAGAATTTTATCAACAAAATCCGTGGCGGTCATATTCTTCAGTTCGTTAAAATTTTCAAAAACTGCGTTGGGAAAACGCCTTTCAAAAATACTTCTCTGAAGCAGTGAAAAGCGATTGTTTACACAGTAAATCACGGCGTTTTCTCCGCCCGTAACTACCGTTTGATGAGCACGGTGCATGCCGTCAAAATCACCCAGCGCTATTGCTGTTCGCTTTTTGTATTCTGTCGTTTTCATCTAATCTCTTCTTGTAAACAAACGGAGTACCCTTAGTTCCTGTCCGTCGCTTTTGCCCAGTCCTAAAAATTCCGTTTCGGCGGAATACACTTTGCACGCCGTATCTTTTTCAGGAGGGTTTTTAACTCTCTTTATATCAAGGTTTCCGCCGTTGGAAAACCTTTTTGCCTGTGCCGGAGTTACCGTGACACAGGGATATGATTTATAAACATCTTCAAGGGGTATAACCACTGAATCAAATCCTGCGCCGCTGTCACGGAGCCTTTGAAGTTCGTCAGCCGTAACGCAGTCGTCAAGAGTGAACCCCATTGCCGAGGTGCGTACAAGGTCAGTCATAACCGCACCGCACCCCAATTCTTTTCCGATATCATCAATCAGACTTCTTATATACGTCCCTTTGGAACACGAAACGTCTATTGTATAACTGTTATAACTGTAATCGGCAAGAGTAAGGCTTTTTATATTAACCGCACAGGGCTTTCGCTCAACAACTTTGCCCTGACGTGCCAGCTCATAAAGCCTTTTGCCATTAACGGATTTTGCACTGTACATAGGCGGAACCTGCATAATTTCGCCCTTGAATTTATCCAAAACCGCCTCGACATCTTTTACTCCGGCGGTTACCGGATTTTCGTGAATTACGTTTCCTGTTATATCCAAAGTGTCGGTGGTTATTCCCAATTTGAATACGGCTCTGTAACCCTTGTCGCTATCAGGCAAATAATCAAGAAATTTTGTAGCGCCGCCAAGCATTACAGGCAGAACGCCTGTTGCCATAGGGTCAAGAGTGCCTGTATGACCAATCTTCTTTTCGCCGGTTATACCGCGAACTCTGGCAACCGTCTTAAACGAGGTAATGTCCTTGCCTTTATTAATACAGATGATCCCCGTCATTTCAGCAGTTCCCTGCCTTTTTCAACAAGCAGCTTTTTTGCCTCCTCAACCGAACAGTCAAAACGGCACGCCGCCGCCTGAAGATGTCCGCCGCCGCCAAAGCACTTTGCAAGTTCGGCTGCATTAACGCTTTCAAAGGTGCGGATGGAGGCTTTACAGCTTCCGTCGGTTTTTTCACGGATTGTAAGCCCAATTTCAACGCCCTCAGTCTGTCTTGTAAGCGGCGCAATAGCTTCCGTTTCCTGCTCACTGGAGCCGGTTTTTTCGTACATATCTTGGGTTACAGTTATTACACAGATTCTATCATTACAGAAAAACTGCATTCCCTCAATAGCCATGCGCTCCAATGCGGCGTAGGTTTTTGTTTTTGTTTCAAACATAATACGATTAATTCTGCCGTTATCAGCGCCTAAATCAATAAGCTCTGCCGCCGCACGGTATGTGTCTCCGGTGGTGCTTGAATATCTGAAACAGCCTGTATCGGTGGTAATACCAGTATAAATACAGTCCGCCGTTTTTGCATCAATTTCTACGCCCAAAGCTTTAATAACCCTGAGTATTATTTCGCAGGCGGCAGCCGCATTATCATCAAGCAGTAATTTTTCGGCATACTCGGTGTTAGTGCCGTGATGGTCTATGCACAGATTAATTTTTGAGCCGTATTTATCACTTAAATCACCTAAAAGATTCTGAGTAGCAACATCTGTTGCAACAATAAATTTTTCCTCAAAATCTTCAGTATCAATATCATCATACAGGTAACCGTATTTTTTAGGAATAGGGTCGCCGCATTCCACTCTTACCCTCTTACCAAGCTTTAAAAGCGCACGGCAAAGAGCAAAACCACATCCCAGCGTGTCGCCGTCCGGGTGTGCGTGGGTTAGAATAAGTATATCATCCTGTTCCTTTAATATACGGGCACATTCTTCAACATTAATCTTCATTATTTCTTATTTATCCTCTACATCTCTTGGGGTAACGGTAACCGAAATCAAGCCGGTTTAGACTTGTTCGGATTCATCTAGCTTGCTTAACTTATCAAAAAGCTCCATTCCCTTTTCAATAGAATCATCTGCAATAAATTTAAGCTCCGGTATTTTACGCAGATGCAAAACAGAGGAAGCACCCAGGCAACGGCGGATATAACCGCTTGCCGCCTTTAATCCCTTAACGGATTCTCTGGCAACCTCTATTCCCTCAACTGCGCTTACATATACCTTTGCGTAGCTTAAATCATTGCTGACATCTACCTTTACTACAGTAAGCATGCCTTTTATCCGTGGGTCTTTAAGCTCACGGATAATTGCAATAATTTCTCTTTTAATATCTTCCGATATTCTGTCTATACGATAACCTGCCATTAGTCTCTGTATTCCTCTACATAATATGCTTCCAAGATATCGCCCTGACGTATATCCTCCCAATCCTTAAGGGAAATACCGCATTCATAGCCTGATGATACATCCTTAACCTCATCCTTGAATCTCTTGAGGTTAGCAAGTTCAACATCAGCAATCTTCTTGCCGTTTCTTATAACACGGACCTTACCGTCTCTGCGGATTGTACCCGAAGTAACAAGAGAACCTGCAATAGTACCGGCGGAGGAAATTTTATAAACCTCACGCACTTCAACAGTGCCTGTATCAACATCACGGTACTTAGGCGCCCTCATACCTCTCATAGCGTTTTCAATATCTTCAATAGCATCATAAATAATGTCGTAAGTTTTAATATCAATTCCGTCACGGTCTGCATTGTCCTTTGCGGCAGGCTCAACCGATGTATTAAAGCCTACAATAATAGCGTTGGACGCACTTGCCAACATTACATCGGATTCGCTTACAGCACCTACTGCTCCGTGAATAATCTTTACACGAACTTCGTCGTTTTCAATTTTGAGAAGCGACTGTTTAACCGCCTCAACAGAACCCTGAACGTCAGCCTTAACGATAATGTTAAGTTCTTTAAGCTCGCCCTCTTGAAGTGTGTCAAACAATGTATCAAGAGTAACCTTCTGGTATGCCTTGAATTCTTCCTCTTTCGCTTCGGTCTTACGCTGTTCAACAAGCTGGCGTGCAAGATGCTCGTCAGATACGGCGTTAAACAAATCACCGCTCATAGGTGCAGAGTCCAGCCCCATAATTTCAACAGGAACAGAAGGACCTGCGCTGTTAATCTTTCTTCCGCGGTGGTCGGTCATTGCTCTTACCTTGCCTACTGCTGTGCCGGCAACAATAACATCGCCGGATTTAAGAGTACCGTTTTGTACAAGCAAAGTGGCAATAGGACCGCGTCCTTTATCAAGCTTTGCTTCAATAACAACACCTTTTGCCGACCTGTCAGGATTTGCTTTAAGTTCGCACATCTCGGCAACAAGATTAATTGTTTCAAGCAGTTTGTCAATTCCCATTTTTGTCTTTGCAGAAACGGGCACGCAGATAATATCGCCGCCCCATTCCTCGGGCACAAGACCGTGTTCTGTTAACTGCTGCATTATTCTGTCAGGGTTTGCGCCCTCTTTATCCATTTTATTGATAGCAACAATAATCTCAACATCTGCAGCTTTTGCATGGTTGATTGCCTCAACAGTCTGGGGCATAATACCATCGTCTGCGGCAACAACAAGCACGGCAATATCCGTTGCCATTGCACCTCTTGCACGCATTGCAGTAAATGCAGCGTGACCGGGTGTATCAAGAAATGTGATTTTAGAACCGTCAGATGTTTCAACCTGATATGCTCCGATTGCCTGGGTGATACCGCCTGCCTCGGTCGAGGTTACGTCAGTATTTCTGATAGCGTCAAGGAGTGATGTCTTACCGTGGTCAAAGTGTCCCATTACGCATAAAACAGGACAGCGTGGAATTTCGTTGTCATCATACTCATCATCTTCTTCTATTATTTGCTCTTCAATAGAAACAACAACTTCTTTTTCAACCTTTGCGCCTAATTCGGTAGCAACAATTTCCGCAGTATCAAAATCAATAATTTCGTTAACCGATACCATCATACCAAGCTTCATAAGCGCCTTGATAACCTCTGTTGCGGTCATTCTAAGCCTTGAAGCAAGCTCTCCGACGCTGATTTCATCAGGAACAGTAATTGTAATCTGTTGCTTCTTTCTCTGCTCGGCAATACGGGCAAGACGCTGTGCCTCTGTTTCTTTCTTTGAACGAGCGTGCATACCCTGGGGCTTTTTCTTCCTGTATTGCTTTGACTTTTGATTAAGCTTCTGCTTCTTCTGATAATCGCCCATATTTCTTTCCGGTGCGATATCCTCATACTTCTGATTGTATTTTTCAAGGTTGACATTGTTAACTCTTGTATCAACGTGACGAGCCTCGCCCTTTGTTCTCGCCTGCGGCTGCTGGTTAGCCTTTTTCTTAGCCTTTTCCTCGGCTCTTTTTGCCGCCTGCTCCGCCATTTGAAGAATAGCAGCCTGACTCTGACGTTTTTTGTTTTTAGCCTCTGCCGCCTTATCTGCTTTGCCGTCTTTGTCCGCAGTTTTTGCCGGTGCCTTATCAGCCTTTGCGCCGTTTGTTTTAGGTTTCTTTGGCTTAACAAGATACTTGCTTAAATCGGCAACACTGTGCTTTTGTGTAATTGCGTCAAAAAGGATGTTAAGCTCGTTCTCCTCCAGCACGGTATTTGCTTTTTTTGCAGGGCCGTCACAGTACTGAGAAAGCATTTCAATTATTGCTTTATTGGGCAGTCCGAGGTTTTTGGCAACATCGGACACCTTAAATTTTATTACCATACACGTTTTCCTCCTGAATTAATTGTATAATGCGATTTGAAAAATTATTATCGTTAACCGTTATGACGCCGGCTTTGTAGCCCAGCGCACAGTGAATCATATCAACAGTTTCATTAAGTTTAATACAGATTATGCCGGGGCAGTATTTTTCAGACGCCCGGTCAAATTCATTTATCAGCCTTGGTGAAATATCACCTGCAAAAAGAAGAAGTTTTGCTTTGCCTGCACGCAGAGACTTCATCGCCATATCGTGCCCCATTGACAGCTTTCCGGCACGGCGAGCCATACCAAGCATAGACATATATTTATTGCTTTTCATCGGTTATTTCTTCTTCCATTCTGTCATAAACGCTGTCCTCTATATGAACTCCGAAAGCACGCTCAAGAGCACGCTTTTTTCTTGCTTTTTTCAGGCAGTCAATATTTTTGCAAACATAAGCGCCTCTGCCGGATTTTTTGCCTGTAAGGTCAAGGCTTATTTCACCGTCAGGACTTTTTACAACGCGTACCAGAGTGCGTTTGTCAAACATTTCTCCGCAGCCTGTGCATTTTCTCATCGGTACTTTTTTTGCTTTCATTAAATCACCTGATTTCTGATAATGTATTATCCCTCGTAGAAGCCGGATTCTGGCTTAATATCAATTTTCCAGCCGGTAAGCTTAGCGGCAAGGCGAACATTCTGTCCCTTGTTGCCGATTGCAAGAGAAAGCTGGTCGTCGGGAACGGTAGCACGGCAGGATTTTGCCTGCTCATCAAGAATTTCAACGGAGCATACATCTGCCGGAGCAAGAGCCGCTGCAATAAATTCTTCGGGCTTTTCACTGTATTTTGCAATATCAATTTTTTCTCCGCCCAACGCTTCTACAATAGTGGATACTCTCTGACCCTTAGGGCCTATACAAGCGCCTACAGGATCAACATTTTCGTCCTTTGATTCAACGGCAATTTTTGTACGGGAGCCTGCCTCACGTGATACGGACTTAATCTCTATAACACCGTCAAATATTTCGGGCACTTCAGACTCAAACAGTCTGCGTACAAGTCCGGGATGTGTTCTTGAAATCATAATTTTCGGCCCCTTTCCGCTTTCTTTTACATCAACTACAAATATTTTTGTTAAACTGTCTACTCTGAGATTTTCTCCGGGAACCTGTTCTGATTTAGGGAGAATTGCCTCGTTTTTGCCGATTTCAACTGTTGCATTGCCTGTAAGCGGGTCAATCTGTGTGATTTTAGCTGACAGAAGCTCCTGATTTTTGCTTTGAAATTCTTCAAGCAAACGTCCTCTTTCAGCCTCTTTAATACCCTGACGGATAACATGCTTTGCTGTCTGGGCAACTACTCTGCCGAAATCCTTTGTTTTAAGAGGAATATTGATTGTCTTGCCAACTGCGGCGGTTTTTCTGATTGCCTGCGCTTGTTCAAGGGTAAGGTCGGTATCAGGGTCCTCAATTTCCTCAACTACATTTTTTGTAACATAAACTTTTATTTTCTGTTTTTCGGGATCAATATCGCAGTGAACTATGTCCTTGCCGTTAAAATCGTGCTTTGCCGCAGTAATAATGGCGGTTGCAATCTTGTCGTACAGAAAATCTGCGGACAATCCCTTTTCCTGCTCAAGCATTTTTACAGCTTCAAAAAATTCCTTATTCATTTTCCTATCATCCTTTCGTTTTACATTTCAGATTTGTTCCAGGCGTCATCAAAATCGTCAAGTTTGACATAGGCAACGTCTTTTTTATCAATCTGAAGGTTACTGCCGTCAGCCATTGTAACCGTAATGATTTTGTTTTCATATCCTGTAAGAGTTCCACTGAAATCACGGGCAGAATCTATCGGTCGTATGGTTCTGAGCATAACTGCCTTATCCATACAGCTTTCAAAATGTTCGTCCCTTGTAAGTTCTCTTTCAATACCGGGAGAGCTGACCTCAAGCATATAGCTTTCGGGTATCGGGTCTGCATCGTCAAGAGGCCTTGATATAGCGTGGGTAAGATTAACGCAGTCGTCAATAGACACGCCGTCCTCTTTATCAATAAAAATCCTGAGATATTTTTCACTTCCCTCTTTTGCAAAGCGCACATCCCATATTTTTAAACCAAGCTCCTCTGCAAAAGGCTTTACGATTTCCTCAACCTTTGCAACTGTGTTCTTCTTTGCCAATAAAACACCTCCGCAGTAATAAAAAGAAGCGGACCGCTTGGCCCACCTCACTTTGGTTTACTAATCTTACTTACACATATTATATAATATAAAATAAAAATGTCAAGTATTATTTTATTTTTGTTTTCCGTGAAGCAACGGAGACAATGGCTTATATATTACCATACTCAGCACAACACTGATAAGTCCCTTAATCAATGTAAACGGCACGTTGAAAATAGCAAGGGCTTGTGCAATGCTTTTTACCTTTGGCAAAATTGCCTGATACATTGCCAGGACAGCTTCCTCGGGGAAGCCCAGAACGCTGTAATAAAGCGGATAAATTATAAAATAGTTTGAAAACCAGCTTACAGCCGCCATTGCCAGTGCGCCCACAGTACCGGCAATAAGTGCGTTCCCTTTTGTTTTTTTGTGTTTATAAATAAGTCCTGCAACGCCCGCAAAAACTGCACCTAAAATAAAGTTTGAAAGCTCTCCCACAAATCCGCTCTGGCTTACAAGCATATGAATAAGATTGCGCAGGAAGCAGATAATTATTCCCGCCACGGGGCCGTAGGCAAATGCGCCGATAAGTTCCGGCAAATCGGAAAAATCAAGCTTTATAAAACTTGGCACAATGGGAATTGATATTTCAAGATACTGAAGCACCACTCCCACTGCGGTAAGCATCGCCGTGCCTGTGATTATGCGTGTTTTGCTTAATGATGGATTGTTTTTTGACATAGTTTTTTCTCTCCTTATTCTTAATAATATTAACTAATCTTTCAGAAAAAGAGAAAGCCCCGACATAAAATGTCAGGGCAGTAATACCAAATAATATGCGAAAGGTATGCAAATAAAAGATATTATATATTTCTCCCATCCGGACTTTAACCGTCGGTTACGGAATTTCACCGTATCAGCCGTTCAGACGAACTGAACAGGTCGCAGACTTTACTGCCGGTGGGGAATTTCACCCCGCCCTGAAATACTATGTTTTACTATATTATATACAGTTTTTTGATTTTGTCAACAATTATTCTACTCCTCTTTCCTCCGGAGTGTACATATCATCCATTGTAACGTCCTCCTTCGGATTTACAGTCTGGTATTTATCCTGATAATAGTTTTCCAGATAACAGTCAAAATGACCGTCAGGAGAAACATTAATTATTGAGCATCCGCGCTGGGAGCCATATTTGGAAATACCGCTGTATGCAAGATAATCCACCGAATATCCATATGTAAGGCGGATTCCCTTATAGAGAATAGACATACTGTTAAGATGGTCGTGACCGAAGAATACGCCCTGGGTTGAACCGTTTTCAATAAAGCTGTCAACAAGTCCGTAATTTTTCTCACTGGAGTAAATTACTTTTCCTTTTTCACCCATTTTGCCGTAAATGTATTTTATATCCTCAGTGTCCTTATAACCGTTATCCCTGTACTCATAATAAGCGTCACGCATTTCTTTTGGTGCAATATGGAAAAATGCCATTGATTTTGGTTGAACACCGCCGTTTTGCTCTGTGATTTTGGCAAGGCTCTTTTCATACCACTCAATCTGGTCTTTGTGAACGCAGTCATAATCCCAGGTCATACCACCGATAATTCCATCTTTAAGGTATGCGTTTGAATCAAACATATAAAGACTCTGTGTAATTTCGCCCTTTGTGTTTTTAACATTTATAACATAGTTGCCCCATCCGTAAATATCTTTATCGCCGGACTGGAAAAGGCAGTGGGGATATTTATCTTTATTTGAATAAAGTTCAGATATTTCCTCACGATTATAATATGAATATGCCTCCGTATCGTGATTGCCGTATACGGGCGCCCAGTAAACACCCAGTGTTTCCATAAGTCCTGCAAAAATCTCCGCTCCGGACTTATTATTAAAAGTGCCTGCCTGGAAAGGTACAGGATAAGCAATATCGCCTGTTACGATTACAAGGTCGGGCTTTTCCTCTTTAACCATTGCGGCAACGGCATTGATAGCCATATTATCTTTTTTAATGCTCATAAATCCGCCGCCAATATGCACATCGGTAAGCTGCATAATTTTAAAATTTCTATCGGTCGTAAAGGTGTAATATCCGTTTTGCTCGTCAAGCTCCGGCACAAGCTGGCTTTCATACTCGGTTTTACCCACCTCGGACGCAAAATTTTTGTTTGACTTTACACCGATAACATTTACAACTGCGGCAATTCCCATAAGTATTGCAATAATCAATAAAACAATAAGCAGAATTTTCAAAATACGCCTTCCTATCTTTTTTTTGTCTTTTGTTTTTGTTTTCATACGCCTCACCCGTTAATTAAATATTTTGATTCCCTTACTATGTTTTTAACCGCTGACACAGTTACAGCAAGACCTGTGATTACTGCAAATACTCCGTCAGCTGCAAAATTGATTTTCGTAATGAGAAACAGACTCATTAATGAACAAACAGTGATTGCACAATCAAGAAAGCTGTCAAGTATCAGCGCTTTAAGCACAGGGGACGGTTGTTTTTTATTCATAATTATGTAAACCAATCCCATCAGCACCTTTGCTCCGACAGTTATCCCGATAACCAGCGCATACTGCGCCGAATAGGAAACCGGCAGCGGATACATAATTCTTTCAAGGCCGTTATACACAAAATAACATCCGGTTACTGCAATAACCGTGCTTATTACAAAAGTACAAAGACTTTGTGCTCTGCTGCTGCGCCGTTCATCAAGCTTTGACGCTATGATAAATCCTATAAGCGCCACAAGACAGGCAAAAGCATCGCCTAAATTATTAATGGCGTCGCAGTAAACCGTCAGAGAATTTGAGCTAATGCCGATATACAGCTTTACTAAAAACAGAGCAAAATTAAACACCGTACCAAATACGGCGGTTGATATACCTGTTTTCTTCATAATAACCTCTCAAAAACAGAAATTCGTATCTCGGTTTAACATAATAATTGTAACACATAATTACAGGAACGCCAATACTTTTTAAAAAAATTTATAAAATACTTGACAAATTGATAACACAGTCATATAATCTCATATGAACAAATGTGCATATTTTCATTGTGAGAGGTGATGTTATGAATGAAGAAATAATGTATGATTTGGCTGATTTGTTCAAGGTTTTTTCCGATTCTACAAGGATAAAAATACTCTGTGCACTGTTTGACGGCGATTTATGCGTATCGGAAATAGTTGAAAAAATAGGCGTATCGCAGACGGCAGTATCGCATCAGCTCAGAATTTTAAAGCAAAATCATCTTGTAAAATACAGACGTAACGGAAAAAGTATGATATACTCTCTTTCCGACGACCATGTAAAAACAATAGTGGACTGCGCTGTTCAGCATATTGAAGAATAATACTGTGAAAGGATAAAAAATATGTCAGAAAATCATAAGCACTCACATTGTGAAAATGAAAGCTGTTCCTGTCATAGTGAACATAATCACTCAAACTGCGGATGCTCTCACGAACACAATCACGAAAACGTAAACAAAAAAGAGTTTGCATTTAAAATTATATCCGCCGGAATACTTTTTGCCGCCGGCTGGATTATGTCGGAATTTACCAGCGTACCTGAATACGTGTATCTTATCTGCTTCGGCATCTCCTATATCATAGTGGGATTCAAGGTGGTAAAAGAGGCAGTTGAAGGACTTCTCCACGGCTCATTTTTTGACGAGAACTTTTTGATGACCGTAGCGTCATTAGGCGCTTTTGTCATTAAGGAATACAGCGAGGGCTGCGCCGTAATGCTTCTTTTCACAATCGGCGAGTTTTTACAGGGTCTTGCCGTGGCAAAAAGCAAGCGTTCCATCACTGAAATGCTTGAAAAAAAGCCTGATATCGTAAATGTATATAAAGACGATGACATAACTGCCGTTTCGCCGGATGAAGTGGTGCCGGGCGATTTGATAGTAGTTAAACCCGGGGAGAAAATTCACCTTGACGGCATAATTACAAAAGGCTGCGCAGAGGTTGATATGACCGCCCTTACCGGCGAATCCATACCGGTATCAAAAACCGAGGGCGACGAAGTGCTTTCAGGCTCTGTCAATATTGACGGCGCACTGACAATCAAAGTAACCAAGGCTTACAGCGAATCCACCGTGGCGAAAATACTTTCAATGCTCCAGGACGAAAGCAACAAAAAGTCAACAGCGGAGCATTTTATTACACGTTTTGCAAAAATTTACACTCCGTTGGTATGCCTGCTTGCACTGCTTGTAATTCTTATTCCCCCCTTGTTTTTAGGCGGCGAATGGAGAGAATGGATTTACAGAGGACTTTCCGCTCTTGTAGTAAGCTGTCCCTGCGCAATAGTAATCTCCGTACCGCTTTGCTTTTTCGGCGGTCTGGGCGCCTGTTCAAAAGAAGGTATACTTGTAAAGGGGTCAAATTATCTTGAAATGCTTGACAGATGCAGCACAGGCGTATTTGACAAAACAGGGACAATCACCAGCGGTAAATTTGAATTTGTAAGGTGCGAGTGCAAACACTGCCACTGCAAAGATAAAAAGGAACACCACGAACTGCTGAGAATTATTGCAGCCTGTGAAAAATATTCCACTCATCCTATTGCTAAATCAATCAGTCTTGCTTTCGGGAAATTTGCAGACGACGCAGAAATTACCGACGCTAAAAACTATGCAGGAATGGGTGTCAGCGCAGTTGTTGACGGTGTAAAATACTACGCAGGCAACGAAAAGCTAATGAAAAAGATCGGCGTTGATTTTGAGGAAACAAGCCTTATAGGAACAGCTATTTACTGCTGCACTGACGAGGAATTTTTAGGCGACATTGTATTTGCCGACATTATTAAAGTAGACTCCAAAGAAGCCCTTGCCGAAATGACAACCCTCGGCGTTAAAAAGAAAGTTATGCTCACCGGCGACCGTGAGGAAATTGCAAAGGATATTTCTCAAAAAGCCGGAATTGATATTTATTATTCAAAATTACTGCCTGATGAAAAGGTGACAAAAATAAACGAGCTAAAAAAAGACGGAGAATTTGTATTTTACACCGGCGATGGAATAAACGACGCCCCAGTACTTTCATGTGCAGATTTAGGTATAGCTATGGGAGGCATCGGTTCCGACGTTGCAATTGAGGCAGCAGATATGGTAATTATGGGCGATTCTCTTTCAAAAATTCCAAAAGGAATACGCATTGCACGCAAAACGCTTCGCCTTGCAAGGGAAAACATAATTTTCTCCCTGCTTGTTAAAGCAGTTATTCTTGTACTTGTAGTATTTCTCAACCGTGAAGTACCTATGTGGCTTGCCGTATTCGGCGATGTGGGCGTTGCATTAATTGCAATTCTCAACTCTTTAAGGGCGCTGAGCTTTAAGAAAAGTAAAAAAGCAAAAACAGAATAAATATTCATTTTGTGTATAATTTAAAATATTTTATTCATTTAATTGACAATACTCTTAGATTGTGGTATTTTATGTCTATACATTTATATGTATAATTTATGAATATTTATTAAGGAGACAGAAAAATGAAGACAATGAAGAAAATTTTATGCGTTCTTTTAGCTGTGCTGACAGTATGCTTCGGCTTTGCGGCTTGCAGCAATTCAGGTGATAATACCGCTGACACAAGCGATACCACAGCTGCTCAGGAAACTGCAAAGGTTAAGGTAATTGACATTGACCTTACCGATGAGGAATATGCCCTTGGCGTAAACAAATCAGATGAGGAGCTTCTTAAATCCGCAAACGATTACATCAAGGAAATCAAGGAAAACGGACAGCTTGACGAAATCTGCAACCATTTCTTTGGCGACGGCGAGCCTGTTGCCGTAGCATCTGCAAAGGAAGATTCATCAAAAGACCAGCTTGTTGTTGCAACAAACGCAGAGTTTGAGCCTTTTGAATATAAAAAGGGTGACAGCTTCTACGGAATTGATATGGAAATCGTTAAAGGTCTTGCAGAAAAACTCGGCAAAGAGCTTGTTATCAAGGATATGAAGTTTGACGCAGTTGTAACATCTGTTCAAAACGGAAAGGCTGATCTTGCAGCCGCAGGTCTTACAGTAGATGCAACCCGTGCTAAGCAGGTAAATTTTGCAGATTCTTACTATTCAGCTTCACAGAAACTGATTGTTAAGGGCGACGATACAAAATTTGACAACTGCAAAACAAAGGAAGATGTTGAAGCAATTTTAAATACACTTGACGCTTCTGTAAAAATCGGCGGTCAAAACGGCACAACAGGTCAGACTTATGTTGAAGGTGACCTTGATAAAGGCGAAGACGGCTTTGGTTTCACAGGCCTTAAAGCTAAATTCCAGGGCTATGACAGCGGTTCTCTTGCTGTTCAGGATTTAATTAATGGTAATGTTGAATATGTTATCATTGACGCTGCTCCTGCAACTGCTATTGTTAATGCAATCAACGCAGTAGCTTAAATTATCAACACAATACCTCACTTGATTTCTGCAAGTGGGGTATTTTTTGACAGAAGGATATTAGTGTGAAAAATCACACCAATACATTATATTGCCCTCAAAATTTGCCAACAGCATAATTTTGAGATGGTTGTAATTACCATTAACGCCTTATAGGCTGCAAAAGGTGTTAATGGTTTTTAATAAACTATTTGCAGCCTGTAAAGCTATGGTAATTAATATGAATTTTGAAAAAAAGTTTGAAGTATTCTGGGATATTTTCAAAAATCAGGGAGGCTATCAGGAAGTTCTGACAGGTCTTCAGAACACATTGATTATTGCAATATCCGGTCTTATAATCGGAATTATTATCGGAACAATTATTGCAACCGTACAGGTTCTGCCTAAAAAGAAAGGCATTATCGCTGTTCTAAAATGGATGGGCAGTGTGTATGTCGGCTTTTTCAGAGGCACACCGGTTGTTGTTCAGCTGCTTTTGTTTTACTATGTATTTCTTCCAATTTTTGATTTGCAAATGAAGAGCGTAACTGTTGCCGTTTGTGTATTTGGATTAAACTCGGCTGCATACATATCTGAAATTATGCGAAGTGGTATCTTGTCTGTTGATCCGGGTCAGATGGAAGGCGGAAGAAGCGTTGGTCTGAGTTACGGAACAACAATGATGAAAATTGTTATCCCCCAGGCGGTAAAAAATATTCTTCCCACCCTTGGCAATGAATTTATTGCCCTTATTAAGGAAACATCGGTTGTAAGTTTTGTCGGCGCAATGGACCTTTATGTTGCATTCAGCCGTATCGGTTCAAACAATTATGAATTTATGGTTCCTTATATTGTTATGGCTCTCATCTACATTGTGCTTGTAGTATTTATAACAATACTGATTAAAATTATGGAAAGGAGTCTGAGAAAAAGTGATAAAAGTTTGTAATCTTGAAA
>CAYXLH010000026.1:0-23044 GCA_964465835.1 uncultured Bacteroides sp. | reverse complement strand
AGAAGTATCAGTTTATCTTTGGCGGTGACGGCTGGGCTTATGATATTGGCTTCGGCGGTCTTGACCACGTAATTGCTTCTAACGAAGATGTAAATATCGTTGTATTTGATACAGAGGTTTACTCCAACACAGGCGGACAGGCATCAAAGGCTACTCCTACTGGCGCAGTTGCTAAATTTGCTGCTTCAGGTAAGGTTGTTAAGAAGAAAGACCTTGCACAGATTGCTATGTCTTACGGTTATGTTTACGTTGCACAGGTTGCTATGGGCGCAAATGCTGCACAGTGCTTAAAGGCATTCCAGGAAGCAGCTGCTTACAACGGTCCTTCACTTATCATTTGCTATGCACCTTGTATCAACCACGGTATCAAGATGCCGTTTAACCAGGCAGAGCAGAAGAAGGCTGTTGCAGCAGGTTACTGGAACTTGTTCCGTTGCAATCCTGCTCTTATTTAGGAAGGAAAAAATCAGTTCTCAACTGATGCAAAGGCTCCTACTGCCGATTATGTTGAGTTCATTGAGGGCGAAACAAGATATTCTGCACTTAAGAGAGCATTCCCTGGCAAGGCAGAGAAATTGTTTGCAATCGCAGCAGATAATTCTATTGAAAAATATAATAAGCTTACTAAGCTTGTTGATTACTATGCACCTGACGCAGAGTAATTAATATATTGCGATAAGCATTTCAGCACCGCATACATTGTGTATGCGGTGCGTTTTTATTAAAGTTAATAGACTTTTGTGCACCTGATTTAATAATAAAATTGTAATTATCAGAAAAAATATAAAATTAAATATTTACATTTTAATATAATAGTATTAAAATAGACTGGTAGGCAAAGGAGTCTTAAATAACACCTTTGCCGATTTTTGTATATCTATTCAGGAGGCGGATTTATGAAAAACTTGGGATATTATAACGGAGAATACGGTTTAATTGAAGAAATGAAAATACCTATGCTGGACAGAGTATGTTGGTTCGGCGACGGAATTTATGACGCAACATATGCTCATAATCACAAAATTTTTGATATGAAGGCACATCTTGACAGATTTTATAACAGTGCAAAAATACTGGATATCAATATGCCTATTGAAAGAAGTGAGCTTGAAAAGCTCCTTACCGAGTTAGTTCTTAAAGTTGACGACGGCGACCAGTTTGTATATATGCAGGTTACAAGAGGTTCGGGGCTGAGAAGTCATATTTATACAGAAGATATTAAGGCAAATCTTTGGATTACCCTTACTCCAAGCCCTGTTGCAGATACATATAAGCCTATTGATGTTATTACATATGAGGATAAGAGATTTTATTATTGCAACTGTAAAACGCTTAATCTTATTCCCTCCTGTCTTGCGGCCACTGCAGCAGACAGAGCAGGCTGCGGGGAAGCTGTTTTCCACCGCGGAGATATTGTTACTGAGTGCGCTCACTCAAACGTATCTATCTTTAAGGACGGCAAGGTTATTACTCATCAGCTTGATGATAAGGTTCTTCCCGGCACTGCAAGATTAAGGCTTCTTGCTTTTGCAGAAAAACTGGGATTCGGCGTTGAGGAAAGGGATTATACTCTTGATGAGCTTATGAACGCCGATGAGATAGTTGTTCATTCAACAGGTTCTTTCTGCATTCCTGTTAAAACTGTTGACGGCAAACCTGTCGGCGGTAAAGCTCCCGAAATGCTCAAAACCATTCAGGACGCTCTTGTAAAAGATTTTGAGGAGCAGTGCAGATAACAGGAGAAAATCAGTATGAACAGAGAAGAATTAACACTGCTTAATGTGGGTTACAATCTTGACAATCTTATGAATCTTGACCCCAGAGGATACGGCGTTTGCCGTATTCTTTACGAAGGAGCCAAGGAATTTACCGGTGAGCCTCTTTCAACACACGCCGCAAAGGGTCTTGTTAAAAATGTAAAGGCCGGCGAAAAAGTGTTTATTTTAACAGGTTTTGTGCTTCTTCCCTGGGAGGAGGCAGAAACCGACGGTATCATATCATCAATACTTCTGGCACGTTTTCTAATGAGAGCCTTTAAGGCAAAGCCGGTTATGCTTGTTCCATCACAATGCAGTAAAGCTATAAAGGCTATGAGCAATGTGCTTGATTTTAATATTACCGATGATTTGGATGACATTGGCGAAAATACCGTCTGTGTTGTTGAATTTACAAAACATCTTGATCAGGCTCAGGCGCAGACTAATGAGATTTTGTCCCACGGTTTACCCTGTGCAGTTATCACAAATGAAGCGCCGGGCAGAAATAAAAACGGCCACTATCATAACGCTGTTGGCGTAAACACCACAACTGTTGAAGCAAAATATGATGTTTTGTTTAAAAGGTGTCAGGAACTGGGCGTATATAATTTGTCCATCGGTGATTTAGGCAATGAAATCGGTATGGCAGCTATTGAAGACCATATCCGTCAGTATATTCCTTACGCCGAGGTAGGCGGCTGTAAGGCCGGTACAGGCTACGGAATTCTTGCCGATACCGCTGCGGACAATATCATTACCGCCACTGTTTCCGATTGGGGATGTAATGCTCTTATGGCGGCAACTGCATTTATTCTGGGCGATACGAGTCTGTTCCATACCTCCGAGGAGGAGGCAACGGCAATGGACGCCGCCGCAGGTGCAGGTATGCTTGATATGTACGGAAAGCCGAGACCATATATTGACGGTATCGGTAAAAATATAAATCTTCCTTTGGTGGATATGATGGGCGCACTTATTGAATATCCTCGTGTTGTTGAGGATAAAACAGGCGCCTGGTTTGACAATACGCTGAAAAAAGGATTTTTCACAAGATGATATACTCATTTTTACAAAACGGCGACTGCGCGGTTACTGTTCAATTTAAAAATGAAATAAGCAAAGAGGTTAACGACTGCGTTACAGCTTTGGCTGATATAATAAGCAAAAAAAATATTAAGGGTGTGGTGGAACTTGTGCCTGCCTTTAATTGCCTTACGGTGTTTTATGATCCCTGCGTTACTTCGTCAAAACGTCTTGTAAAAAAGCTTAACGGTATTATTAAATCCATTAAAAAAGGGAAAAGCAGACCATCGCTTCTCTATAAAATTCCTGTTTGCTATGATGAAAAATTTGCCCTTGATATGGACAGCGTTTGTGCTCATACAGGGCTTAACAGGCAGCAGGTAATTGATATACATACCTCCTGTGATTATCTTATTTATATGCTGGGATTTCTTCCGGGATTTGCCTATTTAGGCGGTATGGACAGCCGTATCGTTACTCCTCGTCTTGAAGAGCCGAGGCTTGAAATTTTTGAGGGCGCAGTGGGTATCGGCGGCGAACAGACGGGCATATACCCTGTAGCCTCTCCGGGCGGATGGCGGCTTATAGGAAAAACTCCCGTGAAGGTTTACGACAAAACAAAAGAAAACCCTATTCTCTATAAAGCAGGGGATTACATAAGATTTTACGAGATAGATTATGAAGAATATCAGCGCATAGAAAAGCTTGTCAGTGTCGGAAACTATATCATTGAAACAGAGGAGGTAATGCTTTGAGTATTAAAGTTATTTCCTCAGGTCTTCTTTCAACGATACAGGACAAGGGCAGGTTCGGTGTGATGAAAAACGGATTTTCCCAAAACGGTGCAATGGATGCATTTTCTATGCAGACGGCAAATCTGTTAGTAGGCAACTGTCTGAACTGTGCTGTTATTGAAATGACTGTTATGGGTATCACAGTTGAGTTTACAAAGGATTATGTTGTTGCTTTGTCCGGCGGTGATTTTTCTCCGAAAATTAACGAAAAAGGCATTGATACCAACCGGGCATATTTTGTTAAGGCCGGCGACGTTCTTAAAACAGAATACTGCAAAAACGGTATGCGCTGTTACCTTGCTGTCAGCGGCGGTATTAATGTGCCTTTTGTGATGAAAAGCCGTTCTACAAACTTAAAATCTTCAATAGGCGGTTACTTTGGCAGAACTTTAAAAGACGGAGATATTATTGAAACAGACAAGTACAATCTGCCTGTTGATGATATTGAAAAAAGATTTACAGAGCCTTTTCATTATGATGATGAAATTAAGGTGCGAGCCGTTGCCGGACCGGAAGATTATATGTTTACCGAAAAGGATATGAAAACTTTCTTTTCGGCGCAGTATACTGTTACAAACGAGTCCGACAGAATGGGTATACGCCTTGATGGACCCACCCTTGAGGGCAAAAGCGGTATGGATATAATATCAAACGCTATTGCTTTTGGTTCGGTGCAGATACCGAAAAACGGAAAACCTATTATTCTTATGGCGGATCATCAGACTACCGGCGGTTATGCTAAAGCCGCTACGGTGATATCTGCGGATTTGCCTCTGTTGGCGCAGGCTAAACCCGGCAGTAAGATTACTTTTGTCAGGGTAACTGCCAAAGAGGCGGAAAAGGCGGCAAAAAAACAGCAGAAATATTTTGATAAACTTTTTTATAAATTTGCATAAGCTTAAAACGGCTTGCTTATTTTGGAGGAATTTATGGATTATTCAAATATGCATCCTCAGCAGGTTAAGGAACTTATAAGACAGGGAAAAATTACAGGACAGACTTCGGGTATGTGTAACGGATACGCCCAGGCAAATCTGTGTATTCTTCCTAAAAAATATGCATTTGATTTTCTGCTTTTCTGTATGCGAAATCCAAAGCCCTGTCCTATTCTAGAAGTGGGCGATGCAGGCAGCAGAGAAATTAAAGCCATGGCTGAAAAAGGTGATATTTGCACTGATTTTCCGAAATACAGAATATGGAAAAACGGTGTCCTTGAAAAAGAGGTTACTGATATAAGCGATTTGTGGCAAGAAGATTTTGTGTACTTTTTGATAGGATGCTCTTTTTCCTTTGAGGCTGAACTGCTTCAGGCGCAGATTCCCGTGCGCCATATTGAAGAGGGCAGGAATGTTCCTATGTTCAACACAAATATTGAGCTTAACAGTGCAGGTATGTTCCATGGACATATGGTAGTTTCCATGCGTCCCATACCGCACGACTTGGTGGTAAAAGCGGTTAATGTTACTGCTGCAATGCCGAGAGTTCACGGTGCGCCTATACAAATCGGCTATCCCGAAGCAATAGGTATCAGTGATGTGACAGATCCTGATTACGGCGATAGTGTTACTATAAATCCCGGCGAAGTGCCTGTTTTTTGGCCCTGCGGCGTTACTCCGCAAAATGTTGTTATGTCAACAAAGCCTGATATTGCAATTACTCATTCACCGGGTCATATGTTCATTACTGATATTAAAAATACACAGCTTAAATACTGATTTTAAAGGAAATTTTATGTATAAAATTGATTTGAATTCCGACTTGGGCGAGGGAGCGGCTTTTGATAAAGAAATAATACCCCTTGTTACCAGTGCAAATATTGCCTGCGGTTTTCACGCCGGAGACAGTAAAATAATGAACAGCACTATTGATTTGTGCAAACGTTTTAATACGGCAGCAGGTGTCCATCCTGGATATCCCGATAAGGATAATTTCGGTAGAACAAATATGGACGTTACGCCGGCACAGGTATATGATTATACTCTGTATCAGCTTGATGCGCTTTATGCTTTTGCAAATGTAAAAGGGATTGATTTGCAACACGTTAAGCCCCACGGTGCTATGTACAATATGGCAGCAAAGGATTTTGCTCTTGCCAGGGCAATTGTAAAGGCAATTAAGGATTTTGATAGCAGTCTTATTCTTTTAGCGCTTTCTGGTTCCAAAATGATTGATGCCGCAAAAGAGGAGGGCATTGCTTATGCAGGAGAAGTCTTTGCAGACAGAGCGTACGAAGCTGACGGAACTCTGCGAAAAAGGGGACTTGACGGCGCAATGATAACCGACGAGAACGAGGCTATATCAAGAGTAATCAAAATGGTTAAATTCTCAAAGGTTACCGCATACACAGGCGAAGAAATTACGGTGGATGCACATTCTGTATGCGTTCACGGCGACGGTGTAAAAGCCCTTGAATTTGTTAAGTCACTCAATAAAGCTTTTATCAAAAATGATATTAAAACTGTTCCCATTGCAGAGGTGATAAAATAATGTATTTCAGAACGCAGGCGGCGGTTGACCTTGACGCTGTTGAATATAACTATAACAGCGTGCGTGCAAAACTGCCGAAAAATGTAAAAATTCTCGGTGTTATAAAGGCAGACGCTTACGGTCACGGCGCAGTTGAACTTGGAAAATTCCTTGACGACAAGTGCGACTTCTTTGGAGTGGCATGTATTGAGGAAGCGGTTGAATTAAAAAAAGCAGGCATAAAAACACCTGTTTTAATTCTTGGTTACGTATCTCCAAATGTATATGAAACTGTTGTAAAATATGATGTGCGTATTCCGATTTTTTCTATGGAAGCCGCAAAGGCATTGTCTGATGAGGCGGTTAAACAGAAAAAGAATATTCCTTTCCATTTTTGTATTGATACGGGAATGAGCAGAATAGGCTTTCAGATTACACAGGAGAGTGCAGATATATGTAAGGAAATATGCTCTCTCCCCGGAATTTATGCAGAGGGAATTTTCTCTCACTTTGCCACCGCTGACGAAAGCGATTTGACAAAGGCAAAAGCACAGCGTGAAAGATATAAACAGTTTGTATCAATGCTTGCCGACAGAGGTATTGAAATACCTATTAAGCATTTGAATAATTCCGCAGGCATTATGAATTTTGATGAGTATTTTGATATGTGCCGTATGGGCATTATCACCTACGGACTTTATCCCTCGGAAGAGGTGGACAAGAGCCTGCTTAGCATCAAACCTGCTATGACATGGCTTACCCACGTTTCTCATATTAAAACTCTTGAACCGGGCAGGGAAATTTCCTACGGCGGTACATATAAAACCGACAAACCCACAAAGGTTGCCACTATTCCCGTGGGTTATGCCGACGGCTATCCCAGATGCCTTTCAAATAAGGGCAAAGTAATTATCAACGGCAAATATGCTCCTATTTTAGGCAGAGTTTGTATGGATCAGTTTATGGTTGATGTTAGTGATATTGACGATGTCCGGGTAGAAACCCCTGTTGTTCTTTTAGGCAGACAAAACGACGCAGAATTGTCAATGGAGCAGGTGGCCGGAGAAGCATATTCATTTAATTATGAACTGCCCTGCCGTGTGGCACGCCGTGTACCCCGTACCTACTATAAAAACGGCAAGCTCATCTCCCACACAAATTATTTATATTGATAAGATAAAAGAGGCTGTAAAAACAGCCTCTTTTGCTATGTATTTACTTTTTTGTAAACGCGATGACAATCCAATAGTAAATCGGTATTATCAAAAACAGCGTCCAAGTGTATGCCCAAGCCTGCGTTGCAAAGCTGAGGATTAAATATACTATTACAATTGCTTCCGGTATAGGAAGCAGAGCCTTAAACATCTTTTTGTTATTTGCCTTACAGGCTATCGCAAAATGATAATACAAAGGTATTGTTAAGAAGATTATCCAAAGCGGATGCCAGATTTTAAAAATCATTGACAGTGCTACATATATAATCGTTACGATGATCGGGAAAGGAAATTTAAGCATAGCCAAAGCAGTTTTTGGATAAATTCCGAAATCGTTTGCCTTTGACAGAAGGGACTTTGCCTTGCCTTTAAAATCCTTTTTCTTGTTCGGGGCTGTCTGAACCTTAACAACATCCGCCGATGTGTTGAGCAAATCGTCAAGCGTCATACCGTAAAGCTTTGCAAGGGCGATAAGATTATCCGTGTCGGGTGAGGATTCCGCTCTTTCCCATTTTGATATTGCCTGACGGCTTATACCTAATTTTTCTGCCAGCACGTCCTGGCTGTATCCGTTCATTTTTCTTAATTGCTGTAATCTGTTCGCAGTAATTAAATCCATAATAGCTTTCCTTTCGGTTTGTTATTTCAATCAGATATTATCATATCGCAGACAGAATAACAATATATTTTAGTTTGCATTTTGCAGCGCAACCGAAGTTTACATTGCTTTTTACAGCTCTGCTATAACCTCAACCTCGCACAAAACGCCTTTAGGCAGGTCTTTTACCGCAACGCAGGAGCGCGCCGGCTTTCCTGTAAAATATGTCCCGTAAATTTCGTTGAATTTTGCAAAATCATTTATATCGGCAAGAAAACATACTGTTTTTACAACTTTGTTCATGGATGTTCCTGCTGCTTCAACAACGGCTTTGAGGTTTTCGCAAACCTGTGTGGTCTGTTCTTCTATTGTTTTTGCCTCAATTGTATTTGTTGCAGGGTTAATTGCAATTTGACCGGAGGTGAATAAAAATCCGTTAGCCTTAACAGCCTGTGAATAAGGTCCGATTGCACCCGGTGCATTGTTTGTTGCTACATATTCCATAAAATTTTCCTTTCAGATTATTCTTTATTGTCTTATCCGCATACTACAAAGCCTGCGTCTTTAAGGGCTTGCTTTATAGATACGATGTGTTCAAAATCTCTTGTTTCAACGCCGATGTTAAGATAACAGTCAGTGATGTTCATATCAAGGTCAGTAGAGTCGTAGTTAACCGATACTACGTTTGCACCTTGCTCGGCAATTATACGGCTTACGCCGGAAAGCTGGCCCGGTCTGTCGGACAAGGCAATCCTGATATCAGCAGTTCTGCCGCCCATTTTAAGTCCTCTTTCAATAACTCTTGACAAAATTGTAACGTCAATATTACCACCGGAAACAAGACAGCATACATTTTTGCCCTCAATATCGGGAATTTTGCCATTCATTACGGCGGCTACCGGAACAGCGCCGGCACCTTCTGCAATAAGCTTCTGCTGTTCCAGCAAGGTAAGTATTGCAAGAGCAATTTCATCATCGCTGACAGTAATTATGCCGTCAACGTATTTATCACATAGCTCGTAAGTGAGAGTTCCGGGAGTTTTAACCGCAATACCGTCGGCAATGGTGTTAACATTGTCAAGGGTTTCAATTTCGCCGTCGTCCATACTTTTAAGCATAGACGGAGCACCCTGTGCCTGAACGCCATAAACACGGCATGTGGGCTTTAACTGTTTAATAGTGTATGCAACGCCGGAAATAAGCCCACCGCCGCCAATAGGTACAACGACCACATCAGCGTCAGGAAGCTGGTTTAATATCTCAAGTCCGATTGTGCCCTGACCGGCAATTACATCCGCATCGTCAAAGGGGTGAATAAAGGAATATCCCTTTTCTTCTTTAAGCTGGAGTGCTTTTTTGTATGCGTCGTCATATACGCCTTTAACAAGGCAAACTTGTGCACCGTAGCGTTTTGTTGCCTCTACCTTGCTGATAGGTGCGCCGTCAGGCAGACAGATGAGGGATTTAATACCGTTTTTTGTGGCTGCAAGTGCAACGCCCTGAGCGTGATTTCCTGCTGAACAGGCGATAACCCCCTTTGCCTTTTCCTCATCGGATAACTGGCTTATTTTAAAATAAGAGCCTCTTACCTTAAAGGAGCCTGTTACCTGCAAATTTTCCGTCTTTAAATATACGTTTGCATTCTTGTTAATATTCGGTGCGTAAATCATATCTGTTTCACGTATTACTTCCTGGAGCACCCGCGAAGCCTTATATACTCTGTCAAGTGATAACATTTTCTAACCTCTTTATTTATTTTTAAATATTTTAATACTATTACATATTAATGTCAATGATACATACTATTAAAAATATCACAATATTACGGGAATTTTTTTGTCAATATGCATACTACCGGGAGTTACAATACAATCGTATGCAAGAATTTCAACACCGCTTTCATCTGCTTTTTTTAAAGCTTCGGCAAAAGTTTTGTCCGTTGTGATGTTGGGTGTAAATTCTTTCACACCTTTCATCTGAATAACAAAAAGCACCGCCGTTTTGTATCCCTCGATGTGTGCCTTTATCAGTTCGTTTATATGCTTTGTTCCTCTATCGGTGGGTGCATCGGGGAACATTGCCCTGCCATTTTCCTCCAGTGTAACACCTTTAACCTCAACAAATGCTTTTTCACTCTCATTTTCCAAATAAAAATCAATTCGTGAATTTCCGTACTTTGATTCAGGCTTTATAAGCGTGGGATTTTTAAGCCAGCGTCCTTCTTCAAGCCACTCCTTAGCCGCAATGTTGGGACACTGAGAATCCATATTTATTAAAATTTCGCCTTTTTTTACAGCGATTAAATCAAACTGTGTTTTCCTGTTGGGATTACTGCTTTTTTCAAGATAGACCTCTGTGCCGGGAATTAATATTTCTCTGCATCTGCCTGTGTTCTTTACGTGTACCGTTATTTCCTCCCCATTAATCAGGCATCGGGCAATAAAACGGTTAGGTCTTTCAAGGAAAATTCCTTTATAAACATTGTTGTAATTCATTCTTATAGATTAAAATAATTTTATTTAACTGTCAAGTGTTGACTTTATTGGAATAATAAGATAAAATTAATATGATATGTTGATTTCCTTTACAGGAGGATATGTTATGAAATTATCTAAAAAAATTGTTGTGTTTCTTCTTTGCGCGCTGTTTATTGCTTCGTGTTTTGCAGGCTGTTCATCAAAAGACGGCGAAAAGTACGGCGACAAAACCGTTATCATAGGATATACCGAAAATGCGGCGCCTTTTATTGAGGTTGACAAAAACGGCAAAGCAACCGGCTTTGAGGCTGATTTATGGAAGAATATTTTTGATGACGTAAAAGGTGAGCTTGAGAATTACAGATTTGAAAAGGTTGAAGAAGGCTATACCCTTGAAGAGGACGGCGGCTTTTTTGACAGTAAGGATAAGGAATATTCTGCAGCTTTGCTTGTGGGAGCAGTAAGTAAAAACAACGGTACATTTAATGAGGACTATTCGTTTACCGAGCCTATTATTACCAACAGAGTTATTACCGTAACTTCCAAAAACAGCAAGATTAAGGCTTATACTGATTTTTACGGGGCAAATGTGGTAATTGTATCTAGTATTGCAAAGAAAGCTTTTGACGAAAACAGTGCGATATCATCTGTATGCAAAAAGGTTACCCAGTCGGACAGTATTGACGAGGCTCTCGCCGCTCTTGACAGTGGAAAAGCAGACGCAGTAGTTACTGATGAGTTTAGCTATATGCCAAGCGGAAAAACCGATAACTATGTAACTCTTAAGGGCGAGCTCGATACTATTGAGTATGTTATCGCCTGTGCCAAGTACAGTGGATGGAAAGATTCCATTAATGAGGCAATTCGTGAGCAAAAGAGCAAGGATTACGGTGACGGAGATACATTTACACCGTTGGTAGAAAAGTATTTCGGCTACAACGCATCCTCCTTTGATTACAAACCGGCTAACGAATAATTTAAAAGATAAACGGTCCAGGATTTCCTGAACCGTTTTATTATTAATATCCTAAATCTTCATTTACGATTATTATTTTTATTCTGTCTTTGTGACGCTGTTTTGCGGATATAACATAGTTGCAGCATACTCTTTTATTGCTTGCACATCCGTCACAGATAAGTGAATTTTCATTACTGAGTGAAACGCATTTGCCTGTTTTACTGCATGGAGTATCCAAATTAAGCCGTACCGTGTTTGGCGGTGCGGCACATTTTTTTACTCTTTCCACCGCATCGTTAATTGTGGGTACGATCTTATTTTTGCCTACAACCATAATTACCTGCCGGGGACCGTAAACTATACAGGATACACGGTTTGAGTTGCCGTCAACATTGTAAAGCTCGCCCCTCTGGGTTACTGCATTTGATGAACAAAAATATGTGTCGCATCCATAGGCTCTTATATATGCCTGCCTTAACTCCTCACCTTCAAGACCCGTTCTGTCAATGAAATCGTAATCGCCGTTTTTAATTAAATCAAAAACCTTGCACTGCTTCAGCGTTTCAGAGCCGCCGTTTGATACGCTTTCGCCGTTATTTATCAGCGTTTTTATAAGCGGAACAACATCTTCACGACTTTCGGCATAATATGGCTTTATGCCGTTTTTTTCAAGATTTTCCATAGTAGTCTTAATATAATCAAGCATAATCTTACCTCCAGTATTTTCTGTCAAGGCTTCTGTACTGTATAGCCTCGGCTATGTGTGCAAATTCTATTTTATCACTTTTGTCAAGGTCGGCAATAGTGCGTGCTATCCTTAAAATTTTATCGTATGCTCTTGCGGAAAGCCCCATTTTTTCAAAGCTTGTCTTCAGCAGGGTGTTTGCATCATCTGTCAGAATACAGTATTTTCTTGTGGCGGCAGGGGTCATTTTTGCGTTGCATGTTATGGACGTGCCATTAAAACGAATGCGCTGAATTTCCCTAGCGGCATTTACTCTTTTTCTTATTTCCTGACTGGTTTCGCCTTTCTGGCGTGATGAAAGCTTATCATATTCCACCGGCTGAACCTCAATATGAATATCAATTCTGTCAAGCAGAGGACCTGAAATTTTATCGTTATACCGTTTCTTCGCCGCATCGGTGCAGGTGCATTGCTTTGTGGGATGACCCAGATATCCGCAGGGGCATGGATTCATAGCCGCAACCACCATAAGATTTGAGGGATAAGTTACGCTTCCCGACGTTCTCGTGATAGTGATAACGCCGTCCTCAAGAGGTTGGCGCAGAGATTCCTTTGCACGCCTGTCAAATTCGGGGAATTCGTCCATAAACAGCAATCCGTTGTGGGCAAGACTGATTTCTCCCGGTTTCGGCGATGTACCGCCGCCGGTAAGTCCCTGTGCCGAAATAGTGTGGTGAGGGGAACGGAAAGGTCTTTTTGTGATAATTCTTGTATTCGGCGGAAGCTTTCCGGCAACCGAATATATTTTCGTGGTTTCCATTTCTTCGTCAAAGGTCATTTCAGGTAGTATTGACGAAAGGCGTTTGGCAAGCATTGATTTGCCGGTGCCGGGAGGACCTATCATCAGGCAGTTGTGACCGCCTGCCGCCGCAATTTCCAAAGCACGTTTTGCATCTTCCTGACCCTTAACATCGCTGAAATCAAGCTCATCACCGTCAAAATCACTGCCATCAAGTTCCCTGAAAGCAGGCTCAATAGGTGCAGTACCGATGAAATGGTCTATTATTTGCCGTATGTTTTTTGCAGGATAAACGTCAATTCCCTCAACAACGGAGCCTTCATGGGCGTTGTCAAATGGAATAAAAATTCCTTTTACACCGCTTTCCTTTGCTTTTAATATCATAGACAAAGCGCCGTTTGTCTGCCTCAGTTCTCCGTCTAGAGATAGTTCGCCGATAAATGAAAAATCGCTTATATCGGCTTTAATCTGACCGCCTGCTTTAAGTATTGCAATCAGTATGGGCAGGTCATAAACGGAGCCTTCCTTTTTGATATCAGCAGGAGCAATATTTACGGTTATTCTTGATATTGGAAATGAAAATCCGCTGTTTTTGATAGACGCTCTTACTCTGTCGCGGCTTTCTTTCACAGCGGCATCGGGTAGTCCTACTATATCGAATTTCGGCAGTCCCGAACTTAAATCCGCTTCAACTGTTACGTTGAAGCTGTCAAGACCGAAAAGACCCTGACTTTTTGCCTTTGCAAACATTACATCACCTGTATTTTAATTACTATATTGATTATACTAAAAATTTACATTATTGACAATATTATTTAATGATATTAATATATAGTTATAAAAAGTAATATGATTTAATACATACACATTTGTTTTAAGGAGTGGTATTTATGGACATTAACTCAATTTATAACGAATGGCTAAAAAAAGCCGATGCAGACCCTGACCTTATTTCCGAACTTTCTTCAATTAAGGGCAATGACGATGAAATACTTGACAGATTTTATTGTTCTCTTGAATTTGGTACTGCAGGACTGCGAGGTGTAATCGGCGCCGGCACAAACAGAATGAATGTTTATACTGTAGGCAGAGCAACCCAGGGTTTAAGCGATTTCCTAAATGCGCACTATGATAACCCGTCTGTCGCTATCGGATACGATTCACGTATTAAGAGCGATTATTTCAGCAGGGAAGCTGCAAGTATTCTTGCTGCCAACGGAGTTAAGGTTTATATTTATAACGAACTTCAGCCAACTCCATGTCTGTCTTTTGCAATCAGACATTTTCATACTTCAGGCGGTATAATTCTAACTGCTTCCCACAATCCTGCAAAGTATAACGGATATAAATGCTATAACCATAATGGTTATCAGATGACCGATGAAGAAGCGGCGGAAACCTATGGCTATATCCAAAAGGTTGACTATTTTACAGGCATTAAAAAGATTGATTTTGACTCCGCCGTTGAATCGGGTATGATTGAATATATGGGTGAGGACGTAATAGAACTGTTTCTTGACAAAGTGCTCAAGCAATGTGTAAATCCCGACGTTGTAAAAAACGCAGGTCTTAAGGTTATTTACTCACCGTTAAACGGCACAGGCAATAAGCCGGTCAGAAAGATACTCGGTCGTATCGGAGTTGAAAATGTTTATGTTGTACCCGAGCAGGAAAATCCCGACGGTAATTTTCCCACCTGTCCTTTCCCGAATCCGGAAATTAAGCAGGTGTTTGAAATTGCTCTTGATATGAACAAAAAAATCGGCGCAGATCTGCTTCTTGCAACAGACCCGGACTGTGACCGTGTAGGTATTGCCGTACCTGATGAAAACGGCGAGCCTGTTCTTCTCAGCGGTAACGAAGTGGGAGCAATGCTCCTTAATTATCTGCTTTCGCAGAAAAGCGAAAAGGGTATTCTGCCCGAAAATGCCGTTGCTGTAAAGAGTTTTGTAAGCACTGATTTGGCGGAGGTTATTGCGAAAAAATATAACTGTACATTTAAAAACCTGCTTACAGGTTTCAAATATATCGGCGAGCTTATCACAAATCTTGAATCACAGGGCAGAGCACAGGATTTTGTTATGGGGTTTGAGGAAAGCTATGGATATCTTGCCGGCACTCACGCAAGAGATAAGGATGCAGTTGTGGCATCAATGCTTATCTGCGAAATGGCTGCGTATTACAAAACAAAGGGTATGAATTTGGTGCAGGTTATGAATTCTCTTTATGATGAGTTCGGATATTACTGCAACGAGGTTAAATCATATACCTTTGAGGGTGCGGCAGGTATGGAAAAAATGGCACAGATAATGGACAGTCTGCGTGATAACACACCGGATTCTATTGGCTCCTTCGGTGTTTTGAGTTTTGCCGATTACAAAACAAGCCTTGAAACCTTTAAAGACGGTAGCGAGAAAAAGATTGACCTGCCAAAATCAAATGTTATTGCATTTACTTTGGATGGTGCAAACAAGGTTATAGTAAGACCGTCGGGTACAGAGCCTAAAATCAAGGCGTATATTACTGCTGTGGCAGACAGTATGCAGGAGGCTCGTGAGAGAGCGCAGATGCTTATTGCCGCCGCCGATGAGTTTATGAAATAATGAAAGAAGGATAATAAAATGCAAAAAGGCTGGGTTAGAATTACAGCAATAGTTCTTGCTGCACTGATGGCTGTCAGCGGCCTGGGAGTAGGCATTGCAGCATTTATAAACTAAACGCATCATAATAAAATAGGTATAAATATTATGAAAAAATTTTTATGTGTCGTTTTGGCAGGCGTTCTTGTACTGTCTTTTGTCGGGCTTTGCGGCTGTTCTAAAAAACAGCCCGATGAAAGCTGGAAAAAGAACAAAAAATATGATTTATCAGTACCTCAGTTGAATAAGGACGGATGGTATCTTGTATTTGAGGATGATTTTAACGGAACTTCTTTGAATGAGGGCATTAAATTCGGAGAAAAATATACAGGTAATAAAGAAATATGGACCACATCTCCGCATGCAATAAGATGGCAGAGCGATAAGAAAAACAAGCCGGAGCAGGCTTGCTGGTGGTGTCCCGAAATGGTGGAGGTTAAAGACTCCAACTTCATTATTCATTCAAGATATGAGGAAAATCATACCTGTGACGGCGACTGTCCGTCAGAAGGACGTTTTACCGGCGGAATTGAAACAAGACGTATTGACGGCGACAATAATAACAATAAAGGCACCCAAGATACGCTTTTGTTTTCACAGGCTTTCGGCTATTTTGAGTGCCGTGTAAAATTCCCCGATTCCAACGGACTCTGGTCTGCTTTCTGGCTTCAGTCACCCAATATGCGCAAGGTTGGAAATAACGGCGAAGACGGAACGGAAATTGACGTTTTTGAAAGTGCTTTTCGTAAAAGTAAACAATCAAAAATGGGGCATGCTTTATTGTGGGACGGTTATGGAAAGAGCGCAAAAAGTTCCGGCTATATAGGAGAACTTACCCAAAATCTCTATGACGGATATCATACATACGCCCTTAAATGGACTCCCGAATATTATGTATTTTATATTGACGGTAAGGCCACATGGGCAACAAGCGACGGAGATGTTTCAAAAGTAAAGGAATTTTTGCGCCTTACAGTTGAAATTGACGCCGGCGACGGATGGGGTCCTCATGCACAGAAGATAGGCAAATTCAGCAAGGACAACGCCGACAATGATGATTTTATGGTTGATTATGTCAAAGTATGGCAGAATGAAAACTATGAGCAGTACATAAAATCCGATGATGAATTTACCGGCGAACTTGATTTGGGATAAAGACGAAATCCGGTTTTTACATAATATAATTTGATAATTTGTAAAAACCGGTGATTAAAGGGTGAACCATAACAGTAAAACAAAAATGATAACATATATAATACTTTTGTGCTTTATTATAAGCGTGACTGTTGTACCTGCCGTAGTGTATTCCGTTAAGGGAAATATCAGCGGCGTTTCGCTGCCTGACGGATTTACACAAAAGGTGCAGGAAACAGTTTACGAAAACAACGGTGACGTCAGAATAATGTCCTCAAATCTTCTGGCACATTACGAAAGCTGGGGCGGATCCCCTGCAAAGCCCAGGGCAAAAATGTATTGCAATATACTTGAAGCTTACAAACCCGATGTAATCGGCGTTCAGGAGATGTGCGACAGTTGGTACAGTTTGTTAAGGCAAAATCTGCCCGATGGATATAAAATGCTCTATCCTTTCACATCGGGCGCTTTTGTCAGAATGACCGCTATGATATATAATTCCAATAATCTTTATGTCATTGACAGCGGTAATTTTTCATATAAAAAGCACGATAATCCACGGCTCAGGCGTGTTGTCTGGGCGGTTTTTGAAATGAAATCCACGGGTAAGCGGTTTGCTGTTACAAACACACATTTTGATTTGCTCAGAGAGGGCAGGGAACAGGAGCTTTCTCTTGTTATGCGTTCACAGGCGCAGGAGCTGACAGAGTGCATAGATGCAATTTATTCAAATTATAACTGTCCTGTTTTTGCAGTAGGCGATTTTAACGCTATGGAAGATACCGACAGTACTGATAAAATTGATATTCCCGAAATATACAATACACTGTCCGATAATTTTAAAGATACAAAATTTTGTTGTGAAAATCAGCTCTGCGGTAAGAAGAGAAAATGGACTTCTCCCTCCTATGACCATATCTTTATGAAGGGTGACGCAGAAATCTGCGCATTTACTCTTATGTCCTACGGTTATCTGTCCGATATGTCCGACCATTACCCAATCTTTGCTGATGTGAAATTGAAATGACTATTAAACGTGTTGATAAAGCTTCTAAATAATGATATATTAGACTAAATGAGGTATAGATGTATGAATAAGTGTTTTAGCAAAATGAACAGAGTTAATCTCTCTATGCGTGATTATCGTATGGGGTTTTTATACTGCGTTCATCTTTGGTAAATCTGCACTTATATTGACTGTTAGCCACCGATGAACTTTCATCGGCGGTTTTTATTTTTTTAGGAGGATAAAATTATGTTAAATAACAAAGGCACACAGGAAATTAACACTAAAAGGCTTTTATTGCGTAAAATCAAAAAAGATGATTATACCGATATGTACAGATATACCGTAAAAGAAGATGTGGCACGGTATGTTACCTGGTCGCCGCATAAAAGCATTGATGACACTAAGGCAATTTGTGAGATGTGGGCAAATGAATATGAAAACGGCGACAAATATCATTGGGCAATAGTTTACGACAATAGGGTTATCGGAAATATTGAGATAATTAAAATTGTAAACGATTGTGCATACCTGGGCTGGCAGATTGACAGTGATTACTGGAATATGGGTATTATGACAGAAGCCGGACTGGCAGTGCGTGATTATATGTTTCTTGAAATCGGCATTGAAAAATTATGCGGAAGTTACATAAAAGAAAATATCGGCTCCGGAAGGGTTATGGAAAAAATAGGTATGACGGAAATTTCAGCCGAAGAATACTATGCAAATCTGCCCGAAAAAGAACACGAATTAGAAGTTAACGGTAAATCGGTCGGATTTCGCTGTATTACAAAGGAGATGTGGGAATGCTTATCAGAAATATGACAGAAAAAGATTACAATGATGTTTATGCTCTTTGGGCATCCTGTAAAGGGCTAAAAATAAACAACGTTGATGACAGCAAAGATAAAATAAAACTGTTTTTAAAGAGAAATCCCGAAACCTGTTTTGTTGCACAGTACGATAACAAAATAGTCGGTTCAATTCTTGTGGGAAGCGACGGAAGAAGAGCATACATATATCACATGGCAGTTGAATCATCTTATCGGAATAAAGGAATCGGTACACAGTTAGTTAATGCAAGTTTTAAATCACTTGAAAAAATAGGCATAAGCAAAGCTGCCTTGGTGGTGTATACCGACAATGAAAAGGGAAACGCATTTTGGCAAAAGAACAGCTTTAATATACGCAATGATTTACTGTACAGAGACAAAAACTTATCAAACTGTTAAATTCATTATTAAATGAGGACTGAAATATGCAATATGAATTAAGACAATGTAAATATGATGATTTGAATTTAATATTTGAATTGAAAAAACTATGCTTAAAATGGTACATAGATACCATCTATGGCTGGAATGATGAAATTCAGTTTAAGAAAACAAATAATGAATTAATCAGAAATATTGACAGTATGAAAATAATACAGGTTGGGGAACGTGATATAGGCGTTACCACCTTTTTCAAAAGAGCTGACTTTCATCAAGTGGGACTGACTATGATACATCCCGATTATCAAAGCAGGGGAATAGGAGGCAGAATAATAAAAGACTATATTGCTCAGGCAAAAAGAGATAATAAAAGAATTATCATCAAAACATATAAAGAAAATTCTGCACAGAATTTGTATAAAAGATTGGGCTTCAAAGTTTATAATACTGACGAAACACATATATATTTAGAAATCGGTAATTGTATTATCAGACAAATCGATACTGATGAATATGACAAGTGTAGCAGTATCTGGGATATGAAAAACAGCCCGTTTACTGACGAATTTAAACAGCAGATTAGAAATGGTGACAGACTTGTTTTTGTATGTAAATCAGATGATGAATTTATTGCCGAGGGGAATTTGGTTATAAACTGTGCCGACAGTGATTATTATATTCCCGGAAAAAGGATTTATCTTTCACACATGATTACAAAAAAAGAATACCGAAATAAAGGGTTTGGCTCAATGATGATAGATTACCTTGTAAAAAAAGCAAAAGAAATGGGATATTCTGAAATTGCCCTGGGTGTTAATATTGATAATTGCAGTGCAGTTCGTTTGTATAAAAGCAAAGGCTTTACAACAGTTATTAAAGAGTGTGAGGACAAATACGGCAGGTTTTACAAATTGTTGAAACCGTTATAATCTTGAATTTTAATATTATATAAAAAGGTCTCCGGCAGCACCGGGGACCTTTTTATCGTCTGAATATAACTTAAAGTTCACAAGGATTTACATCATTTCAGCTAAGATTTGTAATTTTAATTTATTTCAATATCCCCTAAATCTGCGGATACCGTAAGAACAATATCCGACGACTGACTGCTGTATCTTACATCATTGTCTCCCATTGAAACATTTGAATCAATACGGATATCATTTGTTTTACCGATGCTTATATCACCCATACTGCTTTGAATGGAAGAGTTATTGCTTATATCAACGATACCAATATCAATGTCGCCGTAGCTTGAACTGATTTCAAAGCTTTTGCTAACCTTTCCTATTTCAATATCACCGTAACTGTTTGAAATTTTAATGTTTGAAACCTCGCCGGCGTCTACATCACCGCAGCTTAGATCAAGGCTGACTGGTTTATTGAAATCTTTAGGCAGATAAATTGTAATATCACATTCAAGTGATTTTAAGTTAACTCTTTTTTGTGATTTATAGGTTACTGAAAGCTCACCGTTGTTATTATTTACGGAAAGACCGTTTTTGTATTTGCCGTCTGCAGTAATTTGTATGCTGCTGTCATTGCTGTTTAATATTTCTATATCGCCGCAGTCAGAATTTACTTTAATGGAATTTACCGTATTGCCATCATATGATTCTGAAAAAAACTGCTGACTTTCTTTAAAATCACCGGTATTTATCTTTAATGGCTCTGCGCGGTAAACAAGGCACAGTGCAAGTATTCCTGCAAGCATTAGTGCGATTATGGACAAAATTACAATTAATGCTATTATTAATTTTCTATTCTTCATTTATTTCAGCTCCTTTTAAATAAAATGCAAGTTTTATTATTTCACATACTACGGCATAAATAATCCAGATTATCCACGTTATATGCCATGCGCCGGTAAGAAAACTAATCAGTAAATAGATTGTAAGGATAACACCTGAAAGTATACTTGTAATCTGTTTGTATAATTTTGTTTCTTTATTAGATTTTACACTGCCTTTTAAATCTTTCGGCTTCGACATTGAACTGAAAACAATCATCATTGTGGCTATCGCTATAATTACAAAAAAGATGATTGTTCCGTTAATGGGGGATTTTATTACAGTTGAAAATCCTATTAATACTGCAACAGATATAATGTATAAAAATACTGATACTGCAACTATTGCAGCGTGCCTTTTTCTGTATGCATTAAGAGCCTCGGTATCCTCCTGAGATATTGTTTCGGTTTCATCAGGCTGATAATACGAATATTTATTCTCCTGAATTTTTTCCTCTTTCTCGCCTGTAATAAGCTCCTGCGGCGTTATCTTATACAGTTCACATATGGGCAGAATTTTATCAAAATCGGGAGTTGATTGATCAGTTTCCCATTTTGAAACAGTCTGCCTTGTTACGTTAAGATATTCGGCAACATTTTCCTGTGAAAGATTTTTGTTTTTCCTGAGTTCGTATAGTCTTTGACCTAAAGTCATAAAATCACCTCCGTATTACTATTTAATCATACAATAAATACTGTTTTGACACAAGTAATTTTGCTTTGAACTTTGTCAACTAAAATTAACATTTACCATTTTTTTACTGTTTTTACAACTATTATATATGCTGTGAATATAAATGTTATGATGCATTTTGCATTATTCAGCGAAAAGCAAAAAACAATGTTGTTTTTTGTATAAATATGTGTTATCATATTGATGAATATGCTTGTTTAATAAATTAATTTTATTTGACAAAAATAGTGTTTTTTGGAGGTTATACGCTTATGCGAAAGAAACTTAGCACTTTGCCATTTAAAGGCACTGAAGAACAAAAGAAAAAACTTGATGCTGTTATTGACGCTAACAAGCATGATAAAAGCCGTTTAATGGCGGTTATGCAGGAAGCGCAGGATATATATGGTTATCTGCCGATAGAGGTGCAGAATATGATTGCCGAAGGTATGGATGTACCCCTTGAAAAGGTTTACGGTGTGGCTACATTTTATGCACAGTTTTCTCTTTCTCCAAAAGGTAAATACAATATATCCGTATGTATGGGAACTGCATGCTATGTAAAAGGCTCCCAAACTATTTTAGAGGCTCTGACCGAAAAGTTGGGCATAGGCGTTGATGAATGCACTCCCGACGGCAAATTTTCTCTTACAGCCTGCCGTTGTATAGGCGCTTGCGGTTTGGGTCCTGTTATGACTATTAATGATGAGGTTTACGGACGTCTTACTGCCGATGATATTGACGATATTCTAGCCAAATATCAGGATTAACGGGAAAGGAGATTGCATATGAAATCAGTTGAAGAGCTTAATGCTATAAAAAATGAATATAAAAACGGCATAGCCGTGCGTACAAGTGACTATGATGTACGTGTTGTTGTAGGCATGGGTAACAGCGGACTTGTTGCCGGTGCCCGTGATACAATGAAAGTCCTTGTTGAAGAAATTGAAAAAGAGGAACTCAACGGAAAAGTAATTGTAACTCAGGAAGCAAGGGTGAGTAAGCCCGGGTGTAATCCTGTTGTGTGCATTGTTGAAAATCATATTAACACTGTTACTTATGCAAATGTAACTAAAGAAATGGCTCGCAGAATTGTTGATGAGCACATAAAGGGCGGAAATATTATTGATGAATATGTTTTGCCTGATGAATTTATGGAGGAGGTATAAAGTATGGTACGTTCGTATGTAATGATTTGCGGCGGTACAGGTTGTACCTCTTCAAACAGTAAAGCTATTCAGGAAGAATTTAAAAAACAGTTAAGAGAATTTAATCTTGACGAGGAAATTCAGATTGTACAGACAGGCTGTTTTGGCCTTTGTGCTCTGGGTCCTGTTGTAATTGTTTATCCCGACGGCACGTTTTATAGCCGTGTAACGCCGGAGGATGTATCAGAAATAGTTGAATCACATCTTCTTAAAGGACATATTGTTGAAAGGCTTGTTTATTCTGACACAGGTAAAGTTGAGCCTAAAAATCCAAAGTATGTAACCTTAAAGGAAACAGCGTTTTACCGTTCACAAGACCGTGTAGTTCTTCGTAACTGTGGTGTTATTGACCCTGAAAATATCAAGGAATATATCGCAAGAGACGGTTATCAGGCACTTAACAAAGCACTGACAGCAATGACTCCGCAGGGCGTTATTAAATGCATTACCGATTCAGGTCTGCGCGGACGAGGCGGCGGTGGATTTCCTACCGGCCTTAAATGGTCGCTGTGTGCGCCCAATAAGGCACCTCAGAAATATGTAGTATGTAATGCCGATGAGGGCGACCCGGGTGCATTTATGGACCGAAGCGTTCTTGAGGGTGACCCAC
>CAYXLH010000025.1:0-24407 GCA_964465835.1 uncultured Bacteroides sp. | reverse complement strand
GTTGAAAAGAAGATGGGAGATAAAAATCCTGTTCTGTGTGATATTGACAGTTTTATTCTTTCAATGATAGGTGACGAAAAGCAAAGAGATTACACAGCCATTATTAAAAAATAAAAAGAGAGGGTAATTTTTATGGGCGAAAAGGTATTGGCTCCTGCTGCAGGGCAGGACAAAAAGTACGTAAAACCTGGAGAATTTATCGCATATCTTGTGGCGGTATTCTTCTACACAAATATGACGGGTATGGTAGGTAATTACCGTAACGCATATCTTGTTGATGTACTGAAAATTACAGAAAATCAGGCTTCACTTTTTAATATATTAACAAGTGTGATTCCTTTTGTATTGAATTTCTTTATCGCAATGTACATTGACGGACGTTCAGTAGGCAAAAAGGGTAAGTTCAGACCCCTCGTTTTACTTGCGGCGATACCTGCGGGTATTTTGCTTGTTTTGAGTTTCTGGACTCCCAAGGCTCTGTCGGGCACATTGCTTATGATTTATCTCGTTACGATTGCTATCGGCTGGGCTGTTGCAACAAATTTCGGCAATCAGATTAACAGTATGGCAGCTGTTATCACCCCAAATCTCAGTGAAAGAGATACGATTATGTCTTTCAGAGGTATTGTTTCCGCAGTAGGCAACTCTGCACCGCTTGTTATTGTAATTGTGATTGCAATTTTTGTTAAGGATGCAGGAACTCAGTATATTATCGGCGCTGCGCTTTGCGGTGTTGTTGGTATTATTACAATGCTCATTGGTATGAAACTGACAAGAGAGCGTATTTCTTATGATAACGAAAAGAAAAATCCGCTTGAAGGTTTTGCAGACGTAATTAAAAATAAGTATGCATGGGCAATCATTGCATCCGAATTTTTAAAGAGCTTCAGAAATATTGCTACATATATGGGCGTATTCCTCGCTGCTGCTTTGCTTGGCAGTTCAAGCAAATTCCTGCTTTTCGGTCTTCCTACCGGTATCGGTACTGCGGTAGGTATGCTTATAATAAATTTCCTGCTTAAAAAATTCAATTCTAAAGTGCTTTATATCGCCAGCGGTATTTATTCGGTAATTGTAAATACGGCTGCCTTTGCAGTAGGCTATGCTTATTTCAAAAACGGCGGTTCCGTTTTACAGATAATATTCATAGTATTCCTGTTCTTAATCGGTCTTCAGTTCGGTGCATCAAATCTGCTTCCAAGTATGTTCCAGGCTGACGTTCTTGAGGATATTGAGCTTAAAACAGGTAAACGTCTTGACGCATCACTGCCATTTGTTATCGGTATCGGCACAATGGTATCCGGTACAATCGCCAGTGCTCTTGCTCCTAAAATCCTGTACGGCCAAAATTCAATATGCGGTTATGTTCAGGGTATGGCAGACGGCACAGGCCAGAGCTTCAAAACAAAGGTATGGATGCTGTTTTTCTACACAATATTCCACGGTCTTATGATGTTCCTGGCAGGCGTTCCGTTCTTCTTCTATAAGCTTACCGGCAAGACAAAAGAGGATATTCACAATGCCGTTCTCGAAAAGAGAGCAGAATTAGGCAGTGAAAAAGAGTAATACAATATAAAAATAGCCATTTATACAAAAAACCGCTTGCAGATAAGCTTTGCAAGCGGTTTTTCTTTATTCAAATATCATATTGTAAATAGCTTTTACATCTTCATTTTTCAGCACGGTGGGGTTATTGCCCAAACGGTCGGTATTTACCTTGGATACAAACTCGTCAATACAAGAGTTTGTAAGCTTCGGCGTCGGCAAATCAAATTCCTTTAACAGTCCGTTAATAATATTTGCGCCGTCTGATGTGTTTTTACCGCCCATTAGCTTAGCAAGCTCGCCAAAGGTTTTTAAAACATACTCTCTGCCACGGCTGTCATTGACTTTACCATTGTGGCTGAGCATATATTCCCATTGCTTTGCCAGTACAAGCGCCACCGAATGACCGTGTGCCGTATTACAGTTCATAGTTATATTGTAGCACATTGCGTGAGCGGCGGTGGTGCCGGTAATATTTATCGCCTTGCCGCCGTAAAAGGATGCTTCAAGCATACCTTTGTTTCCATTTGGTTGATTATTCATATAACTGTCTTTATTTTCAAAAAACAGTGTGATTGCACGTTTTGCGTATTCTTTGCTTTCGTCGTTTGCCTTAACGCTCCAACAGCTTTCAACAGCGTGGCTTAATGTGTCAAGACAGGTGCACTTACGCTGATAGTCGGGAACAGTCAGTAGCAGGCTTTCGTCAAACAATACGTAATCGGGAATAAAATCAAGATTGTGAACGCTGAATTTTTCTGTTTCATTTATGTAGAAAACAGAAGTTTTTGTTGCCTCAGCGCCGGTGCCCGAGGTGGTCGGTATAAACAGCGCCTTAACCGAGTTGTTTGCCATAGGCTCATAAAGACATTTTGATACGTCGTTTGTAGTCATAAGGCGTATCATTTTAGCGCTGTCCATAGGACTTCCGCCCCCTGCGCCAATCATAAAATCACAGCTTTCATTGATGAATATTCGGGCGGCGTCAATCATATCATCAAACCGTGGGTTCGGACGTATTCTGTCCCATACAACAGGATTGAATTGTTTAAGATAATCAAAAATTTTGGTTTTTTCAAAACTTTTTGTGCAGCAGATAAAGGGCTTTCTTATATTGTTCTGCTTTAAAATATCGCCTATCTGCAGGTAATCATCTAAAAATATACTCATAATTTATCAGTCTGCTTTGTCAAGCCATTCATATTCCGGAACATAAATTCTTGTCTTATCCCAGGGATCGCCATCAAGGTGACGGATAAGCCATACATAGTACATTTCATATCCGGGAGCAGTTACCTGCTGGTGTGCGTTGCCTCCTCTTATGCAAAGGCAGGTGCCGTTTTCGGTTTTATAGGGTGTATCGCCCTCAAATCCTGCGCCGAATCCCTCCGGATGGTCAAACTGATAATAGTAAAGCTCCGGCTGGGGATGATGATGAGGGGGATAGCTGGACCATTTGCCCGGCTGATTGAATACCTCGCCCATTACCATATTTGAATATGGGGCGTTATCAAGGTCAAACATTGTTGATACAATTCTGTGACCTGCGCCTCCCCACTGTCCTTTGCCGAATTCCTGATAAAGGCAGTTATCGGGATTATAGAAAACAGGCTCCCATGTCCTTTCATTGTCAGTCATCTGAACAAGCACTTCGCTGTCCTCAATGGCAGTAACAACCGCCTTTGTGCCCTTTGAAAAATGGATTGCATAAGGCTTTTTCTCAAAAGGATTTTTTCTTGCGCAGTCCTCGTTAATGCTGTTTGCTACGGTGAAATTAACTTTACCGCTCAAAAGCAGTACGGCACATTCGTTATTGCTCTCTTTAATTTCAAGAACTTCGCCGGATTTCATTTTTTTAACATAAATATCCATTAGCATATCCGAGTTTACGCCGTTCATCTGACAAAGTATTTTTTTGCCGTTTTCATCATATTCGGGTTTAAATAACATAAGTATCTCTCCTTATTCTGTTGGTGTAAGATTTTTAAGGCTTATATCCATAATCGGTGCAGAATGTGTCAGAACTCCGCAGGATACAAAGTCAACGCCGATTTCTGCAATTTCTTTAAGACGCTGTTTTGTTACGTTTCCGCTGCACTCGGTCTGAGCTTTGCCGTCTATCATTTCAACGGCTTTTTTCATAGTGTCATTATCCATATTGTCAAGCATAATAATATCTGCTCCTGCGTCCAGTGCTTCCTGTACCTGTTCAAGAGTTTCTGTTTCAATTTCAATTTTGCGAACAAACGGAGCATAGGCTCTCGCCATTTCAATGGCTTTTGTTACCGAGCCTGCCGCACCGATGTGGTTGTCCTTGAGTAGTACGCCGTCGGAAAGATTGTAGCGATGATTTGTTCCGCCGCCAACCTTAACTGCGTGTTTTTCAAAAGGGCGCATATTAGGCGTGGTCTTTCTTGTGTCAAGCAACACAGTCTTGTATCCTTTAAGCTCATCTACGTATTCACGAGTGATTGTGGCAATACCGCTCATTCTCTGTAAGTAGTTAAGTCCTGTGCGTTCACCGCTTAAAATTGCTTTGATGTCGCCGTAAATAACTCCCAGCAAATCACCCTTGTGAACAAAATCTCCGTCCTTGACATTGGCATCAAAACAGCTCTTTTCATCAAGAATTTTAAAGGTGCGTTCAAACACGTCAAGACCGCAGATAACGCCGTCCTGCTTGCATATCAAATCAGCCTTGCCCTGTTTGTTTTCGGGCATAACGGCGTTTGTGGATACATCCTCCGAGGTGATATCTTCTTTAAGAGTGTTGATGATATAATCGTCAACATTAATTTTCATTGTCACACCATTTATCATAAAATTCCTTGTCCTTTCGTTTGATTTCATTCATTATAAGCGCTTTGAACTCCTTTTCCCTTACTTTCTTTTGAGGATAGTCATCTAAATCTATTTCGGGAATGTAGTCATGCTTTTTTGATTTGTCTTTTGCAATATAATCTGCCGCGCGTTTTGAAAATACAAGGCTTTCAAGCAGAGAGTTTGATGCAAGTCTGTTTCTGCCATGCACTCCGTTGCAAGCTGTTTCGCCTACTGCGTAAAGATATTTCATACTTGTGCGACCATTAATATCGGTTTTAACTCCGCCCATCAGATAGTGCTGCGCTGGTGTTACCGGTACCATATCTTTTGTAATATCATAGCCCTCATCCATACATGCCTCAAATATGTTGGGGAAACGCTTTTGCGCCTCCTCGGAGGTCATTGTAGGAAGAGTGATATATACGTGGTCAGTGTTAAATTTTTTCATTTCTTCAACTATGGCGTTGGTTACAACATCTCTCGGTTGAAGCTCGTCCGTAAATCTTTCGCCCTTTTCATTGAGCAGAACTGCGCCCTCGCCTCTTACGCTTTCACTGATTAAAAATCGTCTGCCTTTTTTCTTGCTGTAAAGGGTAGTTGGGTGAATCTGAATATAATTTATGTTCTGAAGTTCAACATTGTGCTTCAGACTAAGTGCAAATGAATCACCGGTGATGTGAGGAAAGTTGGTGGAATTAAGAAATAATCCGCCTATGCCTCCTGTGGCAAGTATAATATTTCTTGCTAAAATTGCACCCATTTCGCCGAACTCATCTTCACACACTATGCCGTAGCATTCGTTGTCCTTTTCTATGAAATCTATCATAGTCGTTTGTGTGACAAAGGTGATGTTTTCACGCTTTTTCGCTATGGATAGCAGAGTGGCAGTAATCTCCTTGCCTGTTTCGTCTTTGTGATGAAGTATTCTGTTTTTTCTGTGAGCGCCCTCTCTTGTGTAATCAAATTCGCCGTCGCCGTCGGTATCAAATTTAACACCTAAATCAACAAGGGTGTTAATAACATCGGTAGATGATTCTATCATAACACGCACCGATTCAGGATTGTTCTCATAATGTCCGGCTTTCATAGTGTCCTCAAAAAATGAGTTAAAATCGTCAATATTCTTGAGAACGCATACTCCTCCCTGTGCAAGATAAGAGTCGCATTCTTTTAAATCCTCTTTTGTAATGACGAGTATTTCACGGTCTCCGGGCATACAAAGAGCGGCGAAAAGTCCTGCTACCCCGGAACCTACAATAACCGTGTCTGTGTTAATAAAGTTTTCCTTTTTTATCTTCATTTTTTTGCCGCAGGCAGTATTTCATACCTTTCTCCATAATTAGTTATACTTATTTTAATATATATTTTTTTCCCATCAAAGTCAATACCAATAACCATATTGACTTTGATTTTTTATATGATAATATATATTAGTTGAGTAATTATAAGTGCGGAGAACACACTATGAATGTATATGATTTTGACAATACCATATACGACGGCGAAACACTGGTTGACTTTATATTGTATTATGTTAAAACCGATCCCCGTATATGGAAATATGTTCCAAAACTGCTGTACATTGCATTTAAGGACTGCTTTCATCTGTTTACGGTTGAAGAAGCAATTAAGGCGTACGCTGGATTTCTTGAGGGATATTATGTAAAGCTTGACAATATCGATCAGGATGTAGTTAAATTCTGGGATAAAAATGAGAAAAAGATTAAGCCCTGGTATGCCAAGGTGCAACGTGACGACGACATTATCGTTTCGGGTTCAACTGACTTTATTCTTGATGAAATTATGAAACGTATGGGAGTTAAAAATTATGTAGGTTCCTCTATTGACAAAAAAACAGGCAAGTTTATACGCCTTTGTTTTCTTGAAAACAAAGTTAAAATATTTAATGAGCTTTATCCCGGCGCACATATTGATAATTTCTATACGGATTCAATGAACGATAAAGCGATGATGGATATTGCCGACAGGGTGTTTTTTGTTAAAGGCGACAAAATTGAACAAATAAAGTAATTTTTAATCATCGTGATGAGAGGGAATATAAAATGTCTGATAATCTTAAACTTACTTTTATTGCAGATACTCATTATTATTCAAAAAAATTGGGCGTTACCGGTAAACAGTATGAATTGCGCTCTGGAAGCGACCAAAAATGCCTTGCTCAGTCAGGTGAGATAATTGACGCTGCTTTTAAGAAAATTGCAGAAAGCGATACCGATTATGTACTTATTGCCGGCGATGTTACCAATAACGGCGAAATGGTGTCGCACATTGAGTTTCGTGAAAAGCTCAGAGAACTGCAAAAGCACAAAAAGGTTTATCTTATCACCGCCACTCACGATTGGTGTTGCGATGAAAATCCACGTCGTTTTGCCGATAATTATGTTTATAATGATGTGGAGGTTATGCCCTCATACCAGTTGTATGACTTTTACTACGATTTTGGACCCTCTGACGCAATCGCGGAGTACAGAACACATCTGGGCACCGTGTCATACGTTGTACAGCTAAACGATAAAGTGCGTCTGCTCGCCCTTAATGACGATCAGAACGGCCGTGGCAGAGCAGGGTTTAAAGAACCTCATTTTAAATGGATTGACGAACAGCTGAAAAAGGCAAAAGAAGACGGTTGTATGATGATTGGAATGGAGCATCACCTGCTCATTCCTCACATAAATACGATTATCACCGGTGGTGCATGCGTGGGCGACAGGGAGGAAGTGGCGTCCCGTCTTGCGGATAACGGACTTAGATATATGTTTGCAGGCCACAGTCATATTCAGCATACAGATGATTTTGTTACTGCAAAGGGTAATAAAATTACCGAGGTAAATATTGGTTCTCTTGTAGGTTATCCTGCACCTATCGTCAATGTTACAGTTAACGATGATATGACTCTTAATTATAATGTAAACAGGCTTGAAAGCTTTAATTTCGCAGGAAAAGAAATTGACGCTCAGCAGTATCTTTCAAAGCATTGCCTTGATTTGGTTCATAATGTGCTTGAATGTAAAAACAGATATGAATTCAAGGAGCGTATGGATGCTCTTGGAGCACATGGAGAAGCGCTGGCAAAGCTGTTTTTCGCAGTGCGTCCGCTGATGACGTTTATCAATGACGATACGGTAGGTCAGGCGTACAATAAGCTGAAAAACCTCGGCCTTTCAAGGCTGCTTGATAAGGCTTTGATTGACGAGTACGAGGACGTGAGAATTACCGATTATATTGACCAAATTGTATTATCGGCACTTGACGGTTCGGTAAAAGCATTTGATAAAAACAGCTCTTATTATAAACTTGTAATGTCAATAGTTTCTGTGCCCAGCAAGCTGTTTAAATCAAGTAACGATATGAAAAAGCTGATTTTTGCCGCCGATAATATTTTAACCGGAGGAAAGTATAATAATCAGCACGATACCATATAATATAATTGAAAAGCTGTCTCAGCTCAAGCTGGGGCAGTGTTTTTTGTGTATACAAAAATTTTTTAAAATAATGACGATATTTATACAATTTTAATATTGACAAAACGGTTACTGTGTGTTACTCTTTTGTTACCTTTTGAAACAACAATATTTTGTTTGTTTTTATATAAAATCGTAAAATATACTATATATTGTGTAAAAATACAAATTGACGTTTGTATTTAGTTATTTTAGAAGATTACATTTCGTTTAAAATGAATGATGTGTTATTCCTTTTATATAGTTTATTTGATATAATATATACTATGTATTGGCATACATAATATTATTCTAGATTTTAATACTATTATTGATATAACTAATACCCGGATTATTTAGGGGGAAGAATTTTGGAAAACTTTGTTATTAACGGCGGACACGAACTGTTCGGCGAAGTAAATATAAGCGGCGCAAAAAATGCTGCCGTGGCTATTATTCCTGCGGCTATTTTGGCTGACGATGTTGTAAGAATAGAGAATATTCCGCAGATAAGCGACGTTCATCTGATTATTGAAATTCTTGATCGAATGGGCGCAAAAATTAAACTTATAAATAAGGACACTATTGAGATTGATACCTCCTGTATACAGTATCAGAGCGTACCTTATGAACTTACATCACATTTTAGAGCAAGCTATTATCTTATCGGCGCAATGCTTGGCAGATTTAAAAAGGCAGAGGTCGCAATGCCCGGCGGATGCAATTTTGGCGTGCGGCCTATAGACCAGCATATTAAAGGCTTTGAAATGCTGGGCGCAGACGTTGATGTTGTTAACGGAATGGTTTGCACAAAGGCAGAAAAGCTTGTGGGTACTTCCATTTATATGGATGTTGTATCTGTTGGTGCAACAATGAATGTAATGCTTGCCGCTGTTCTTGCAAGAGGGCTTACGGTTATTGAAAACGCCGCTAAGGAGCCGCACATAGTAGATTTGGCGAACTTTCTTAATTCAATGGGCGCCGATGTACGAGGCGCAGGTACTGATGTTATAAAAATCCGCGGTGTTGAAAAAATGCACGGTTGTACCTATTCAATTATTCCTGACCAGATTGAAGCAGGCACCTATATGGTAGCTGCTGCTGCCTGTGGCGGTGACGTGCTTGTTAAAAATGTTATACCAAAGCACCTTGAATCAATCAGTGCAAAGCTTGAGGAAGCCGGTGCAGAAATTATTGAATATGATGATGCAGTGCGTGTTACACGTTTTAAACCACTTACAAAATGTAATGTAAAAACTATGCCCCATCCGGGCTTCCCTACAGATATGCAGCCTCAGATGGCGGTTTTGCTTGCTATTTCAAAGGGTACAAGCATTCTGTCCGAAAGCGTGTGGGATAACCGTTTTCAGTATGTGGGTCAGTTAACCCGTATGGGTGCAAATATTCAGGTTGACGGTAAGGTTGCCGTTATTGAGGGTGTTGAGCATCTCACAGGCGTTAAAGTTAAGGCAACCGATTTGCGTGCAGGCGCCGCAATGATTATTGCAGGAATGGTTGCTGAGGGCACTACTACCGTTGAAAATATCCACTATGTTGACAGGGGATATGAGGATGTGGTTGCCAAATTCGGCTCCCTTGGCGCCGATATTCAGCGTGTTGAAACGGAAGATGTTGTTACTGCTCAGTCAGCAGGTTAGAATAACGGTAATAATCCAAACAAAAGACAAAAAAGCACTTGTGTTGAGTGCTTTTTTTAATGCAGGTAGTTATATGTCAAAGGTATGTCAGCTTTTTTCCGGCAGCAGCGGAAATTCAATTTACATAGAAAGTAAAAATACAAAAATCCTTGTAGATGCAGGAGTCAGCGCAAAGCGTCTTGAAAATGCATTAAACGGACTTTGTGACCCGTCGGATATTAATGCTGTAATTGTTACTCACGAACATTCTGACCATACGAAAGGTCTGCGTGTTTTTGCTTCAAGGTACGGTATTCCGGTTTTTGCGCCGGAGAAATGTATGGAAAAAATGATTTGTGACAATACGGTTAACGATAAAGTGGAGTGTTATACCGCCCGGCAGATGCAAGTTGGTAATATTGACGTTTATCCTTTTCGCCTGAGCCACGACAGCGTTGACTGCTTTGGCTACAGTTTTTCCCTGTCTGACGGAAGAAAGGTAAGCGTATGTACCGATACTGGTTATGTAACCGCCCAGGCGAAGGAAAGTGTTTCAGGCTCGGATTTGGTTTTTCTTGAATCAAATCATGAGGTTACTATGGTTGAAAACGGCCCTTATCCCTATCTGTTAAAACAGCGTATTTTGTCGGATTGCGGTCATCTTTCAAATACTGCCTGCGCCGAATTTGCTGTAGAGCTTGCTCAAAGCGGAACAACACGATTTGTGCTTTCCCATTTGAGCAAAGAGAATAATTATCCCGAAATTGCAAGGCAGACCACTCTTTGTGCTCTAAACTCAATTGATTTAAAGGAAGGGCTGGATTTCAGGCTGTATGTTTCGCCAGCCGAGAATAAAGAAAGACCTATTGTTTTATGATGAAAATTACAATTATAGCCGTTGGAAAGCTTAAAGAGCAGTTTTTAAAGGATGGCTGTGCCGAATATATAAAGCGCATATCGCCTTATGCAAAGGTTAATATCGTTGAAATTCCCGAGGAAAGGTGCTCTGATAATCCCACCCCGGGAGAAATTACAAAGGTTATTGAAAAAGAGGGTCAGCGTATTGCCGATAAAATTTCTAAATCTTCAGCGGTTTTTGCCCTTTGTATCGAGGGAACACAGCTCAGCAGTGAATCTTTTGCACAAAAGATACAAAGCACTGTCAATACCGGAATCAGCGAAATAACTTTTGTAATCGGCGGATCCTTCGGGCTTTCGCCGCAGATTAAGAATATCAGCAATTTTAAGTTGTCTTTCGGAAAAATGACTCTGCCTCACCAGCTTATGCGCCTTGTCCTTACCGAACAGGTTTACCGAGCTTTTTCAATCCTTAACAATTCAAAATATCATAAATGAAAAAAGGCTGTTTTTAACAGCCTTTTTTCTTGGAGTAAATTTATGAAAGTAGAAATATATGAAGAGTGGGATAAACCTTATAACAAGTATTTATCCCGCTGCGAATTGTCTCATTAACTGCGTTTGAAAACCTGATAGGGAGTTGACTCCATATTGATTTTTCTGTGGTTGATATTTATCGGGGCATTTTTAAGTACAGCGCCTTTTATCATAAAGAAAGCTATATCCTTGCTTATTCCTGCAAAATCAATGTCCATAATTTTACTGCTGACATTTTTTGCAAAGAAGTTAACCAGCGGACCCATAAGCAAAGCGGTAATCAGCGTGCCTATTCCGATATTTTTTATAGCTGAAAAATTACCGTTAAGAAGTCCTGTCAGACCTCCGCTGACTGTTAAGCCTACAGCGATTACAATAACGTCGGCAAAAATACGCATCCATTTGTATGGAACTTTTATCATCTGGCTGAACATATAACATATTGCGTCGTAGGGTCCGACGCCTACGTTTGTGGTAAACAGCATTGAACTGCCGAAGCACAGTATGATTATTCCTGCCAGTAAAAGCAGCACTCTGAAAATCATTATATTATAATATCCTGTAAAAAGCGGTGATATTATATCCTTGAAAAACTGGATTGCATAGCCCAGTCCTGCCATATTTACGACTGTTGATATTCCTACAAGCCCTCTGTGGGCAAATATAATTACTATCAGCAGTATGACGGTGTTTACAAGCATTTGAAGTGTGCCGTAATCAATGCCTATGGCGGAGGAAATATTCATATTCATTGAGGTGAAGGGGTCAACACCGAAGCCCGACACAGAAAAGAGCGATATTCCGAAGCCCATTACTATAATTCCTAAAACAGAAAGGACACAACGCTTTACCATATTGTGCTGAACAAACATATCCTTTATGTATCCGTATGCTTCACTTTGAAATCTTTTCATCCGCAACTCTCTTTTTACCTGAATTTTCCTCTCTTCAGTCAACGATTATAGCCTTGTTTTTTCATTTTTCAATAGGTTTAATTAATTTTCTGCCTATGTAACATATTGCACAACAAATATACTCAATTTTTGTGCAATATTACCATATCACTCCATCTGCTTTCCTAAGAATGCAGATGCTACCTGTATCAATTTTATGTCTGCTTCCGACGGAATATCCTTTTGCTCATTTTCAAGCATAGCAATGGCTCCGCTTACGTCACCGCCGTAGATTATAGGATAAACAACCTGGGCGGGTCTGTCGTAGCCCTCTATGGCATCCATAGGAGGTACCTTGTCGGTTTTAATGTGTATCTGTCTGCTGTCCATTAAATCCTCAAGATTTTTTGACACTCTTCGTTCCATAATCTCGCGCTTGCTTATTCCTGCTGCAGCTATAACATGGTCGTTGTCAGTAATTGCAATGGGCAGGCCGGCACTTTTGTACAGCACTTCGGCATATTGCTTTGCAAATGCAGACAATTCTCCGATGGGCGAATACTTTTTAAAAATAACTTCTCCCTCGGCGTCGGTGTATATTTCAAGCGGGTCGCCCTCTTTAATGCGAAAAGAACGCCTTATTTCCTTAGGTATAACAATTCTGCCCAAATCGTCAATTCTTCTGACTATTCCTGTTGCTTTCATTTTTACATTCTCCCTGTGTTGATTTTTAGTAATTTTCTCTGTAATATTTTGCACATCGGGCAATATGAATATGCAAAGTTTTAAGTGGTTATTTATGGAATAATTGGTTTTTTTAAGAAAAATTTTTATATTGTTTGCATTTAGTGCTTTAATATGTTAAAATGATATATCTTAGTTTTATTTTCAGTTTGGAGGAGATGTTATGACAAGTGCGCAGATTTGTATAATGATATCCATTGTACTGTATCTTTCGGCTATGGTTATTGTTGGCGCAGTTTATTCCAAAAAAACAAAAAATGTCGGTGATTTTTATCTCGGCGGTAGAAAGTTAGGTCCTCTTGTAACGGCTATGAGCGCCGAAGCATCGGATATGTCAAGCTGGCTTTTGATGGGTCTTCCGGGTGTTGCTTATCTTACAGGTATTGCTGATGCTGGCTGGACGGCTATCGGACTTGCAGTCGGTACATATTTTAACTGGTTGATTGTTGCAAAGCGTCTGCGCTTTTATTCCGCAAGAATCGGCGCTATAACGGTTCCTGATTATTTTTCCCTTAGATATAAAGATAACAGCAGAATATTAATGGCTATTGCGGCAGTTGTAATTATTATATTTTTTGTTCCTTATACGGCTTCCGGATTTGCCGCCTGTGGTAAATTGTTCGGAACTCTTTTCAATGTTGATTATCATATTGCTATGATTATTTCGGCAATCATTATAGTAGGTTATACCTCCTTAGGTGGGTTTAATGCTGCATCAACAACCGACTTTATTCAGTCCATTATAATGTCAATAGCCCTTATTATAGTTCTTGTATTCGGAGTTTCCAGGGCAGGCGGAATGGGAGCAGTTGTTGAAAATGCAAAATCACTCAGCGGCTATCTTTCAATGTTTACTACGTATAATGCTGAAACGGGCGGTTCTGTACCCCACAGCTTTTTGACTATTGTATCAACCCTTGCGTGGGGTTTGGGATATTTCGGTATGCCTCATATTCTGCTTAGATTTATGGCTATTGAAGACCCCCATAAAATTAAAATATCAAGACGTGTGGGTACAGTATGGGTTGTTATCTCAATGTCAATCGCCATTATTATCGGCGTAGTTGGACTTGGTATGGTAAATAACGATGCTATTGTTCCGCTCAAAGACAGTGAAACAATTATTATTAGTATTGCAGATCTGCTTTCAAAGAACGGCGTGTTGGCGGCGTTAATTGCAGGCGTTATACTTGCAGGTATTCTTGCCAGCACAATGTCAACTGCAGACAGTCAGCTTTTGGCTGCGTCATCTTCTGCCAGTGAAAATATTTTAGGCGGTCTGTTTAAGCTTAATCTTTCCGAACAGGCAAAAATGATTGTTGCAAGAGTTACACTTATTGCGATTTCGGTAATTGCTGTAGTTATTGCGTGGGATTCAAACTCCTCCGTATTTGGCATAGTGTCTTTCGCATGGGCAGGTTTCGGTGCTTCGTTCGGTCCTGTCGTTTTGCTTTCGCTTTTCTGGAAACGTTCAAACAAATACGGCGCTATTACAGGTATGATTACCGGCGGCGCAATGGTATTTATTTGGAAATATTTAATTGCAGGATTAAGCGATATTCTTAATATTTATGAACTTCTGCCTGCGTTTATTACCGGACTTCTTGTAAATGTTGTTGTATCACTTATCACCAAGAAGCCGGAACAGAAAATTGTTGATGAATTTGAAGAAGTAAAGGCGATGAAATAATAACGCTGTGACATAAAATCTACTGTTATTTTTTTAATTGTCAGGTGTTATAATATCATTATGGAATACAAATATGAAATGCATTGCCATACCGGCACAGTAAGCCGGTGCGGCAGGGTAGAACCAAAGGAAATAGCAAAATTATATAAAGAACAGGGATATTCCGGTATCGTAGTTACCGACCATTACAGCCCTATGACATGGAAAAAACCTCACCATATTCCGCGTCCTCAAAAAGAAATACAGTTTTATCTTTCCGGCTACAGGGAAATGAAAAAGTATGAGGACGAGAATTTTATCGTTCTGCTTGGTATGGAACTGCGTCATTACGGCACAGCCAATGATTATCTTGTTTACGGTGTTGAGGAACAGTGGCTTGAAAATCAGGGCAATCTCATGAAATATTTTGAACGTGACGTTTACCGGATTATGCACAAACAAGGTTATCTTGTTTATCAGGCACATCCCTTCCGCGTAGGTATGCGTCGGTGTAACCCAAAATATATTGACGGAATTGAAGTGTTCAACGGTAAGACGGACAGGCAATCCAACGAGGAAGCTTACCGTTGGGCGCAGGAAACAGGTAAGCTTATGGTTTCCGGCTCTGATTTTCACGTGGTAAAAAATCTTGCAAAAGGCGGAATTATCACCGATACGCCTATAAAAAATAACAACGACCTTTTAAAAATTTTAAGGTCGCGGAATTTTGAAATGATACAAAATTATGATTAAAAATAACCGCTTGAGTTTTACTCTCAGGCGGTTTTATGTTTGACATAATTATTTTCCCATATGTTTCTTTATTGCGTCAAATGCGGCGTCGGAAATTATGTGCTCAATCCTGCAGGCATCAGCCTCTGCGGTTTTATCATCAACGCCAAGCCTCCTTAACGCTTCTGTAAGCAAAGTATGCCTCTCGTAAATTTTTTTTGCCAAATCCATTCCTGAATCCGTAAGAGTTAAATAACCTTTTTCGTCAATGTTGATATATCCACTGGCCTTAAGCAGATTTACTCCGCGGCTGACGCTGGGTTTTGAAAATCCCATATATTCCGCCACGTCAACGGAGCGCACACTTGGTTTTTTTTCGCAAAGAACATAAATAGTTTCAAGATACATTTCGCCTGATTCGTGCATATTCTCATCTCCAAAAAAGATTATTTCCGTTACATACGGCTTTTACATAATATCATACTATCGGTAATTTTTCAAGAAATACATAAAAAGCCGTTGGTTAACAGAATATTAATTTTGTGCTTATTTATTGTTTTTATAACAAAGATAATGTATAATATATAGGCAATACGGCGAAATTCTAAAAGTATTAGCAATAGACGATGTGGTGAAATTTTGAAAGTATTAGCAATAGGCGACGTGGTATCCAGGCAGGGATGTGATTATTTAAGACAGGTTCTGCCCGGTTTAAAAAGAGAGTATAAAGCCGATATTACTATTGTAAACGGCGAAAATTCTGCTGTCGGCAACGGCGTATTGCCGCAGAGTGCGCAGCATATTTTTGACAGTGGCGCCGACGTTATAACTTTGGGCAATCACTCTTTAAGACGACGTGAGGTTTACGATTTCCTTGATGAAAACAAATTTATAATACGCCCTGCAAATTATCATCCTTGTGCACCTGGCAGGGGCATGGCAATTATTGACAAAGGCTATTGCAAAGCAGCCGTTATAAATCTTCAGGGCACGGTTTATCTTGAAAACATTTCAAATCCCTTTGACGCTGCCGATGAAATGATTAAACAGGCAAAGGATGAAGGTGCGTCAATAATAATTATTGACTTTCACGCCGAAGCAACAAGCGAAAAGCGTGCATTGGGATTTTACCTTGACGGTAGAATTTCCGCTCTTTTCGGCACTCATACTCATGTTCAGACTTCAGATGAACAGATTTTGCCTGCTTCAACAGGATATATTACAGATGTGGGTATGACGGGTCCCTATTATTCTGTGTTGGGCGTTGACCCGGATATTGTTATTCAGAAGATGAAAACAAATCTTCCGGTGAGATTTCTCAATGTTGACGGACCCTGCGTTCTTGAAGGATGTTTTTTTGAAATTGATAATAAGACCGGTAAAACCGTTCATATAGAAAGGTTCAGGAGATAATGAAAAAAAGAGTTTTATCTCTGCTGTTGGCAGTTTCGCTGATTGCGTCTGTTATGGGAGCCTGCTCGGCTAAAACGGATAACCATAAATTAGTTACCGAAACTACCACCGAACAGTCGGCGGACACAAGTAATTTTAAACTCAGCTACTCCCAGTCGGATTCTCTAAATCCATATAGATCAGAGACATTAAATAATCAGATTGTTCAGATGCTTGTTTTTGATTCTTTGTTTATACTGGATGAGAATTATGAGGCTCAGCCGTCTATGGCAACAAGTTATTCATATACTGATAACAAAACTTTGGATGTCACAATTCCCAGTGGAATTGTTTTCTCTGACGGCTCATCTGTTGACAGCGGCGATGTTGTGCGCTCATTTAATGAGGCAAAGGATTCGCCCCGATGGAAAAATAATCTTAAAGCAATAGATAGCGCTTACGCCAAAAGCAATACAGTTATTTCGTTTAATCTTGCTTATTCAAATCCTAATGCTCACAATCTTCTGACCTTTGCAATAGCTAAAGGCTCTGAAGATAAAAAAGGTTATCCAATTGGTTCCGGCAGATATAAATTTGCCGAAGGCGGCGGCGAGGTTTATTTAACTGTTAATAAAAAATATGATAATTTCAGTCCGTCTTTTACAAAAATTGTTCTGATAAATATTACCTCCAACGAATCAATAGAAAATGCTATTAATATAGGAAATATCAGCTGGGCGTTTCGTGACCTTGCTTCCGGCGATAAAGTAAGAATGAAATGCAGTAAAAAGGCTGTAAATATAAATAATCTTGTTTATATAGGTCTTAACGGCTATACTTCAATTACCTCGGATGTGAATATCCGACGCGCTATTTCCCTTGCGGTTGACAGAGATACGCTTGTAAAAAGTTCTTTTCAGGGATATGCAAAAAGTGCGGTTTCTATATTTAATCCCGTGTCTGCTTTGGGACAGGATACGGCTGTGTTTTCTTCCGGCGCAGATATAGCGGCGGCAAAACAGGCTGTCTCTCAGAGTAAATATAAAAAAGAAGACCTTAAAATTGATATTCTTACCAACAAAAATTCCAACAGGGCTGCAGCGGCGCAGCTGATAAAGCAGCAGCTTGAAGCGGTGGGATTTAAGGTTACAATTAATAAAGAGGACAACAAAACATATAAATATAAAGTGGAAAACAGAGCTTTTGACATTTATATCGGCGAAACAAAACTTACTAACGATATGAATTTATACAGCTTTTTCAAAGAAAGCGGAGCCACTCATTATGGAATAGATTTAGAAGACAGCTCCAGTGCCAAAGCCTATAAATCATATATGGACGGCAAGTCGGAAATAGGAAAATTCGTGCTTGAATTTTCGCAGGAAATGCCTTTTGTACCCTTGGTTTACAGACAGGGTATGATATGCTATTCAAAGTCTATGCATGGTGATATGCAGGGCTATTACGGCAACTATTTTTCAAATATAGAAGATTGGTATTATAACTGATATTTTTCAGGAGGTATTTATGGTTAAATTTGAAAATCCAAGTGGTTATATTGAAGTAACCAATAATTATTTTTCAAACCTTGTGGGCAACACTGCAAGAAGTTGCTTCGGCGTAACAAGGATGGTAAGTTCAAATCCGTATCAAACCATTAAATCCGCAATAAGAAGCAAGGTGGATATGGATAATACCAGCGAGGGTGTAAGCGTCAGAAATGTAAACGGCGCCCTTATCATTGAACTGCATATTGCAGTTTCCTACGGCGTTAATATTAATGCCATTACCGACAGTATTGTGAACAAAGTGCGCTATACTGTGGAGCAGGCTACTGGTCTGAAAGTGTCCCAGGTTAATGTTCATATTGACGGTTTAAACTAACGGAAGAATTATTATAATGATAACAGGGATAATGTTTCGCGATGGAATTATTTCCGCTTCAAACAATATCGCCAACAGCAGACAGGCTGTTGACGCTCTCAATATATTTCCGGTGCCCGACGGTGATACAGGTACAAATATGTCAATGACAATAGGAGCCGCAGCCAAAGAGATGGCGGCGGTGCCGGACGATACTCCCATAAGCGAAGTTTCAGTAAAATGTGCTTCTGCATTGCTCAGAGGTGCTAGAGGAAACTCCGGCGTTATTCTTTCGCTTATTTTTCGTGGTATGTCAAAGGCGCTGAAAGGTCTTGACGAGGCTGATTCAAAGGCGGTTGCCCGTGCTTTTAAAATGGGCACAGAAGCGGCATATAAAGCAGTAATGAAGCCTACCGAGGGTACAATCCTTACGGTTATAAGAAAAGCAGCTGAGGCAGCTGAGGAAATGGCTGAAATTCAGGAGGACCCTCTTGAAGTGTGCTATGCTGCCCTGCTCAGTGCAAGAGATGCTCTCGCCAAAACCCCGGAACAGCTTGAAGTGCTTAAAAAAGCAGGCGTGGTTGACGCCGGCGGTCAGGGACTTATTCTTATACTTGAGGGTATGAACAGTGTGTTCGGACATAATGTTATTGTTCAACCTTTGGACGGTGCGTCTGTTACACCTGTTTCCGTGCCGGATAAATCTACTGTTGCAAAGGCAAGCGGTGATATTAAATTCGGATATTGTTCTGAATTTCTTATTGAAAAAGTGAAAAATGCTCCAGATAATGAGCCGAAAAAATTAAGAGCTTATCTTGAATCAATCGGAGACTGTGTAGTAGTTGTTGATGATGATAATATAATCAAAGTTCACGTTCATTCCAACGAGCCGGGCAACGTAATTCAGGCGGCTCTCAGATACGGGCAGCTTATAAATATTAAGATAGACAATATGCGTTATCAGCACCGCAATGCCGAAATGGGTGTTTCAGAGGGAGAAAAGACTGTTGAACCTGAAACTGCCGAGCCGGAAAACAAATACGGTTTTGTGGCAGTTTGTGCAGGTGAGGGATTGTCTGAATTGTTTAATGATTTAGGCTGCGACGTCGTCGTAAGCGGCGGCCAGACTATGAATCCGTCAACGGACGATATTTTGAGCGCTATTATGAAAACTCCTGCAAAGACAGTTTTTGTTCTGCCTAATAATAAAAATATTATTATGGCGGCGGAGCAGGCGGTTAATCTTACTTCCGACAGAGAGGTAAGAGTTGTCCGCACTAAGACCATACCCCAGGGTATTTCTGCGATGCTCAGCTTTGACGAAACACAGGAAGCGGATGAAAACCAGATGGCGATGTCAGATGCCGCCGAAGCAGTTGAAACCGGTCAAGTTACTTTTGCTGCCCGCGACAGTGATATTGACGGCAAGCCTATCAAGCAGGGTCAGGTTATGGGTATGTGTAATGGCAAAATCCGTTATATCGGCGACGATAAAAATGAGATTGCTTTTAAAACTGCCGACAAGCTGTTCAGGAGAGGAGAACATTCTCTTGTTACAATCATTTACGGCGAGGGCGTGGACGACTCAGAAGCTGCAGAAGTTGAAGAAATGCTTAAAGAAAAGTATTCAAATGATATTGAAATCAGCATAGTTGACGGTGGACAGCCGATTTACTATTATTTAATTTCAGTGGAATAAATATGGATTACAGTGATTACAGTATTCAATATATAAAGGGCGTCGGCGAAAAAAAAGCCCGGCTTTTCAATAAGCTGGGTATATTTGACGTTGACGGCCTTATTCATTTTTACCCCAGAAAATATATCGACTGGAATAATACCGTGACGGTAAAAGAGGCTGAAAACGAAAGCATTGTATTTATCAAAGCTACTATGATTACGCCTGTTAAGGAAAGTCTTATCAGAAAAGGGCTGATCTTATACAAGTGCAATTTTACTGACGGTGAAACTATTATCCACGTTACGATTTTTAATAATAAGTACTTGGCAAAATCTCTGAGAACCTTTGACGATTATGTGCTTTACGGAAAAATTGAAAAAAATTTTACCGAGGCACGTATGAGCTCTCCGCAAATTGAAAAAGCAGAAAATAAGCCGGGTATACAGCCTGTTTATCCTGCAACGGAGAATCTCAACTCAAAGGCTATTTCAAAAACGGTTAAATCTGCACTTGGTATGATTGAATTTTTTGAGGATACCCTGAGCGATGAAATCAAACAGCAGTACAATCTCTGTTCTCTTGATTGGGCAACAAGACAGATTCATTTTCCCACGGATTTAGAAAATATTGAAAAGGCAAGAAAAAGGCTTATTTTTGATGAACTGCTTACTTTGCGCCTTGGGCTTATAAAGTTTAAATCAAAAAAAACAAATAAAAATTATTATAAACTGAAAAAGGATTATACTAATGAGTTTTTTAAGCTTCTGCCATTTACCCCTACCAATGCGCAGATAAAGGCAGTGGAGGACTGCACGGCGGATATGCAAAGCGACGGTGCAATGAATAGGCTTATCCAGGGCGACGTAGGTTCCGGCAAAACTGCTGTTGCCGCAGCCGCAGTTTATTCCGTTATAAAAAACGGTTATCAGTCTGCGTTTATGGCGCCCACGGAAATTCTTGCCCGTCAGCATTATGAAACCTTTTTGCGCATGTTTGAAAATTGCTCAGTCACGGTTGAACTGCTGACAGGCTCCACCAAGGCGAAGGAAAAGCGGGAGATAAAACAACGCCTTGCACAGGGCGAAATAGACTTGTTAATAGGTACTCACGCCATAATCCAGAATGATGTGGAATTTGCCAATTTGGCACTGGTTATAACAGATGAACAGCACCGTTTTGGCGTTGAGCAAAGAGCAGCGCTGGCAATGAAAGGCGCAAATCCACACACTCTCGTAATGAGCGCAACACCAATTCCCAGAACCATGGGACTTATCATCTATGGTGATTTGGATATAAGCATTCTTGATGAACTCCCACCCGGCAGACAGAAAATCAGAACCGACGTTGTAAATTCCTCTTACCACGAAAGAATATATAAATTCATCAGAAAAGCTGTTGATGCTGGAAATCAGGCGTACATAGTCTGCTCTCTTGTAGAGGAGGGCGAAAATGACCTTATTCCTGCCACAGAGTATGCTCAGCATTTAAGTGAAGACGCCTTCAAAGGGTATAATTTAGGACTTCTACACGGCAAAATGAAGACAAAGGAAAAGGATGCAGTTATGTCTGCTTTTGCCCGTGGTGATGTTGATATTCTTGTATCAACTACTGTTGTTGAAGTGGGTGTTGACGTGCCTAACGCAACGATAATGCTTATAGAAAATGCCGACAGATTCGGTCTTTCACAGCTTCACCAGTTAAGGGGCAGAGTAGGCAGAGGCAGCAGTCAATCATATTGTATTCTTGTGTCCGACAATAAAAGCGATTCCTGTAAGGAACGTCTTTCGGTAATTAAAAACAATAATGACGGATTTAAAATTGCAGACTATGATTTGCAGACAAGAGGCCCCGGCGACTTTTTCGGCAAACGTCAGCACGGCCTGCCGAATTTAGTTATAGCAGATATGCTTAAAGATACCGAAACTCTTGCAATTTGTCAAAAATGCGCCGAGCAGATGATAGCCGACGACCCGAATTTGGACAAATATCCCCAGCTTTGCCTGAATATTGCAAAGATGTTCAAAAACATCGATTACTGATATATCAAAAAACCCCCCTGACATTGTTATGTCAAGGGGATATATTTATGTTTGTAATGAATTACTGCTTTGCGCCTTCGTCAAACATTTCAAGTGCCTTTACGCTGGCAGCGAAACAGTTTGCAAGACCTTCTTCGTCCATATTGTCGTATGTATCACGTCTTGTGTGATAATAGTCCTCAAGCTTGTGGTTAAGACCTGTAACGCCTGTTGCACGGAAACCTGCCTGTGCAAATGCAGCAGAGTCTGTTGCACCGCCAAGCGGAGGAACCCAGCCTTTCTTGCATGGAATGTCAATGGCTTTTGCAGCTTCCATAAACAGGTCAGATACTTCTTTGTCTGCAGCAACGGTTCCGTTAAGGTCACGGTAGTTTGTCATAAGGAATTTAGGGTCATGAATTGTGTCATAAGAGAAGATGAATGTAGGAACGTCCTTAAAGTCATCTTTGTGCGCCTCACACCAAGCTTTTGCACCGCGCAGACCTGCTTCTTCAGAGCCGGTAAGAACAACGCCGATTTCAGTGTTTTCAAATTCAATGCCCTCGTCTTTAAGAGCTTTAAGGATTGCGATACCCATATAACAGCCTGAAAGGTTGTCGTTAGCGCCATCAACTACCTTTTTGTAGTTAACCATAAAGTAAAGACCAATAAGAAACGGTACAAAGATAAGACCGATAAGACCTGCCTTTACAACAGGCTCGGTAACGGTTGCAGCACCAAAAGTTACACCATTTTTAACTATGTAGATTATGGAAAGAACTACATAATAAACTGCGCCGATACCACAGATTACGGCGTGACCCTCAAAGCCTACGCCGCCAAGAGCGTAGTTTACAGGCCATTCCCAAGCGGCGTCTGGGTGACCGTTAAAGATAATGCGTCTTTTAACTTCGCCGGTAGGTTTCTTGATTGCAGTTACATTATGACCTGTTTTTTCAGGGAAAATCGGGTCAATGAGTTTTTTGTAAAAACCAAATTCTGCAAGAACCAGTGCCAGTCCGGCAGCTATAAGAATAATTGAAACAAGGGGACAATAGAAAAACAATAAAATTGCAAGAAGCACAAATGAAATTGTAAAGAAAATCCATCCGTAGAATGCTCCGGGATGCTCCTTAAATTCCTCTACTTCTGCGCTGTCACAGCCACAGTCCTTTTTAAGAACTCCTGCCATATACTCGCAGGCCTGATGCTCGCCTTTTGAGCCGGGACTTCTTTTTTCAAAGGTTTTGCATATATGAGTGATTTCATCAATCATATATTTAGCGGCTTTGTCTTTTTTGTCAATAATCTTTTTTAAATCCATAAAGACTCCTCCTTATAAATAATATATCAATAAAATAATAACATAATCAATAATGACTTTCAAGCAATAGTACAAATTGTATAATAAATTTGCTGAAATAATTTATAAATAATACCCAAAGTATCTTAAATTGCTAATATTTATTATGTTGGTAATTGTAAATTAAATAATATTGTGTTAGAATAATTCAGTGTAATAATATGAGACGGAGGAGAATTTATGGAATTACCAAAGGACCCTTTTATACTTTTAAGTGTTATTAACACAAAACTGAGAGATAATTATTCAAGCCTTGATGATTTATGCGATGATTTGCAGCAAAACAAGGTTCAGATAATCAGTGAACTTGAATCTATCGGATATACTTATGATGAAAGCAGTAACAGCTTTGCCTGCTGAAAAGGGGAGTTTTTAGTATGGATAAACTGGAGCGCAGGGGACACCGCCAGCGTATGCGCAATGCGTATCTAAACGGTGGTGCCGATTCAATGGCGGATCATAATATTCTTGAACTGTTTTTATCGCTGGTTATTCCTCAAAAGGATGTTAAACCGCTGGCGTACGATTTGTTGAATACCTTTGGCTCTTTGAAGCGTGTGATATCAGCACCGCCGCAAAGGCTTATGGAAGTTAACGGAATAGGTGAGAATACTGCAATTCTGCTCAATCTTGTTAATGATATAAATACAAGAATTGACTTAAACAAAAATAAAGAAGTTACAAAGCTTAATTCCGTTAAGCAAACCCTTACCTATGCCGAAAACGCACTTAAAAACTGTGTTAATGAGAAAATACTTTTAGTAACTCTTGATAACGATTTGCGTGTGATTAAATCAACAATTGTTTCCGAGGGTGTAGTTAACTGCGCCAATGTTGAACCTAAAAAGATTGTTGAGTGTGTAATCAGGGATAACGCTTCGTCGGTTGTTCTGGCGCATAATCATCCCGGCGGACAGCCATCGCCCTCTCCTTCCGATTTGAGCTTCACAATTAAAATTCAGGATATTCTTAAAAAAATTGATGTAAAGATGCTTGACCATATTATCGTCGGCGAAAGCAGTTCCTTTGCTATGAATTCCGACCCGCGTTATATGATGTATTTTGATTAGTATAAATTTATTAAATGTAAATATCAATTAAAAAATCAGCACAAAAAACACGCAACAAGCTTTATGCCTTGCTGCGTGTTTTCTTTAAGTATTATGTATTAATTATTTCTCAGCGTATTTG
>CAYXLH010000024.1:0-24637 GCA_964465835.1 uncultured Bacteroides sp. | reverse complement strand
ATTATTTTAGGAGATGCCTCATTGCCATTCCAGCTTAATATACCTGTTTATATTGGGACCATTGCCGTCGTATTTCTGCTGATAGGCATTTCAATGATAGTATCGTTTTCAAGACTAAAAGACGATTCCGTTGTTGAAACGTTAAAAGAAGAACTAAACTAAATTAAAAATGCCGTGGATATTTTTAATCCATGGCATTTTTCGTTACTGTTATATCAGTTCTGCGTTGTAATATTCAATTTCTTTTTCAAGCTTTTCTTTTACCTGCTGTTCGTAACGCTTTTGGTGTATTCTTGTTCTTACTGCGAAAGTAAGTGCGGTAAGAAGTCCGCTAATTACTATTATGCTTACGAAGAATATTATATCGGTTGTCAGCGGATTTCCCGTTGCTACCGTACTTCTGAATGCGTCAACTCCGTAGGAGAAAGGCATAAACGGGTGAATTATCTGGTAGAATTTAGGCGAAAGTTCAATGGGATAAGTTCCTGCCGCACCTGCTAACTGTAAGCATAGTAGTACAAGAAGCAGGAAGGAGCCTACCTCTCCCAGTAGTGTGCTGACGAAGAATATAAGCGACATAAATGCTAGTGATACAAGTATTGACATAAGATACGTTCCTAAAACATGTGCCGGCCGCATTCCGTCAATAGCCATCAGTAAAGTAATCATTATCGGAGCCTGAGTAACTGCCACAACTACACTTATTATTGCGTGAATTATAAAGTCTTTCTGACCTTTCCATTTTGCAAGAGACGTCTTGTAAGGGGAGAACATCAGACAGTAAGCAAGACATGCAACCCAAAGAGCAGCACACATCATATATGCTGACATTGCTTCTCCGTTTGAATTAATGTGACGCTGGAAAATCTCTTTGTCTGTTACCGGCTGAGAGAACATATCCGCCGCTTCGTCGCTTGTGTTTGTCTGTTCAATCTGCTCTGCACCGTCCTGTAACGATTGCTCAAGAGTTTTTGCTCCTGCCATAAGTTTAACACATCCGCCGTCAATTTGCAGTGAACCGTCATACAATTTTTTTGAGCCGTCGGAAAGCTGAATTGCGCCGCCGTTTAACTGGCCTGCACCGGAAAGAAGCTTGCCGTTGTTTGCAACTAATTGCTTCGTGCCGTCATATACCTGGGTAACTCCGCCAGTGTAAGCCGCAATTCCGGTTTTTAGAGTCTGCATACCCTCAATAAGACCTGTTTTACCGTCCTTTGCCTTTGTCTGGTCAAGCCCTTGCTTTACATTCAGTAATCCGCCCGAAAGAGTTTTCAGCGTTTCGCTGGCAACAGGAAGCGCCTGCTTTCCACCGTCAGATAATTGCTGTACACCGTCTGTAAGCTGACCGTAAGCGCTTACAAGAGATTTTGCCGCCGTAATCACTTTTTCTGCGTTTTCAGGCGTGATATACGGACCGATTGTCTGAGCGGTTTTCAGCAAATCAATCATATCAAGAAGACGTTGAATATTTTCTTTTTCCTTATCTTTCAGCCCGGGAATTTTCAGCAATTTTTCTACCGTGCTTTTTATACTGTCGTAATCAATGTCGCTTCTGTTGAGCAGTTTACAAAGATTTTTAAATTCATCGGTTTGTATGATTTTCTCACAGTCAACTATGGTTTTATTGATTTTTTTAATTGTGTCGTCACTTAATTTGTAGTCCTCATTTATTGCCTTTTGCAAAGTTTGAATACCGTCATTGAGCTGCAGGAGACCGCTTTCAAGAGTTTCAAGGTCTTTCAGATTTTCTTCTGTAAGAGAAGAACCAATAGTGTCACTCATCGTGTTTAACCCGTCAAGGAGCTGACCTGCACCATCATTCAGGGCATCGCTATTGGAGTTAAGCTGTTTTACGCCGTCATTAACCTTATTTACACCGTCAGTGTACTGGGTTAAGCCCTCCTGCAAGGTTTCAGTTCCCTCTTTAAGGGTAAGGCACCCGTTTGAAAGTGTGTCAAGTCCTGCTGTAATCTGCTTGTTTCCGCTTTTCAGTGTGCCTGCGCCGTTGTAAATCTGATGTGAACCATCTGCTGCGGCAGTAAATCCCTCGCCGATTGTGTCAAGCTTGCCGTAAACTGTAGTTGCATAGGTGTTGATAACAGTTTTGTTCAGCTGCTCTTTAATTGTTTTCATAGCAGATTCACCGAATTTGCTTGCAATGTAATTGGTGCCGGGATTTGTGTAATACTTTATCTGCATTTTTGTGGGTGTATCGCTTGTAAGGGTGGTTGAATTATGCGAAAAATTCTCGGGAATAATCATTACCATATAAAATGTTCCGTTTTCAAGACCGTCAATGGCAACCTGTTCATCAACAAAGTTGAATTTCAGCGAACCGTTGGCACGCAGATTATCGCATAACTGCTCGCCTATATTAATTTCTTTGCCTTCATAATTAACTGCTTTGTCCTGATTTACTACGGCTACCGGTAAATTCTGTGTGTTGCCGTATGGGTCCCACATTGAACCTAAAAACAGTACCGTGTATATAGAGGGAATCAGCATTATTGCAAAAACAACTATTATTGAAAAGTGCTTTTTAATAAATGTTCTTAATTTTGATTTCTTTTTTTCAGCCATAAATATCACCAATATACAAATAGTTTAATCAAAAATAACAAATAGTAAAATTCTTTCGTGGGACATTATATTACTGTTTTTTAATATTGTCAATGTTCAAATTCGTAATTATGACATTTTTATTAAAATGTATAATTTATTGAATAGTGATAAATTATGCATTTCTTTAATTGACATAATTAAAAATAATATATATAATAGTTAAAAAATTCTTTAATGGTAGGAGTAAATTTTGAAAAGGTCATTATCCATATTTTTATCATTTGTTATTTTAATAAGCAGTTTGTTTGCTTATGACATAAGCGCTTATGCCGTACAGAGTATTGTAGTTAATTCAAAAAACGATTCTTATGTTATTTCTATTTCCGGCCCCGATATTACATCAGAACTGAAAAAAGCCTTTGATTACTGCCGCAGTAATGCCTCAAAGGACAATATCTGCACTATATCCACCCCGAAAGGAAAATTTGAAACAAGCGCAAATATCTATCTTTCAAGTTATACTCAACTTGATATGACCGCAGGAACAACTTTAATCAACGCAACAAATGGCGTCGGCAATATCTTTCTTACACGCTACGGCACCGGGGGATATGACGGACTGGTTAATTTTAAAATGTACGGCGGTACCCTCGGTTATCACAGCGATAATAAAAACGGAAACTGTCTTTTAAGAATAGGCCACGCCAGAGATATTTTAATTGACCATGTTACTTTTAAAGACAATTATCAGTCCCACCATGTTGAAATTGCCGCCTGTAAAAATATCACTTTCAACGGCTGCACCTTTGACGGTCAGACTTCGGATTTAAGCAAAACAAGTTCCGAAGCACTCCAGATAGATATTCTTGAAAAATCGGCTCATTTTACAAATATGTCGCCCTATGATGGTACAATGAATGATGGAGTAACCGTACAGAACTGTACTTTCCAAAATGTTGTACGTGGTTTGGGTACTCATTCGTCCTATCTTAATTATTACCAAAAAAATATTAAGATAATTAATAATACATTTAAAAATATCTCATCTACCGCTATAACCTGTACAAATTATGTTAATGCAAACGTCAGCAATAATATTATTGAAAACTGCGGCAAGGGCGTAGATTTCTATATGATGCGTTCAACACCTAATCTTTCCAAAGTGTGCTTCCTTGATAAAAACGGTAAAAAGAATACAGACTGCGCAGGTACAATTTCAAATAATAAAATCAGTGTAGCTGCCACAAAAGATGTGTCTTCGCCTACCGCTATTTATATTTTTGGAAATAAAGTTACTTCCGCAAAAGGTTCTGTACCGGCTGCAGATTACTATGTAGGAAAAATCACAGTAAAATCTAATACAATCAACACTAAAGGCAACGGAATAAGATTGTATGACGTTAAAAATTCCAACATTTCTTCTAATACGGTAAATTATACTTCTACTGAAAAAAATTCTGTCGGAAAATCGGGAATTTATTTAACAGACGTCAGCAATAAAAATACAATTTCTTCCAATACCGTAAATAAATTTGAAAACGGAATTTTCATTGACACCAGCGCAAAAAATACAATAAAATCCAATACCGTTTCAAAAACATATAAAAACGGTATTTATATGAGAAATAATAAAAGTGCAAATTCACTGCTTTCAAATAAGCTTTCCTCAAACGGCGATAATGGTATTTACATTACAAATGCCTACTGTTCAAAAATTTCTTCAAATACAGTAACCTCACCAAAGAAACAGGGAATTTATCTTAATTCGGGTGCGAGTGCAGGTACTGTTTCCTCTAACACAATAACCTCCTCCGGCTCCAACGGCGTTTTGGTTAATAAGAATGCAAAGATTACTGATTTTGTTTCAAATAAAATTTCAAAATCAACAAATAACGCCTTTTCATGCACAGGAAAAGTAACTAAAGTGTCGTCAAATACTTTATCCGATAATAAAAAATACGGCTTGTTCTTTGATATAGGTTCTGAAGGAACCGTTTATAAAAATAAGTTTTCTTCAAATAAATCCGGAAATGTAGATGCAAAAGGAAAAAGCCGTTCATACATTTTCAGCAATGTTTCAAAGTCATCTGTAAGCAGCATTGTTAAAAATACAGATAAAAAAACTAAAAAGATAAAGAATGTTTCTGTTAAGTTTAAAAAGGTATCGTATGCAACTGTTTACTATGTTTACCGCTCAACATCAAAATCATCAGGCTACAAAAAGGTTGCTTCTCTGTCGCCCTCGTCACTGACCTATACGGATAAAGATATTAAAGCAGGCAAAACATATTACTATAAGGTGCGTGCCGTTACTAAGAGATACGGCGTTACAACGTATTCATCTTATTCATCTGTTAAATCAGTAAAAATATAATTAAAGGAGACAGTGTTATGCCGTTTATTAACACAAATACAAATGTAGAAATTTCACAGGAAAAAAGGGAGATTCTTAAAGCAAAACTGGGTCAGGCAATTTCCATTATGGGTAAATGCGAAAACTGGCTTATGCTGTCATTTGAAGATAAGTGCAGTATGTATTTTCAGGGAGACGACTCATCGCCTATGGCTTTTGTTGATTTAAGCGTTTTCGGCAATGCCACCGATGAAAATTGTGAAAGAATGACTAAGGAGATTTGTAAAATATATAATGAAGTTCTAGGAATTTCACCTGATAAGCTCTATGTAAAATATTCCTCCTGCAATCAATGGGGCTGGAATAATATGAACTTTTAATAAAATAGGTAGCCTTATGAATTTGCAACAGCTTATATACAATAGCCATAATATTGTGTTTTTCGGCGGAGCAGGCGTTTCCACAGAAAGCGGAATACCGGATTTCAGATCCGTTGACGGTTTGTATAATCAAAAATATGATTATCCACCGGAGGAAATACTAAGCCATTCTTTTTTCAAAAGTCATACTGATTATTTTTATAATTTTTACCGTGATAAAATGCTTTGCCTTGATGCAAAGCCTAATACTGCGCATCTTAAACTTGCAGAGCTTGAAAAAGCGGGAAAGTTAAGCGCCGTTGTCACTCAGAATATTGATGGGCTTCATCAGGCGGCAGGTTCAAAAAATGTTTTTGAACTTCACGGGAGCGTTCACAGAAATTATTGCACCGAATGTCGTAAACTGTATGACGCGCAGTATATGAAAAACAGCGAGGGTATTCCAAAATGCTCCTGCGGTGGAATTATTAAACCGGATGTGGTCTTGTACGAAGAAGGTCTTGATGATAATACGGTAAGCGGTGCGTTAAAAGCTATTTCAAATGCCGACTGTCTTATCGTTGCAGGCACTTCCCTTAATGTGTATCCTGCGGCAGGGTTTATCCGCTATTTTGACGGTGATTATTTTGTGCTGATTAATCGTGATGAAACCCCTGCCGATAAAAGTGCAGATCTTGTTATCCATGATAAGGTTGGCAAAGTTTTGTCAGAAATTTTTGTTAACAGAGGTTGATATATATGTCTATATCGGTAATGATTAAGCCTGCGTCATCGGCGTGCAATTTAAAGTGTAAATACTGTTTTTATACCTCACTTGCAAAAGAACGTGAGTGCGAAAATAAAGGTATGATGTCACTTGAAACTGCCAAAAATATTATTAAAAGCGCATTTGATTTTACCGGCGGCGAAGATGTGTATTTCACTTTTCAGGGCGGAGAACCGCTTTTAAGGGGCATAGAATTTTTTAATGAATTTGTATCTTTAGTTAATACATATAACAAGAATAATTCAAAGATAATCTTCTGCGTTCAGACTAACGCAACGCTTATAAGTGACGAATGGTGTGAATTTTTCAAAAAAAATAATGTTCTGGTAGGAGTTTCCCTCGACGGTAACAGGGAACTTAATGAATACCGTGTTTACCCCGACGGCTCAAATTCATTTGACGATATTATGCACGGTATTGATATGCTAAAAAAGTATAATGTTACATTTAATATTCTGTCTGTTCTTACAAAAAAACTAGCACGCAATATACGTGAATCTTACAGATTTTTTAAACAAAATTCATTGAATTATCTTCAGTACATACCTTGCCTTAACCCTTTTAACGAGAATGAATCCGAATATGTAATGGATAATGAGGATTACGAATATTACCTTAATAAATGTTATAAAATATATTATAACGATAATATGAGGGGTAGTCTTGTATCAATCAGGCAGTTTGATAACTACGCTCTGCTTGCAAAAGGTCAGTGCGCCGAGCAATGCGGAATGAACGGACCCTGTTCAACTGAATTTGTCGTTGAGGGCGACGGCAGTGTTTATCCCTGTGATTTTTACTGTACTGATGAATGGTATCTCGGCAATATTAACGACACTTCATTTAACGATTTGCACAAAAGTTCAAAGAGCGTTGAGTTTTTGAAAGAGTCATTTAAAATGAAAGAAGAGTGTAAAACCTGTCCTTATTTTGCTTTGTGCAGGGCGGGTGGCTGTAAAAGAAATAGAGAAAGCGCCGATTACTGTAAAGCCTACAAATCTTTTTTTGAAAACTGCACTGATATGATTTGTATAATGGGCAAATAACTTAAATATACATTTTTTATACGTCTGTCACAAAATGACAGGCGTTTTTTGCATATTTATGGTTGTATTTGCTAATTATTTATGATATTATATAAATATATTGTTAAATTTGTAAAAAGGAGATTGTTTTATGGCTGAAGGACAAAGCATTAAAACAAAGATTACCGGCATTATTGACAATGTCAGGTATTATTGGAAAGAGCCACCAAAGGGACGCTATATGAATTTTAAGGAAATTGCGTCATATTCCTTTGGCGGTATAGGCGCATATTTAATTGTGGCGATGAGCGCCCCCTGTCTGCTTGCTGCAACCAATGTATTTATCACCGGTACAATCGGCATCGGACTTACCGATATGTACATTATGTATGTAATCGCGGTATTGTCCGGTATTCCGCTTACCGGTCTTCGTGCTACTATTATTGATAATACTCGTAATAAAGCGGGTAAGTACAGGCCGTATTTGCTTCGTATGGGTATTCCGTCTGCATTGTTGTTTGTCGGAATAGTCTGGTTCCCGTATGATAAGCTGAAGCTTTTAGTCGGCACAGGTGAATTGTTCCTCGGAAAATCGGCTGATTATATTGCAAAATGCGCCGTCTTAATGGTGTTTAACATATTACTTCAGTTTTTCTACTACTTCTTTTATGATGCATATGAAAATCTTATTCACGTTCTTTCCTCCAATTCACAGGAAAGAGCAGACGTTGCGTCAATTAAAAGCGTAGTTTATTCTTTTGGTCCTACAGTTTATAATATAATCATTCCGCTTATTGCACAGTTTGTATTCCATACAAACCAAACGGATATTCGTGTTTATAAACTTGCATTTCCGATTGTCGGTGCAATAGGTTCTATCCTTGTTTTCGTTGTTTATGCTAATACGCAGGAAAAAATTATTCAGGCTAAAACACACGTAATTCAGATTAAGTTTACAGATTCGCTTAAAGCCGTTGCTAAGAATAAATATTTCTGGATTATTTCTCTTGCAGGTTGGATCGGATTTTTGGAAAGCGCATATGCAAACATTATGTATTGGCTTTGCAACTACGGCGGTGCCTGTTCAAACGGTACATACTCAATTATTACCACAATTTACGGAAACGGTTCTCTTTGGGGAATGCTGCTGGCTCCGTTTTGTATTAGAAAATGGGGTAAGAAAGCTGTTCTCATTGTCACAAACTTGTTTAATATAGCATTTATTTTGATGATGCTTCCGTTTGTTGCACAGTCACCTGGTGCTGACGGAAATATGAAGAATTTTGTAATTTGGGCTATTCTTGCATGCCTTTATATGAATGCGATTGTTGGCTCGTTTGCACATATTCTCAATCCATCTATTCAGGCAGATATCCGTGATTATCAGCAGTATATTACAGGTGAAAGAATTGACGGTATGTTTGCAGCAGTTCTTGCTATCGGTAATGTAATTACCCTTATCACTGCCGGTGTTCTTCCTGCAGTTCAGGAAAAATTTGGTATGACAGAGGCTGTAGCAAGAAAGGTAACTTCAGATTCGTCTCTGATGTCTAGAGTTCTTCCGGGAACAAATGAAAACATAGGACAGTTACTTCAGGAGCAGCTTGCAAACGGACAGGATAACTTTGTCAATCCGTCATCAGCACTTTATGATGTAACAGGCGTTCTTATTCCGCTTCTTAAAGTTCTCATCATTATTGCCGCTGTGGGCGCAACTCTTAATGTTATTCCGTTTTTCTTCTACGATTTAACTGAAAATAAGCAAAAGTCAATTGTAAGAGTTCTTAAAGTTCGTGCCGTATTTGAAGATTACGGCAATGGCGCACTTAAAGATAAAGACCTTGTCGAGATGATTGACCTTGTTAATAACGCAAAGAAAATGGCTAAGGAAACGCCGAAGGTTATTGATAAGAATTCTTATAAATCTATTTCTGATAAAGCTGAAAGAAAGCAAGCAAAGAAGCAATATAGAGCAGATATTGAATTTAACGAAGAAATTGAAATTTCAAAATTTGTCTGCGAAGAGCTTGATAAGTTTGATTCCGAATTCGGAAAAATTCAGTTGGCTGTTTCAACTGAAATATTCAATGAAGGTCTTGAGGGAATCAAGCATTATAATCTTTCCGAGTTGAAGGCTGAACTTGCTAAAGCAAAAGCTATGCCTAAAAATACCGATGAAGAAAAGCAGGCAAGAAAGTATTATATTGAAGTTTGCAAAAATAAGATTTCTGCTTACAAGTCATACAACAAGTATTACGGTTCAGCACGTGAACTTGTTGAACCTGATTTTGCTGTGCTTGAAAAGTATTTTGATACTGAAGATGAGCTTGATCTTAAAATTCAGGAGCTTTCTAACGAAATGCATGCCGCTAAAAAGGATAAAGATAACGCTCGTGCTTCACAGTTGAAATCTGAAATCAAAGCTCTTTCTGCTGAAAGGAATAAAGCACGTAAGCTTTCCCAAAAAGAAATGGATTTGCACGCCGAATTTAACCGTGCAGCAAAGCCGTTTACCGATGCAAGAAAAGTTCTTACTCAGAATGAGAACTTCAATCATTTTGATGATATTGTTGCTCGTTATGACGAAGCAAAAGTTAAGATTGCAGAGCAGGAAAAGCTTGATGCTGAAGAAGCAGCAAGGAAAAAGGCTGAGGAAGAAGCAGAACTTCAGCGTCGCAAAGCTGAAAAAGCTGCTAAAAAAGCTGCAAAGAAAAATAAATAATTTTATATAAAAAGAGGCAGAAAACTGCCTCTTTTTTATTGTTTTTGATTGTTCAGTGTGATATAATCTAAAAAATTATTAATGGAGATGTATTATGGATTATTCTGATAAATACAAGCTTTGGTTAACATTTGATGAGCAAACAAAAAAAGAGCTTGAATCTATTTGCGATGAAAAAGAAATAGAAGACAGGTTTTATAAGGACTTGGCTTTTGGTACAGGAGGTTTGCGAGGTATTATGGGCGCAGGCTCCAACAGAATGAATAAATATACCGTGGGCAAAGCGTCATTGGGTATTGCTAATTATCTTAACAGTAAATCAACTGGCGAAGTGAAAATTGCGATTGCCTATGATTCACGCAATAATTCAAAATATTTCGCAGAAACGGCGGCAGCAGTATTTTCTTCAAAAGGTATAAAAGTTTATATATATGAAACGCTTGTTCCGGTTCCTGTTCTTAGCTTTACTACTGCGCATCTTGGATGCGATGCAGGCGTTATGATAACTGCTTCCCATAATCCTAAAGAGTACAATGGTTACAAAGTATATGACAACAAAGGATGCCAGCTTTGTACAGAGGATGCAAAAACTGCACTTGATTTTATAAACGAAATTACAGATTATCAGTCAATTAGTTTTACACCTGTAAATGAAAATATTAAATATATCGGCGATAATGTCCTGAATGATTATTATGATGCAGTGTCAAAGCAGTCTGTATATACTCAGAAAAGCGATTTAAAGATTGTATATACTCCGCTTCACGGTACGGGAAATATTCCTGTAAGGCATATGATTGAAGGTATGAATGTTACTGTTGTTAAAGAGCAGGAAATGCCGGACGGTAATTTTTCAACCGTAAGAAGTCCTAATCCGGAGGAAAAGGACGCTCTTACCATTGCTATTAAAAAGGCAAAGAAAATTAATGCTGACCTTGTTCTCGGTACAGACCCGGATTGTGACAGAGTTGGTATTGCTGTAAGAAACGGTGATGATTTTGTCCTGTTTACAGGCAATCAGACAGGTGCACTGCTTGTAAAATTCATTCTCACAATGAAAAAGGATAAACTTAATGAAAAATCCACCCTTATAAAAACTATCGTTACCTCCGATTTGGGCGCAAATATCGGCAGAAAATTTGGGCTTCAGGTAGAAGAAACGCTAACAGGATTTAAATATATAGGCGATAAAATCAATAAGTATGAGCAAACAGATGAGCGTGAGTTTGTTATCGGTTACGAGGAAAGTTACGGTTATCTTGTAGGCACCCATGCAAGAGATAAAGACGCTGTTGTTTCATCAATGCTTATTTGCCAGATGGCTGCATGGTATAAAAATCAGGGCAAAACCCTTCTTGACGGTTTAAACGAAATATATGCTGAATACGGCTATTATCTTGATTTTCTCGATAGTTTTGTACTTAAAGGTAAGGACGGAGCCGATAAAATTCAAAAGTTAATGGTTGATTTTCGTGCTGACGGCTCAAACTTTTTTGACGGTATTACAAATGTTATTGATTATCTTAAAGGTATTGACGATTTACCGAAAGAAAATGTGCTTAAATATATTTTCAGTGACGGAAGCTGGATGGCAGTGCGGCCCAGCGGAACAGAGCCTAAGATTAAAGTGTATTATTCTATAGTTGACCCAAACCGAGAAAATGCAAAGCTTCGTCTTGAAAAGATTAGAGAAAAAATCAACAGTATCATTAATTCTTAATTATTCAGGAGAACAGGTATGAATAAATTGCAGAAATACGTTGAAGATGTGCTCTCGCCTAAGATTCAGGGTGACGGCGGCTGGATTGAATATGTTAGTCTTGATAATAATGTGCTTACAGTGATTTTCAGGGGTGAATGTTCAAAATGCCTAATCCTTGACCGCTGTGTAAACTGGATTGAAGAGCAGATTAAAGCTGACTTAAATAAAACGGTTACTGTAAAAGCAATACGTAAAAAACCGTATTTTCAGGATAAGTAGGAGGTTGTTGAACTATGGCACATATTAAAGTAGAGCGCCGTTCAATGCGCCCCGAAGAATGGACAGAGCTTAGATTTTCATGGCTCAAGCGCCATATTTACAGCGATAAAAGGGAAATTACCAATTTAATGATTCGTGATGCCCGTCAGGTGTCGGAAATGGAATTTGAGTATTATTCCGACAATTACAGACCCCTTAAAAAAGGAGATATGTATTTTACTCCGGATGGAACTGCGTTCATTAAAGCGGATGTTGATATACCCGAGAATTTGCGGGGAAAGGAGCTTTGGTTTTCTCTTAAAACCGCCGCTGAAATTTGCGTAAAGGTCAACGGTAAATACGTTGGCGGCGTTGACCCTAACAGGGAGAGAATGCTGCTCTCACCGTATATTGACGATACAAAAACACTCCATTTTGAAATGATGGGATATAACCGTTCCAAGCCTGATGATGAGCGTAATCCCGAATCTCTTTCAGTACGTGGATGCCGTCAGATATTTGAGGGTGCCTATATTTGTACCGTAAATCACTCTGTTCAGGATTTGGTGTGGGATTTTGAATTGCTACTTGATATCGCTTCCTCGGATTTGTTTAATGAAGATTACCGTGCATTTTTGAACAGAGAGCTTAACAACGCAATGAATTTCATTGATTTTGACAGCGATGAACTTACAGGCGTTGAAGAGGCGAAGAAATACATAGATGAGGTTGTTTACGCCAATGATAATTATAAAGGCACCGGTGATGTTGCATTAATTGCGCACTCGCACCTTGATATTGCTTACTATTGGCGCAGAATACATGCTGTGCAAAAAAATCTGCGCACCGTGCTTATTCAGCTTCGCCTTATGGATAAATACCCTGATTTTAAATATACACACACTCAGCCTTATGTATATGAAACTCTTGAAAAATATTATCCCGATGTTTTTGGTGAGTTAAAGGAAAAGGTTGCAAAAGGTCAGTTTGAGCCTGTGGGCGCAATGTATGTGGAGCCGGACTGTAACGTGCCCTCTGCCGAATCACTTATACGTCAGTGCCTTTATGGTCAGATGACTTATAAAAGAATGTTCGGCAAAACAGTTAATAATGCTTGGTTGCCGGATGTTTTCGGAAATTCATGGATTCTGCCCCAGATTCTTAAAAAGAGCGGTGTTGATTATTTTGTATCAAATAAAATGTCAACATGGAATGATACAAACCGTTTCCCTCATAATAACTTTATTTGGAGAGGACTTGACGGTACGGAAGTTCTTGCTTGCGTTCCGCCTACCCATTTTATTACATGGAATATGCCATCACAGATACAGGCAAACTGGGAGGCATATATTGACAAAGATACCGGCGGACAGACAATGAATATGTTTGGCTACGGTGACGGCGGATCCGGCTGTACAGAAGAAATGATAGAGATGATGCACCGTTTTGATAAGCTGTCAATTATGCCGAAATGTGAGCATATGAGCGGCGCAGAATTTCTTGAAAAAAATCTAGCTGGTAATAATAATCTTGAAACCTGGGACGGCGAGCTTTATCTGGAAATGCACCGCGGTACTTTTACCACAAAAGCTGAAATGAAAAAGGCAAACCGCAATCTTGAATTTAAGCTGCGTACTGCAGAAATTCTCTCAGTTATCCGTGGTGAAAATAATCAGGACAGGATTACAGATATTTATAAAAAACTGCTTATTAATCAATTCCATGACATTCTGCCTGGTTCTCACATTCATCCTGTTTACGAGGATGCTATTGCAGATTATAACGAGATTGATAAAAAGCTTGACGAAATTATTAAGCCATCAGGTGTAAAATATTTCAATACACTTAATTTTAAGCGCACAAATATCACTTTTGTTCCGAATAAAAAAGGTACTTCTACACGCTTCGGTGAAAGGGGAAATTGGATAATTCCAAACATTCCTGCTTTGTCCTCTGCCTCTTTGCGTAGCACTCGCCATAGTGATGACTGGATTTCTGTGGGCGATACTGTTGAAACACCGTATTATTCTGTTAAAATGAACAATGACGGCTCTTTCGCATCAATTTACGATAAGAAATATTTAAGGGAATGGACTGACGGCGAGTTTAACAAGCTTAAAATTTATACCGACTGTCCCGGAAATTATGATGCTTGGGATATTCTGCCTAACTACAAGGATAAGCAGATTGATATTACCATTGAAAGTCCTCTTACGTTATGTGAAAAAGACGGCGAATGTGCTTCTTTCAAAACAGTTCTTAAAACCGAAAAATCACGCTGGACGATGATAATCAGATTTTTCAGACGTTCCCGTGGTATTGAGGTTGAAAATATTGTTGACTGGAACGAAAAGCATAAGCTTGCCAAGGCTGAATTTTCCTGTAATGTCCTTACAAGAAAAGCCCTGTGCGATACTTCCGCAGGTTATATTGAAAGAGACACCCACCGCAATACCTCATGGCAGCAGGCAAGATTCGAAACCTGTCATCATAAGTGGTGTGATTTAAGTGAGGCTGACGGCGGTGTTGCTATTATCAATAACTGCAAATACGGTGCAGGTTTTGAGAAAAATACTATCAGCTTGTCACTTCTGCGTGCAACAATAAGACCGGACGTTACCTCTGATATTGGTGTACATAATTTTTCATATATGATTATGCCTCACGGCAATGACCCTGTTACCGCAGGTATAAACAATATAGCATTTGAGTACAATGTTCCCCTTGTAAAAGCAGATGTTGAATGGACTCTGCCTACTTTTGAGCCTCTTTATCTTCAGGCGGCAAAGCATTCTGAGGACGGAAAAATGATTGTTATCAGACTGTCTGAGCAGGACGGCAAAAGGGGAGAAATCAAGCTTTCAGAAAAGGTTAAAGTTCTTAATATGCTTGAGGAAACTATGTATGTAACTGATACTATTTCCTATAAACCCTTTGAAATAATTACTCTCGGAGTTGATTTGAATGACTAAGCTTCAAATAATTCTACTTGTTGTCGGCATACTTCTTATTCTAGGCATAATAATTTTTCCGATTATTAATAAACGCCAGCTTAAAAATATGCCTGTTGAACAGCAGATAAGAATACTCATAGGTCAGGCGGATAAGCTCATTTACTGGAAAAATATTTCCGAAGGTGGTAAGGGTAATCTTATTTATATTAAAAATAAGAGAAAAATTCTCGTTTACCCCTGGGTGCTTATTGACGGCAAAATGCTCTGCACAAAAAAGAACCCTTATGATAAATGGGATTATCCCGAGGAACACCCGGAATTTACCGAGGATGAAATTAATCAGGCTCTAGAAGAACTTAAAAAGTATAATAATAAAAACCCAATAAAACTGTATTTACAGAATAATGAATAAAAAAGCGACTGCAAGTAATCCGAAAAAGGATATACCTGCAGCCTTTTTATTTTTTACAAGCGTTTCACACTTGTTTCAAAAGCAAATTGTCAGTTCAGCATTTTAGCGGTTAATGATGCCTGATTTACCGTTCCGCCTGTATTATTAACTGTTGATGTCAATGCTAAATCAATTACATCACCGGCAGCTAGTGTTACAATAATACTTCCGCCGAATGATTCGCTTTCATTTGCGGTTAAGGTCAGTGACTGGATTGTACCGGGAATATTGACGCCATTATTTCTGGCAGCCAGAGTAAGATTACCGGCGTTATCTACTTCTGCCAAAACATTATAAGTTATTTCATAATTGCCGGGTTCTGTTATTGTTAACGCATTTGGTGAGGCTGTATCAATATTGGAAGATACCGTAGCTGTAGGAATTGCCACTTGCGTTGCAGTTCCGAGCGTAGTTGTGAAGTCCTGTTCTTCGGTTGAGTAACGTCCGCCATAAGCATTCAAACCTGTACCTGACGGACCAGTTGGTCCCGTTGGACCTGTAACGCCGTCTGCACCTGTAGCACCTGTCGGACCGGTTGGACCTATAACGCCGTCTGCACCTGTAGCACCTGTCGGACCGGTTGGACCTGTAACGCCATCTGCACCTGTAGCACCGGTAGGACCGGTTGGGCCTGTAACTCCATCTGCACCTGTAGCACCTGTCGGACCGATTGGACCTATTGCGCCGTCAGCACCTGTTGCACCGGTAGGGCCGGTTATGCCAGTTGGACCAGTTACGCCAGTTGGTCCTGTTGGACCGGTTGCACCTGTAATACCGGTGGGTCCGGTTGGACCTGTTATACCATTTGCACCCGTGACGCCAGTTGCCCCCGTTGGACCTGTAATACCGTTTGCTCCTGTAGCGCCTGTGGAACCTATGGGACCGGTTGCACCTGTTGGACCTGCAGCACCCGCCGGACCGGTTGGACCTGTGGCGCCTGTGGCACCTGTTGGACCGGTCGGACCAGTAACTCCTGTAGAACTGCCAGTTGGTCCCGTCGGACCCGTAGGTCCTGTCGGACCGGTTGCGCCCGGAATTCCTGAATTACAGCAGCAAATATGGCTTACAGAGCATCTGTTTTTGTCACAACAGGAAGATCCCTCATTGCTGTTATAAACATTTGTATTCAAAGGCATAAATTGCACTCCTCTATAAAATTTTGAGACTAACCTTTTCGGCAGTCTGATATGCTTAATCATCAAAATAATGATACAAAAGCAAGCTTAGATGAATAACATCATCTATAGTCAATCTATTCAGAATACACCGTTTTGGTGAAGTGTTTTAAAATAATTTATATTATGCAGATATGCCATCGAATTGGGCCTGTATTTTCCTGCTTTATGGTTATATGCCTCAGCAAGCGCATAATTTTTTAGCTTATCATAACATACACAAAGTTGTATGCAGGGCAAATAACCGTATGCGTTCAGGTCAACGAAGCCTCCGGTGCTTTGATTTTTCGGTAGGGACAATGCTGTTTCAAACCAATATACCGCTTTTTCATATTGATTCAAAATCATAAACAGATTACCAAGTTCACAGCATATCTCTGCCCTAGGGTTATCATATACAAAGGATTTTAACAGAGCCTCTGCTGCTTTGTTGATATCATCTGTTTCACGATAACAGAACGAAAGAATTTTACAGGCTTCAATTTTGTTTTCTACCCAGCCGTTTTTATCTGCAAGGAAATCGCAAAGCCTGTCAATCGCTTTGTTATATTTTTTATGATAATAAAGCTCACGTGCATAGTAAAAAGTATCTCTTGGCTGCAATATTTCACCTGCGGCAAGCTGTTTTTCATAGATATCAAGATTCCTGGTGCTGTAATGCTTTTTAACCGAATAATGATTCACCGCTGCATAGCTGTAAATCGTTTTGCCGCTGTAAATAATAACTTCGTGCACTTTTCCTTGCCAGCCCTGCACAGCACAACGCCTGACAATCCGTTCTCTGTAATAAGAAAAAGTAGGATTACCATTTTCATCAAAAGAGGTATTATATTTCATCATAACTGCATCTGTATCATAGAGATTTGCTTTTAGGTCAATAAGCAGCTTTAAATTCTCTTCTGTAATCACATCATCTGCATCAAGCCACATAATAAAATCTTTTTTCGCTTTTGAAAATGAAAAATTTCTCGCGGCTGAAAAATCGTCAATCCATTCAAAATCATATACATTGTCGGTATATTCTATTGCAATTTTTTTAGTATTGTCTGTACTGCCCGTATCAACAATAATGATTTCATCAACCGCATTTTTTATACTATCAAGGCACCGTGCAAGCACCTTCTCCTCATTTTTAACAATCATACACAAGCTGATTTCTGCCATAAGTACCCTCCAATCATTCAATTTATCCTATGATTTTTGAAATGATTTGGGCACAGTACTACATATGGAAAAGGGGCTGTTTCAATTTTTATGAAACAGTCCCTTTTGCTTTGCCGGTCTGATGTGTATTTGCAGTGATTAAAGGGCAGCAATTTGCTGAATTATTCCGTCTGTTAATTTGATGTCTTTACTGAAAAGGTATACGTCAAAGAGTTTATTGCCCTTAATAACAATTATATCTAAATTATAATTATCAGTTAAGTAATAAAAGCCTTTATCCGCAGACATTGAATTTAGTTCGAAACTATTAAATTCAACAATATTATTCTGAGAATAGCGTTTTTGTTGTTCATCATAGTATTCAGACAATAGCTTATCATCAGTAATTTCAATACAAGAAGTCTTAATTGAATTATCACTGTTTGATTGCTGTACATTATAATTTACAGGTATCTCTGTTGAAACCTTATTAAATACTGTTTGCTCCTGATAATAATCGTCATCAGGTGAAATTTTAAAGACTTTGCCCAAGTCAACATATGAACCAACAGAATCAGGTATTGTATTTATAACTTTATCTTCATTAGCCTGAAAATTAATTATATAAGCAACAGATGATATATTTACTATAATAAAAATTACAATTAAAACAGACGATACAATTTTTGAAATTTTATTATTATTTCGTTTTATAATAGACAATATAAATAAAATCAAAAAGCATAATGAAATAATTAAATTTAAAACAGAAAAAATTTTAAAAAACTATGTAATTATAATTAAGATATTTGTCAATAACGGAGTTGTATTCACTTAATCCGCTTTTAAAATACACAGCAAGTACAAGTGATATTATAAAAAACACTAACGATTTTATTATTGGCAATAAATTGATTTTTTGATTTTCCATTAATGCGCTCCGGTTAATACTTTAATAAAATTATTATAGATTATAATTTTATAATAGTCAATTCTGTTTTCTGCTCTTTACATATTCTGACGGGGAAACGCCGAACTCTTTTTTAAATGCCTTTAAAAATACCGAATAGTCGTTATATCCGCACTGAATACTTGCCTCTTTTGCAGATTTTCCGTCAAATAGTAATGATGCGCCGTAGAGTAAACGTTTAGTCTGTATGTAGGCGTATATGCTTTTTCCGGTGTATTCCTTAAATTTGTGCATAAGGTAATATCTGCTTAAATAAAATTCCTGAGATATTTTATCAATGTTTAAATTGTTAGTTATATTTTCATTTATGTAACTGATTATTTCATCAATTTGTTTGTTGCTGTCAAATTTGGGCAGTTCATTTCTGCTTTGTATATTTCTGTTAAGCAGTATCATTATCTCAGAGAATAAAGCCTCTTTCATCAATTCACCGGCAAAGTTATTGCTGCTTTCAATGCATAATTCCTCCGCTAAGTTGAAAAGTTTTTTTGATAAATTACTGCTGAGTCTAACAGCTTTTGTGTCAATATTAAAGCACTGTTCCAGATTTTCTTTCCGGTTTAAATAACTGCTATTCACCCATATTACAATTCTTCTGTATTCAACATACGGGTCAATTACAGGCTTATGTATGTCGCCGTGTTTTACAAGAATTATATCACCTGGGAGAGGGCAGTATTCCTTGCCCTCAATGTGATAACTTATTTTCCCTGAAATAAAAAATATAATTTTGTCAAATTCGTGATAATGATAATCAAATTTCAGCCCAAGATGGTCGCTGATATTAAAAACTCTAAAATTTTCTTTCAGGTATCCCCGTTTGCTGTATTCACCGTCATTAATAAATAAATTTTTCATATTTTAATAATACAGCACAATTTGCATATTGTAAAGCACATAATTATATATTAAATGCAATTATATTGTGCAATAATTATATGGAAATAATTTACCGGGAGGATTTAGCTATGAAAATAGTTGTTTTAGGCGGTGGGTTAAGCCCTGAAAGAGAAGTATCAATGAGTTCCGCATCTAAAATATCAAAAGCCCTTGCTAATCAAGGGCATAAAGTGCTTCTTATTGACGTGTCAAAGGATATAAATAATTTTAGTGAAATTCAGTTTTCCTCAAATCCCGATGATTTTAGGCAGATTACGGTTAATGCAGAATGTCCGGATAATATCGGTACGAGTAACAGCAACTATGTCGGAACAAATGTAATAAATTGCTGTAAAACTGCCGATGTTACATTTATTGCTCTTCATGGCGGTATCGGTGAAAACGGTAAGCTTCAGGCTCTGCTTGATTTGAATAACATTAAATATACCGGCACAGGGTGTGAGGGCTGTATGCTCTCTATGAATAAAAACATCTCCAAAACCCTATCTGCTTGTTTTGGTGTATTAACTTCATCTTGGAGCATTAACAAAAAAGATGAAAGTATTGATTTTCCCTGCGTTGTTAAGCCATCCAACGGCGGTTCAAGTATAGGTGTATCAATAGTTAATAATGAAATAGAATTGAACGAGGCTTTGAATGAGTCAAAAGCTTACGATGACACCGTTATTGTTGAAAAATATATCCAGGGCAGGGAGGTATCAGTGGGAATTTTAAACGGCAGTCCGCTTCCTGTGATTGAGATTATACCTGACAATGGCTTTTATGATTACAAAAATAAATATCAGCAGGGTTTGACGCGTGAGATTTGTCCTGCCTCACTGCCTATGGGTATTAAAGAAGAATTACAGAAAAATGCTCTTAAAATTCATAAGATATTACACCTCGGCTATTATTCAAGAATTGATTTTATTATTGATAAATACGGCAAAATATATTTTCTTGAAGCAAACGCTCTGCCGGGTATGACTCCTTCTAGCCTTTTACCGCAGGAAGCATCCGCTGCCGGAATTTCTTATGAAAAACTATGCCTTATGATAGCGTCAAATCCTCAAAACACGGAAAATAAAATAAATAATCAGACCGAAACCAAACCATATTAAAGAAAAGGGCAGGCAAATTTGTCCCATAATATTCATTGGAACATTGCTGTAATCCCAAACTTTCATTTCAAGCAAAAGATTAAAAATAATGCCAAAAATAAATTCAAGCAGGGTTATTACAACTGCCGCTGCCAAAGCAAAAAGCAGGGGAGAAACGCCTTTGTTCTCTTTATATAATGCAAAAAGAATCAGCATGGCAAATCCTGCACAAAAAAACATACTGTAATGAGTTCTTGCTCTGTATATCAGCTCTATAAGGCAATAGGCATTTCCGCCTAATAAAAAAACTGTTGTGTACATTAAATAAGCATTCATAATTGTATTATTTACTTTTTTGTGTTAAAATAAACCGATAAATGAAATTTGTATAAATTTGGCGGTGATGTGTTGATTGTTGATGAAAATGCAAAAGCAATAATTTCTTTGTTGATAGATAATGGATATGACGCATACGCCGTAGGAGGCTGTGTGCGTGACAGCATTATGGGAAGAAAGTGCGGAGATATTGATATTACAACCTCTGCCAGACCTGATGAAACGGAAAATATATTAAAATCAGCCGGCATAAAATATTTTGAAACCGGCATAAAACATGGCACAATAACTGCCGTTGTTGACGGCAATAATTATGAAATTACAACTTTCAGAACAGACGGCGAATATTTTGATAACAGGCATCCTCAAAATGTAAGCTATGTGTCCGATATAAAAGAGGATTTGGCAAGGCGTGATTTTACGGTTAATGCCATTGCCTATAATGAGAATAAAGGCATGGTTGATTTGTACGGCGGTATTGACGACATTAAAGCACGTTTTATCCGCGCTGTGGGCAATCCTGTTAAAAGGTTTAATGAGGACTCTCTGCGTATTATGAGAGGTATAAGATTTGCAAGCGTGCTGGGTTTTGATATTGAGACGGAAACCGAAAACGCAATGTTTGAGTGCAAAGAGCTTTTGCATAATATTTCATCGGAGAGAATATTTGCCGAACTTATTAAACTGCTTCAGGGCGATTACTGCGAAAAGGTGCTGATAAAATATAAAAGCATTATCGGCGTTATAATTCCGGAGCTTAAGCCTTGTTTTGATTTCCAACAGAATACCAAGTGGCATTTATATGATGTTTATACCCACACTGTAAAATCCATTGCACTTTCGCCCGGCGTTGATTATATAAGATTTGCTTTGCTTCTTCATGACTGCGGCAAGCCTCAGTGTAAAACCACTGATTCAAAAGGTCAGGACCATTTTAAGGGACATCCTGCAGTAAGTAAAAAAATCGCAGAAAATGTTATGAGGCGATTTAAAGTAAGTAATGAATTTTTCAAAAAAGTAAGTACGCTTATTGAGTATCACGATTATTATATTAAAGAAAATCCTGTTAATATTAAAAAGTGGTTAAACCGTTTGGGGGAAGAAATGACCCTTGATTATATTGATATTAAAATTGCTGATTTGTCCTCGCATAATACTGTTTTATCGGCAGAGGAAATACTGACCCTCAAAAGAATCAAAAAGATGACGCAGGATATCATTAACAGCGGCGAGGCTTATAAAATTTCACAGCTTTATATTAACGGCTCTGATTTGCTGAATTTGGGTTATAAAGGAAAAGAGGTCGGTGACAAGCTTGAATTTCTAATGAACTTCGTAATTGAAAACCCTGACCTAAATATAAAAGAAGTTCTTTTAGATATGTGTAAATCACAAATGCAATAAAAAATTATACCGCAGGGAAATGATTCCTGCGGTAATTTTATCTTGTATAGAAAAGTGTTTCTGACGGTCGTCTGCTGTATCTGTATATTGACAGTTCAAGCCCGACTGCAAGGTAAATGCAAAGGGATGACGAACCGCCTGCAGAGAATAGGGGAAGCGTAATTCCGATACATGGCAAAAGTGAAAGCTCCATTCCTACGTTTACAACCACCTGGGCAAAAAACATAACTGCAATTCCGCTGCACATAAGATAACCTACGTTATCTCTCGCCCTTAAAGCAGTTTTCATAACTCTTAAAATAATAAATCCTAAAATAAGGATAACAAACATTGCACCTACAAAACCCAGCTCTTCACCGGCAACGGTTAAAATCATATCGTTTTGATTTTCAGGTACTGCGTTGTTTTGGGTCATATCGCCGTTAAGATATCCCTGACCGAACAATCCACCGTTACCCAGTGCAATTTTACCATTGTTTTGCTGATACATAACGTCTTTGTAATCATTCGGATAGAACAAAGCAACAATTCTCTGACGCTGAATACCACCGATTAAACTTGCTTTCCATGCAACAACAAACCCTACAATTATTGCGCAGATTCCGGCTATAAAGTACCCGATGTTTACTTTTGCTAAAAAAAGCATACCTATAAACATCATCAAAAAGATAAGCGCAGAGCCGGCGTCACCAGTTAACAGCACAAGACCTACCGGTATCGCACCGTGTATTACAAGAGGAATTATCGTCTTTAATTTATTCAGCTTGTCCTTTACCAAATCAAGGTGATAGCTGAATGAGATAATAAACCCTACTTTTAAAAGCTCCGACGGCTGAAAATAAAATATTTTCAAATCAAGCCATGACCTTGCGTCCTGTCTGCTGGCAGGGGACACGCCGAAAAAGAATGTAAATATCATAAGTCCTACGCATCCTGCTGCTATAATCGGCCATAATTTTGATATAATCTCGTAGTCAATGTTTGATACAACAACAGCGATTAATAGTCCCCCTGCTACGGAAACAAGCATACTTCTTATGTCAGATGAGATTACCTGACCGTCTTTCAGGGAAGAATATGTAGCACTGTAAACAAGCGCAAGACCATATGCAGAAGCTATCATAGCACCCAGCAGAGTAAGAAAATCAGTGCCGTTGAGAAAGTGAGAAAACGACTTTTCTTTTTTTATTGAGTTTTTCATCTTTTCTCCTTTCTTTTAGAGTAGTTCTATTATATTATTAAATATACAATTTTGCAAGATATTATATATGAAGATATTATTAAATTTACTATTGGAATTATTTTTCTTATATGATATAATATTTAATCAATGAATGAGTTAAGGAGTTTTAATATGCTTACCGATATTGAAATTGCGCAGAATGCGAAAATGAAAAAAATCACTGAAATCGCTTCGTCAATAGGTATTGATGAAAACGATATTGAACCATATGGACATTATAAAGCCAAAATATCCGAAGATTTTATAAACAGCGTAAAAGATAAGCCGGACGGTAAACTTATTCTTGTTACTGCCGTTAATCCTACACCTGCCGGCGAGGGCAAAACTACCGTTTCCATCGGTTTGGGAGAAGCTATGGCTCAAATAGGTAAAAAGGCTATAATAGCCCTTCGCGAGCCGTCTTTGGGTCCTGTGTTCGGTATTAAGGGAGGTGCCGCCGGTGGCGGATATTCCCAGGTTGTTCCTATGGAAGATGTTAATCTTCACTTTACAGGCGATATGCACGCAATAACCTCTGCAAACAACCTTATGTGTGCAATGCTTGATAATCATATTCAGCAGGGAAATGAGCTTGGTATTGATCAGCGCAGAGTTATGGTAAAACGCTGTATTGATATGAATGACCGTGCTCTGAGAAATATTGTATGTTCCCTTGGCGGTAAGCTTAATGGTGTTCCCAGAGAGGACCATTTCTGTATAACAGTTGCCAGTGAAGTCATGGCAATTCTCTGCCTTTCCGAGGACCTGTTTGATTTAAAAAAGCGTATCGGAAATATTCTTGTTGCATATACTTATGACAGCAAGCCTGTCTATTGCCGTGATATTAAAGCAGACGGCGCAATGACCGTACTTCTTAAAGACGCAATTAAACCTAATCTTGTTCAGACAATTGAAAATACGCCTGCAATTATGCATGGCGGACCTTTTGCAAATATTGCTCACGGATGTAATTCTGTCCGTGCTACAAAAACTGCACTTAAACTTGCCGATTACACTATTACGGAAGCTGGCTTCGGCTCCGATTTGGGAGCGGAAAAATTCCTTGATATAAAATGCCGTTTTGCAAATCTTAAACCCTCATGTATTGTGCTTGTTGCCACTGTCCGTTCTATGAAATACAACGGCGGTGTTGCTAAAGAAGATTTGAAAAATGAAAATCTTGAAGCCTTGAAAAAAGGTTCTGCAAATCTCGGAGCTCATATTGAAAATCTTAA
>CAYXLH010000023.1:23296-24698 GCA_964465835.1 uncultured Bacteroides sp. | reverse complement strand
GGTTGTAATGTTGTCGCCGACTTTAAGCACAGCCTTTGCAGTGATATCTTCAGGCAATGGTTCTGTTTTCGGGAATGGTTTAATATTAGGACCTCTCAAAACTTCAACACTCTCTGCTTCTTCAGGTGATGCAGGAGCCTCAATCATATTATCGTTAACGATAAATTTCTCCGGCATAGAAATATCAGGAGCCTCGCCTAATTCTCTCGGATCAGTAAGATAGCCGGTAAGTGCAGAAGCAGCCGCAACCTCGGGTGATACAAGATAAATCTGTCCGTCCTTTGTGCCTGATCTGCCTTCAAAGTTTCTGTTAAATGTTCTAAGTGAAACACCTGCGCTGTTAGGGCTTTGACCCATACCGATACAAGGACCGCAGGCTGATTCAAGTATTCTTGCACCTGCATTTATCATATCGGAAAGTGCGCCGTTAAGAGCAAGCATATTAAGTACTTGCTTTGAACCGGGAGCGATACAAAGAGAAACAGACGGGTCAACTGTTTTGCCTTTGAGAATAGAAGCAACCTTCATCATATCAACAAATGAAGAATTTGTGCAGGAACCGATTGCAACCTGGTCAACTTTGATTCTTCCGATTTCGTCTGTTGTTTTTACATTGTCTGGCATATGAGGACATGCAGCCATAGGAGTAAGCGAGCAAAGGTCAATATCAATTATTTCGTCATACTCTGCGTCCGCGTCCGGCAGTATTTCTGTCCAGTCGTTTTCACGTCCCTGAGCTTTAAGGAAAGCAAGTGTAATTTCATCAGATGGGAATATAGAGGTTGTTGCACCAAGCTCTGCACCCATATTTGTAATAGTTGCACGTTCGGGAACTGAAAGAGTTTTAACTCCGTCTCCGCCATATTCTATAATTTTGCCGACTCCGCCTTTAACGCTCATTATTCTCAAAACCTCAAGAATAACGTCCTTTGCGGAAACCCATGGTTTGAGATAGCCGTGAAGATTAATTCTCGTCATTTTAGGCATAGGAATATAATATGTACCGCCGCCCATTGCTACGGCTACGTCAAGACCGCCTGCACCCATAGCAAGCATACAAATACCACCGCCTGTGGGGGTGTGACTGTCAGAACCGATAAGGGTTTTGCCGGGAATACCAAATCTTTCAATATGTACTGTATGGCTTATACCGTTGCCGGGTCTTGATAAATAAATACCGTGCTTTTTTGTTACACTTTGGATAAATCTGTGGTCATCCGCATTTTCAAATCCTGTCTGGAGTGTGTTGTGGTCAATGTAAGCGACAGAACGCTCTGTCTTTACGCGGTCAACTCCCATAGCCTCAAACTCAAGATAAGCCATTGTTCCGGTTGCATCCTGGGTAAGGGTCTGGTCAATTCTTAAACCGATTTCGGTGCCGACCTTCATTTCACCTTCAACA
>CAYXLH010000023.1:0-23286 GCA_964465835.1 uncultured Bacteroides sp. | reverse complement strand
GTGCTAATGTAAGTCCCATTGGACTGCCTCCTAACTTGTTAAAGTTTTTAACAAAGTTATTTTATAATATAACAATACATTTGTCAAACAAATATCAATATTGTTAATTTTTTTTAACATTTTATTATAATAACATACAAATTATTATGAGAATTATAAATTTACTATATTGTGTTGAAATTTATTTTTATAAATGTTAATATATACAATATATTATTTGTTTTCGGGCATAATACAATAGGTGAGTATTTTATGTCAGAAAACGAAGAAAACAAAGAAAATCAACAGGAACAGCCGGCGGAATCAGTATATGAAACCGGTTCAATTACCGTGCAGAAAAACGGACATTTTATCCACTGCCTTACTATAATCGGTCAAATTGAGGGCCATTATATTCTGCCTAGTCAAAATAAAACTACAAAGTATGAACACGTAATTCCTCAGTTAGTTGCCATTGAGGAGAGCAAGGAAATTGACGGTCTTTTAATTATTTTAAATACTGTAGGCGGTGATGTTGAAGCCGGACTTGCTATTGCAGAACTTTTGTCTACAATGCGAACTCCGACCGCTTCTCTTGTGCTCGGAGGAGGTCACTCAATAGGCGTACCACTGGCAGTAAGCTGTAAAAAAAGCTTTATAGTTCCCAGTGCAACTATGACGGTTCATCCAGTGCGTATGAACGGAACTGTTCTGGGCGTTCCTCAAACTTTGTCCTATTTTGAAAAAATGCAGGACAGAATAGTTAATTTTGTTGAAAATAATTCTAAGATAAGTGCCGATGATTTCAGAAAATTAATGTTGAAAACAGGCGAACTTATAATGGATGTAGGTACTGTTCTTGACGGCGAGGGCGCAGTTAAGTGCGGTCTGATTGACGAATTGGGCGGTTTATGCGACGCCCTCGATTTTCTTAATAAAACTATTGCGGAGGGTAAAGAATGCTCTACACAATAATTAGTTTTGACGATATATATTACAATTTTGAAAATAAGAAAACAGGCGGCAGTGCAAGTTCAAGCAACCCATATGATTATATAAGGTACGGGTATTTTGTTGACAATGCGTCGCTTTTCGGAGGAATTGATAATGTCAGTTTTAACTGCGATAATACAGGCAATATTACAGGCGGTAACGTGGGTCTTTCCCGTAAGTGAATCAGGTCACTCTTCACTGTTTCACGATTTTTCCGGCAGGTATTCGGGTGCCTGCTCGGCAATAACGGGAGTGATACATATTGCAATAGCCGTGGGTATAATTATTGCGCTTCATAAAGTATTTTTCAGCCTGTCTAAGGAATTTTTCACATCTATTCCTGATATGTTTAAAAAGAAATTCAGCGTTAAAAACGCCTCTCCTGCAAGAAGCTTTATGCTGATGACATTGGTTTCTTTTGTGCCTATGCTTTTATGGGTTATTCCGGCAGGGGATTACGGTACATTTTATAACCTTCTTCGCTCAACTGGATTTAACGGTACTGTTTTTGATGACGGACTGTTTTTTATAGTAACCGGTTTGCTGATTCTTGCAGCAGCTAAACAGCTTTCAATAGCACGCAATAATAAGAATGTAAGTATAATTTGTGCATTGGTTGTGGGATTCGCCTGTGTTTTGGTGGTGCCTGTTGCAGGACTTTCGCCGGTTGCAGGAATATTTGCAGTAACAATGCTTATGGGCGTGTCAAAAAAACTTGCGTTCAGATATAGTTTTGTAATGAGCGTTCCCATATTGATTGTTACCGGTATTGTTGAAATATGCATAAGCGTTACCCCAGCCGGTATAGTTTCAATAATTCTCGGAGTTATCATTGCCGCTGCCGTAACGGTTTTTGCAGTTAAAATACTGCTTTGGATGATAGACTCGGTTAAGATTAAATATTTTGCATTTTATGATTTCACAATAGGAATTATAGCTGTTATTGTAGGCATTTTTGAAATTGCACTGAAGTAGGGTACGATATTATGGCTGAAAAAAAGAAAAATTCAAACGCCTCAAAAAAAGGCGCAAATTCAAACAGTAAATCAGGTAAAAAAAATACAGCGCCTAAGAGAAAAACCAAGGCTGAAATAACTGCCGAGCAGGAAGCAATGGAACAGCGCAGTAATGAAGTTTCAAGGGTTATTGGAATTGTTATATTTGCATTGTCCGTTTTGCTTTTCTTTATTGCGGTTATTTCCGGCGACGGAATTTGGACAGTTCTTCATAATATTTATATAGGCTTGTTCGGCTGGTTTGCGGCAATTGTATTCCCGATTTTGTGCCTGCTGTATTCAATCTTGTATGTTAAAAATCCCGAAAAGAAAATGACTTATGAGATAGTTTCAATAGTCATTCTTGTTTTGCTTTTATCTACAATTATACATATTTTCATTAACAACAACGGCGATGATTTTAGAACTGCAGTAGTTCAATCGTATCAGAATGCACCGTCACAGTTTAACGGCGGCCTTTTCGGAGCAGTGTTTGGCTGGCTTTTGCTGACTCTTGGAAAAGCTCCTGCAATCATAGTTGACCTGATACTGATTTTTGTTGACGTTATGTTACTTTCAAAGAAAACAGTAAATCAATTTCTAAAAAATACAGCTAAGCCAGTTCAAAAGGTTGTTGAAAAGGCGGCGCCTTACATTGAAGAACGCCGTGAAAGACGTAACAACAGAAATATTGATATTTATCTTGATGAAGAGCCTCCTAAGCAGGAGGAGCTTGACGGCTCCGTCAGGGATAATATGTCCGACTACAATCAAAGCGATGAACAACCAGAGGACGAAACCGACGCCGTCATACGTATGATGAAAGAGTCAAGTAAAAAAAGAAAGTCAAAAAGGGCAGCTAAAGACGAGGAAGAGCAAACTGAGGAAAAGGAAGAATCTAAGGAAGCTGAAGAACCGAAAAAGGAAGAGGAAAATGACGCAAGTGACTTTGAAGTGCCTGAGGAGAATTTAGCTCCTGCTCAAAATCAGGAGATTCTTCCGCCTGTCAAACTCCTTAAAAAAGCAGGAAAGAGCAAAATAGCTTCTTCTGCCGATAATAACAGAACGGCTCAGCTCTTAATTGAAACGCTTAATTCTTTTGGAGTTTCTGCTCAGATTACTCATATTTCAAACGGCCCTACCGTTACAAGATATGAATTAAAGCCGGCAGCCGGCGTCAGAATTTCAAAAATTACCAACCTTGCCGATGATATCGCTCTTAATCTTGCCGCTACCCATGTCAGAATTGAGGCTCCTATTCCTGGAAAAGCAGCAGTGGGTATTGAAGTACCTAATAGTGTTAAAACCTCGGTTCTTATGAGTGAGCTTATAGACAATGATGAGTTTAGAATGCAGAAATCACTCCTTTCCGCCGGTATCGGTAAAGATATTGCCGGCAATCCTGTTTACTGTGATATTGCAAAGATGCCCCATCTTCTTATTGCAGGCACAACAGGCTCCGGTAAGTCGGTATGTATGAATTCAATTATAGTTTCAATTTTGTACAGGGCAACATCGGATAAGGTTAAGTTCCTTATGATTGACCCTAAAAAAGTTGAATTTTCAAAATATGAAGGAATACCGCATCTGCTTGTACCTGTTGTAACCGACCCGAGAAAAGCGTCCGGTGCATTGGGCTGGGCTGTTTCCGAAATGCTCAAGCGTTATCAGAAATTCTCTGACACAGGGGTGCGTGATATTGAGGGATATAACAGATATATATTAAAGCACCCTGATTTGGAGCCAATGCCAAAGGTTGTTATCTGCATTGACGAGCTTGCTGATTTAATGATGTCGGCTCCTAAAGAGGTTGAGGATTCAATTTGCCGTCTTGCACAGATGGCACGTGCCGCAGGTATGCACCTTGTTATTGCTACTCAAAGACCGTCAGTTGATGTAATAACAGGACTTATTAAAGCGAATATTTCATCACGTATTGCTCTTACCGTATCATCACAGATTGACTCCCGTACGATTCTTGACAGCGGCGGTGCAGAAAAACTTCTCGGCAGAGGTGATATGCTTTATTCTCCTATCGGAAGCAGTAAACCTCAGCGTGTTCAGGGCTGTTTTATCAGCGATGAAGAAGTTGAACAACTTTGCGAGTTTATCAAAAATCAGGGCGAAAGCCAGTATGACGATTCAATTCAGAAAGAGATTGAAGCGAAAGCTGCCCAGGACCCCAAGGAGTCATCAAAGTTCCATGATGGCGACGAAAATGAAGAACAGCTTGACCCTCTGTTTGAAAAGGCAGTTGATGTTGTTCTTGAAAACGGTAGAGCGTCAACATCTTTCCTTCAGCGTAAATTAAGCGTCGGTTATTCAAGAGGTTCTAAGATTATGGATCAGCTTGAAGAAAAGGGCGTAATAGGTCCTCAGGACGGTGCAAAGCCAAGAGAAATACGCATTAATAAACAGCAGTGGCTTGAAATGCAAGCGTATAGCAGTAATGTTGAATTTACCGCTGAAAACACGGAACAAATGAGTTTTGATTCCGAAGACGATGATAACGATTTTGAAGATAGTATAATTGATAATCAGTAGTATATGAGTAATTTTCTTCCGATAAATAAAAAGGATATGCTTGAAAGAGGCTGGGAACAGGCGGATTTTGTTTATATTACAGGGGACGCTTATGTTGACCATCCCTCTTTCGGTGCGTCAATTATTACCCGTGTGCTTGAGGCAAAGGGTTTTCGTGTTGCTGTTTTAAGTCAGCCCGATTGGAATGATGATGCAGATTTTACCCAATTCGGCAGACCTCGTCTGGGCTTTCTTATTACCAGCGGAAATATTGACTCTATGGTCGCTCATTATACTGTCGCAAAGAAAAAGCGCTCCCGTGATGCATATTCTCCGGGCGGCGCAGTCGGTAAAAGACCTGACAGAGCCGTTACCGTTTATTCTAATATAGTAAAGAGAATTTATCCCGAAGTGCCTGTTATTATTGGCGGACTTGAAGCGTCACTGCGCCGCTTTGCTCATTACGATTATTGGGACGATTGTGTTAAACCCAGTATTCTTATTGAGTCAAAGGCGGATTTACTAATTTACGGAATGGGTGAAAAACAGGTAATTGAAATTGCTCAAAGGCTTGATAAAGGTGAGAATATCAATACAATTCACGACGTTAAAGGTACTTGCTATACCGTTGATGTCCGTGAAACACCATACACGGGTATAGAGTGTCCCAGTTATGATAATGTCTGTGCTTCTAAAAAAGAATATGCTAAAGCAGGCAGAATACAGCAAGACGAGCAGGACCATATCCGTGGAAAAATAGTTAAGCAGAAACATTCAAAGCTTATGCTTGTGCAGAATCAGCCTATGCCTCCTTTAACAACACTGGAGCTTGACTGGGTGTATTCATTGCCATATATGCGTGCTTATCACCCTGTATATGACTCTATGGGCGGTGTTCCCGGTATAGAGGAGGTTGAATTTTCAATAACTCATAACAGAGGATGCTTCGGTGCCTGTAATTTCTGCTCAATAGCCTTTCATCAGGGTAGATATGTTACTGTAAGAAGTAAAGAGAGTATTTTGGCAGAGGCTAAAAAATTAACCGAAATGCCGAATTTTAAAGGTTATATTCACGATGTTGGCGGGCCTACCGCTAATTTCCGTATTACTTCCTGTAAAATGCAGAAAGACCACGGACTGTGCAAAGGTAAAAAATGTCTTGCGCCCAAACCTTGTAAAAATCTTCAGGTTGACCACCGTGAGTATCTTGATATTCTGCGTGATTTACGTAAATTGCCAAAAGTAAAAAAGGTGTTTATCCGTTCAGGAATAAGATATGATTATTTGCTCTGCGATAAGGATGATACATTTTTCAAAGAAATGGTAAAACATCATGTCAGCGGTCAGCTCAAGGTTGCGCCGGAGCATTGTTCCACAGCAGTTCTTGATAAAATGGGTAAACCACATATAGAGGCGTATATTGAATTTTCAAAGCGTTATTTTAAATATACAGGCGAGGTTAATAAGGAACAATATCTCGTGCCTTATCTTATGTCAAGTCATCCGGGTTCAACCCTTGATGATGCGATTGAACTTGCTTTGTTTTTAAAGAAAAATCATATAAGACCCGAGCAGGTACAGGATTTTTACCCAACTCCCGGCACCATATCAACAACTATGTATTATACAGGGCTTGACCCCTATACTATGAAAGAGGTTTACATTGCAAAATCGCCGCACGATAAGGCTTTGCAGCGTGCACTTTTGCAGTATTATAATCCTAAAAACCGTGCTTTGGTTGAGGAAGCGCTTAAACGTGCAAAAAGATTTGATTTAATCGGTGATTCTAAGAATTGCCTTATTGGCAGGAATAATGTAAACCGTATAAACAAATCACATCATAGGAAAAAGCAGGTAAATAAGTATGAAAAGCGATAAAAGACAGACGTTAGTTCTTATAGGAATTTCGTTGATCGTTATTGCAGGCGTGCTAATATTTGTTGCAGTTTCACAGCCTAAAATTTATGAACAGGACGAAAGTACATTGCTTTCTAATCAGACTTCACAGACGGATACATCTGTTTATATTGAAACACAGTATGCACAAACAACAAATGTTAATAGTTCTTCTGCTTCTGAATATGTCAACTATCCTGTTAATATTAATACTGCAACAGTGCAGGAGCTTTGTACAATTAATGGTATAGGCGAAAAGCGTGCCGAGGCTATTGTTCAGTACAGACAACAGATTGGTGGTTATACCAGTGTTGAGCAAATCAAAAATATTCAGGGAATAGGAGACAGTATTTATGCTCAGGTATCCCCGTATCTTACAGTATGATTAAAGAAGCGTTATATAAGTTTCTGTATTTACTGTTTCCACGCAGATGTGATTTGTGCGGCGACGTTGTTGAGTTTGACAAAGCAAGGTGCAAAGAATGCGTCGGTGCACAGCATATTTCGGGAGATATCTGCGACAGATGCGGACGTGAACAATCACACTGTAAATGCAAAAAGAACGACGATAAAATGGAATATAAATCTGTGTGCGCACCGTATTATTTTGAGGGTAATATAGTTAAAGCAGTGCATAGATTTAAGTTTTACGGTTTTAAAGAACTTTCCGCCGCTATGGGAAAGGAAATTGCTTTAACTGTCAAAAAGCGTTATAATGATGTGAATTTTGATTTGGTTACTTATGTTCCTCTTACTGGAAAAAGGCTGAAGAAAAGAGGATATAACCAGTCTTTGCTTCTTGCACAATATGTTTCTGATGAACTGAATATTCCCTGTGTCAAGTGCCTTGTAAAAGTTAGAGATACCGAGTCCCAACGTTCTCAAAGTGCTAAGAACAGAAAGCTTAATGTGTTCGGTGCATATGATATTGCGGATGATGTTGATTTTACCGACAAAACAATATTGATTGTTGATGATGTTAAAACAACCGGTAATACTCTTAATGAATGTGCTAAAATGCTTAAAGGATATAAAGCAAAGGCGGTTTATGCCGCTTCTTTTGCAGTAGCAAAGCAAAATGATAATAAAAAATAAAATTTTCTTGCATAATTATATATTTAATGATAGAATATATAAGAACTTGCGCCTGTGGTGGAATTGGCAGACACGCAAGATTTAGGATCTTGTGCGCGAGCGTGCAGGTTCAAGTCCTGTCAGGCGCACCAAAAAAAGCGGAAGGCTTTTGCCTTCCGTTTTAATTATTTTAATTTTACAATATATGCAATTTTTTCGGGAATATTTATATGCAGTTTACTGTTTATTATAGGTATTTCTCTGATAAATTCGTTGCCATTTTCGGATATGCGGTAAACATCTGCCTTTGTTTTGCTGTTTTCAAAAATATCCCAGTCACGGCAGTCACCGTTTTTACTGTATGCAATGTAGGTGCTGTCACTATGTATAAACGGAAGAAACAGATTATCGCCGTCTTTAATAAGCTTTCCGTTTTTAGTAATTTTTCTTCCCTTTGAATATGAAATTACGCCATTTGAAAACTCACAGTATTTATTACTGCCCTTGCCGCATATTTTAATTCTTTTCAGTGAATTAAGAAAATGTCCTGGCACCTGATATGTTGCAAAGCGGTTAATAAAATCACTGCTCCAATTGTCATTATCTGTTTTGACAATATCTTCTCCGTGCATATTGCCATAGAAAATATTATTAGGAGTTTTCTCTCTTATTTCACCGCCGCAGTAAACTTTCGGAGAAATATCAATAAATTCCTTATCTGTGATGCGGTAGCACCACCAGCTCATTGGAATTAATCCTAATGTATCCATAGAAGAGGATTTATAATGGTCTCTCGGTAAACCGAAAATTGGTCTGTTCAGCAGTCTTTCATCCTCCTTATATGTAAATTCAGATGTAATATCAATGCCCTTAGATTTAACATATTCAATCATTTTGCGCCTTGCGTTTTGCATTTCTTTTATGCTTACGTAGGGCGCATAATTTTTATAGCATTGAAAATTGTCAACATGAATTGTACCGGCTTCGGCAATAAAAGGGAAAGTATCTACAAAGCGGTCAAACTGCCTTTTAAACAGTCCTGATTCAAAGTAAGCCTTGTAGCAGGTTTTATAGCATTTTCTGCCGTTGTATTTTTCAATAGCGTGAAGTCTGCCGTTTTTCTTTCGTATTAATGCACCGGCTTTAACAAAATCGTTAAAAGAAGGAGCATTGTCGTAAGCGTCATTAAAATTAATATGTACACTGATTACTGAATTGTACTTTTTTGATTCATCTGAAAGCCACTTAAAACTGTCCCAAGCGGTTTCGTCCTCATCTCTTTTAAGTGCTTCGTTAACCTCGAAAAAATCAGGATATTTATCATCGTGACCGAGATACTGCCAGCCGACAAGATAATAAATTTTTGTTATGCCCTGAGTGATGTTGTCAATTTTTTTGATGTATTCAAGCGCATTTTCAAAGGTAAGCAGTACTTTGCTTTTGCCCGGGTTTTCCTTATCAGGAACAGCCATACCTAATTTCATAACCATTGAAATCGAGTAATCATAGTTGAATTTAAAAGGAATCTGCATAGTAATCCTCCTTTTGATTTTATGCGATAATTATATCACAGATTCGATAATAATCCTTTAGATATTCTGCCTGATAATTTAGAAAAACTATCACCGAAATAAAGCAGATATTCTAAATAAATAAGCACGTTTTCTTAATTAATTTTATATGGATTTAGTATAATATAATTGTGTTAAACAGAAAGGTTGGTCTATTATGGAAATAGTAATTAATGCAATGCCTAAAAAAGTTAAAACAGGAAATTTTAATTATTCAAATATAGAAAGTGCTTATAGTGTAAACAGTCAGTATTTTACTAAAAACAGTAAGCCCTTTACTGTCATTGCCGGCGAAATGCATTTTTCTAGATTACCGAGAGAACGCTGGAGAGAAACACTTTTGAAAATGCGTGAATGCGGTATCAATACTGTATCAACTTACGTTTTTTGGAATTATCACGAGGAAATAAAAGGGAAATTTGAATTTTCGGGTAATAAAGACATTTCTGCCTTTCTGCAGATTTGCAGAGATATTGATATGCCTTGTGTTTTGCGTATAGGCCCATGGTGTCACGGTGAAGTTAACCGAGGTGGTTTCCCTAAACGAATAAATAAAATGTTGAAAAAACGCTGTGATAATCCTGAATATCTTGCACAGGTAAAAGAATTCTGGCAGGGTCTTTATAAAGAGGTTAAACCTTATCTTGACGGCGAAACGGTAATAGGTATTCAACTTGAAAATGAATATACCGGCTCAACAGAACATATCCGCACACTGCGGAAAATTGCTGAACAAATTGGATTTAAAACACCGTTTTTTACAATGACAGCATGGCCGTCAGGCGTACCGGATAATGACTTTCTGCCTATGATGGGCGGTTATCCCGACGCACCGTGGACATATGGAAAAAAAGCTCTTAAACCAAACAACCGCTTTGCAATAACTCCTGCTAAAACCGAAAATGAAATCGGCGGTGATTTGTTCAAAAACAATGCAGAACAAAATGGCGCTTATGACGATGTCCCTTTTGCTTCCTGCGAAACAGGTCCCGGAAATCAGGTAACTCAGCACCGAAGACCTTATATTAGTGAAAAGGACGGATACGGCGTTGGCTTTGCTAAATTTGCAAGCGGTGTAAACTGGCTTGGTTATTATATGTTTTGCGGCGGCGCTAACCCTAATGACAGGCTTATGCAGGAAAACCGGCTTACAGGTTATCCTAATAATTATCCCATTATTGATTATGATTTTCAGGCGCCAATCAGCCGTTACGGAGTTTGCCGCTCATACGGAGATAGATTACGTCTTATGCATTGCTTTATTAACAATTTTGATAATGAAATTTGTACAAAGCAGGCTTATTTTCCTGAGTGGAAAAGCGGTGACCCTTACGACACTTCGTTTTTAAAATGCTCAGTAAGAGCCGACTTGCAGGGTAGCGGTTATTTTTTTGCATCAACCTATGAAAAAGGCTTAAAATATAATGATTTCAAAGATGTTAAAGTTGATTTTACAATTAATAAAAAGACCGTTAATCTGCCGGCGATAGATATTAAAGCAGACACAATGTTTTTCTATCCATTTAATATAACGCTTGGCTCTGTAAGTTTTGATTACATACTTGCTCAGCCTGTTGCTAAAACAGAAAATGATGGCAAAACTGTTTGCTATTTTGTTCAGTGCGAGGAGATTAATCCAAAATGCTCTGTTAACGGCAGGGAAGTACCGCTTGATTTCAGTGAAAACGGAATTGATATTGATGATGTAACTATTATTGTAATACCGTATGAAAAAGCAAATAAATTCCATTTTATTAACGGTAACGCCTATTTCCTTAATGGTACTGTTTTTTATGATGACGGAAAAATTTTCTGTGAGCAGATAACAGATACAGATTTAAAAAATGATATTGCCTTAACAAAAAAAGGCAGACAAAAGCTGCCTTATAATTATTTTCTTTATTCAACAGGCAAACGCAGTTATTACGAATTGAAACTGCCGAAAAATATACTTGAAAATAACTTTGATGTAGTTCTTGAATTAGCATTTGACGGACTTAATTTACAGGTGTTCAGCGGTAACACACTTATTAATGACCATTTCAATATAGACCGTAAATTTGTTATGCATCTGCGTGATTACAGAAAATATATTGAACATAATTCAACGCTTATTATCCGAACTGCGCCGAAAACAAAATTTGGTATTTCCAATGTATATAATGAAATAACGGTGCCTCTTAATTCTGATTATTTAGAGCTTAAAAGCGCAAAAACAGTTGTAGTTAAACAAATAGAACAGACCGCTAAAATTTGAGCTTTCTGAATTTACCGGGGGAAATTCCTTCATTTTCGGTAAAAAAGTAAATGAAATTTGATTCACTGTTAAATCCTACTTCATAAGCGATTGAAGCCACTGTCATATCCGTTACCTGTAATAAATATTTTGCTCGGTTAAGTCTTGAAATTAATACATAGTCATAAGGTGAAAATCCTGTTTTATGTTTAAAAATCCGTGAAAAATGTGATGAACTCATATTTACAATTTCAGCAAGACTGCTTACAGTAAGGTTTTCATTTAAATTTTCGGAGATATATTCTTTTACATTCTGAATACTGTCTTCATAACTGCTTTCGCCCTTACTTCTTGCGCTTTGAGGGTTCAACAATTCCGTAAAAATTTTATAAATGTCAAGGGATAAGCTAAGTTCTGTAGGTGGATTGTCATCTTTCAGTCCGTCAAAAATGCGAAACAGTAGTTTTCTTAAATGCTGAATATCTTTGCACTTAATTAAATTGCCTTCGTTTTTCTCGATTTCTTTGAAAAGTTCGTAAGAATTTGCGCCTGATATATGAATCCAGATGGATTCTAAACTGTCCTTGGTATAGTATTCGTGCGGTTTGTAACAGTCAAGTATAACGGTGTCACCTTTGCGTGCGGTTATATGTTTACCATCTTTAACATAAGTAAATGTGCCGTCAAGAATGTGCGTAATAAGCAAACTGTCATAGCATTTGCGTACCAAATGGTAGCCGTTTACACAGTAAAAATGTCCGGCACTGCTTGGATAGTAATATAATTTTTTTGCAGTTTGTGATGGTGAGGAAAAATAAACCTCTGATTTTTTCAGTACACCTGCTTCGTTAGATTTCATAACTGTTATTCCTTTGTGATAGGATTTCTAAATTATTGAGTTGATTTTCTTAATGTTTATTTATAAATTGATTATATAATTACTAAATGAAGAAGTCAATTATTGAAATTTATTTAATTTTAAGGAGTAGTTATTATGAAAAAGTTCTTAAGTAAAAAACCTGTTAAAATTATTATCTCAATAATACTGGTTCTTGCGCTTATTGTTGCTGTGTGCAATGGATATTTTGCATCTGTTGCTCTTCAGGAGCAAAAAGGTGTGGCCGTTTGTGACGAATGGAGCGCACAGGATAAATATACGCCTGATTATGCCCAAAACCTTGAAATCGGCGGGGATGATTACAAAATTTTGTGTATCACAGATGTACATATCAGAAATCACGGAACTTTTGCCGCCTGCCTAGGAGTTAATTTTATCCTTGACGGTATGGGTCGTATTCAGTTAAAAAAGCTTATTAATGAAGTTGATCCTGATTTGATTATTGTCGGAGGTGACTCTGTTCTGACTGCCTGGAATGATATCTGTACTCAGCAGTTTTGTGATTATATGGAAAAATTCGAAATACCCTGGGCTCCTATATTTGGTAACCACGATTACGAGGGTAGAGCAGATAAATCCAAGTTGTGCGAAATTTATGAAAGCGCAGAGCACTGTTTGTTCAAATGTGGCCCCGAGGGTATGAACGGTATGGGCAACTATATCATTAATCTTACCAGAAATAACGAAGTTGTTTATTCGCTCTTTATGTTTGACGATGGACAGTATAGAATATATGAAGGTGAGATTACTGACGGCGGTATTAATGAAAATCAAATTGATTGGTATAAATGGGCAGTTAACGGAATTAATGAAACAAGCGGTAAAACTGTTCCAAATATGGCGTTTATGCATGTTCCTGTTCCGGAATATGAAGACCTTAACGACAATTTTGAGATGGGTATGAGACAGGAAGATACTTGTACCGCTAAAGTCAATGACGGCTTTTTGAACGCATTTGTAAATAATGGCGGTACTCATATGTTCGCCGGTCACGACCATAACAATAATTTTGTTTATAATTATAACGGAGTTAAACTTTGCTATATGACAAAAAGCTCTTATAACTGCTATTTCTCCTCAAAGACTCTCGGTGGAACTTTGCTGACGCTTGATAAAGATAACCAAGTTAATATTGAAATTAAGGATTTCTGAGGTGACTAATTGAAAACGAACGGTACATATTTTGTAAATGATAAAAAAGCGCCGCTCAGATACGGTGAAATTAATTTGATTAATCCTCCAAGACAAAGGTTACGAGGCGAGGAAAAAAAAGTGGGTATTGAAGCTGTACCCGTTTTCTGTGGATTCTGCGGAACTGATTTTGAATTGATGAAAATGGGAAGACAAAGCTTGCTTGATGAAAAATTCCCTGATGGACAGTCACGGCTTATTAACGGTCATGAAGGTGTAGTATGGGTGCCGGATGAAAACCGTTTTGCTATTGTTTTAATTAGAGGCGGCGATTGCTGTGACCCTACACGTTTTACAGAGGACGAAAAATATTTTGAATATGGATGCGACGGTGCAGATGGTATCTTTTGCGACAGGGGATATTTTAATCCTGATATGCTTTTGCATTTGCCTGCTGAATATGAAAGTTTAAAAAAACTACCTCTCTCTCTTGCTAAAAAGCTCGTTTTCAGCGACCCTTATGCATGTGCTATATTCCAGTACGAGCGCATGTGTGATATCGGCGAGGCACAGAATTTCCGTGTGGAGCTTGCAAAACGTAAATGTGATGAAATAACAGCGAGAAAGTGCGCCGTTAAAAGTACATTTGAACGTGTTGTTATTTTTGGCTTGGGAACAACGGGTCTTTTCATCGGCGACCAAATCAGGCGAAATCAAAATCAGGCAAAGATCCTTTTTGTTGCTCGCAGTCCCCAAAGCAGCGTCAAGGCACAGTTTGTCAGAGAAGAACTTAATTGCGATTATCTTTCGGTTAATGGTTTAAACGAAAGTGAAACCGCAGATGCAATTAGAAATTCAATCAGAGGAAATGCCACCGTATTTATCGGTACAAGCGGTACCGAAGTTGAACACCGCATAGCCTTTGATCAAAATGTTTTGGGATGCAACGGAATTTACAACAGCTTTTCTTTAGGTCCTAAAGTTACATACAACACTATGCCTTTCGGCTTTAAAAATCAAGTGATATTAGCGTCAATCAATTTTACACAAAAACATATGGAAGCTGCAATTAACCTGCTTTGTGACAGTAAATTTGGCACCCTTGTAGAATTGATAGACAAGGATGAATTTATAAGTAATCCTATTGGTTCATATGAAAATAAAATATATTCCAAAGGAGCACCGCTGAAAACAGCAGTTATTTGGAACAATAAATATATTGACGAGGAAAAATAATGAAAGCAATTCAAATAACAAAACCTTATGAGATTAAAGTAATTGAGAAGCAAATGCCTGTACCAAAGGAAAATGAAGCATTATTAAAGGTGCTTTATTGCGGAATATGCGGAGCAGACGTTGCATCATACACCGGAAATCAGCCGTTTACAACATATCCCAGAATACCCGGTCATGAATTTTCTGCAAAAATTATTGAAATTCCCGAAAATGAAAGAGGTTTAAAAGCAGGTGATATAATTACCTGTAATCCTTATTTTAACTGCGGTGAATGTTACGCCTGTAAGCGTGGAATAGTTAATGCCTGCCATGACAATCAGACTATGGGCGTTCAGCGCGATGGTAGTTTTCAGGAATATATTACAATGCCTGTTGATAGAATAATTGATGGAAAAGGTCTGTCGGCAAAGGAACTTGCTCTGATTGAGCCGTTTTCAATAAGCTGTCACGCTCTTTCAAGAGCCGAGGTAAAAAACGGCGCTAATTTGCTTATTATGGGCGCTGGTCCTATTGGACTTTTTGCACTAATTAAGGCTAAATCTATGGGTGCAAATGTAATGATTGCTGATATGCTTGAAAGCCGGCTGGAACTTGCAAAATCATTTGGTGCAGACTGTGCGGTTAATGTTAAAAAGTCTGATTTACATACTGTATGTACAGAATTTACCGAGGGCAATGGTTTTGATGTGTGCGTGGAAGCCTGCGGTGCGCCCGAAACATTTCTCTCCTGTATTGATGAGTCGGCACATGGCGCAAATATTATTTTAATCGGCAACGGTAAAAGAGAAACCACCTTTATTCACTCTGTTATATTAAAAAAAGAGCTTAATGTTTTCGGCAGCCGAAACGCTTTTACTAAGGATTTTGAGGAACTGATAGAACTCGTTAAAAGTGGTAAAACCGATATAATCAATATGGTAAGCGGAATTTATGATATAGGCGATGCATGCAAAGCCTTTGATGTTCTTGCTAATAACGACGGAACGCTTGCAAAACTGCTGATAAACTTTGAGGGATAATTATGATTGTTGATGCTTATACGCACTTATGGAATATTCAAAAAGGAAAAGTTGACGGTAGAGATGTATTTCCTGTCGGAAACGGCAGAAGCAATTTCGGCGGTGAAATACGTCAGATGATGCCCCCTTATATGACTGACTGCAATAACACTGCTGAGCGTTTTATCGCCAATATGGATTATGCCGGCGTCAGCGGTGCAGTTATAACACAGGAGGAAATTGACGGAAATCAGGACGATTACCTTTTAAAAGTAAAAGACAAATTTCCTGACAGATTTAAAATATGTTCTCTTTATGAAGAAAATAAGCCGTTTAATACTGATGGCTTTGACGGCATTAAAATCTGTGCAGGAAGACTTAAAACACAGGATTTAACAAAGCATTTTAACGTTTTTAAACAGGCGGATGAAAAAGGAAAATTTATTTCAATAGACCTTGCGGACGGAGATTTGCAAACATCATCTATGCTTGAAATTATACAGCAGTTTCCAAATTTAAGAATTGCAATAGGCCATTTTGGTATGGTTACAACAAATGGTTGGAAAGAGCAGATTAAGCTTGCCAGAAACAAAAATGTTATGATTGAAAGCGGTGGTATTACTTGGCTTTTTAACAGCGAATTTTATCCTTATCCCTCTGCAATTAAAGCAATTAAGGAAGCCGCCGATATCTGCGGTATGGAAAAACTGATGTGGGGCAGTGATTATCCACGCACAATGGTTGAGATAACATATAAAATGAGCTTTGATTTTATAATTAAGTCAAAGGAATTTACAGTTTCACAGAAACAGGATTTTTTATATAATAATGCTGATAATTTTTATAAATTCAAAAGCTTAAAGGAATGTGAAATAATTAAACATATGCTTTAAGTTTTTGATAGGTAAATTAAAACACTATTTTTGCGGAGAAATTATGTTTGATAATAAAAAGTATATTAAAGCGGTAAATTCTAAGGGTATTTTTGATAATAACTATGATACAAAGAAGCCGCAGACTGTTATTTGTAAGGCTATTTTAAATCATTTTAAAAATTCTGATAAAAAGCCTAAATGCATTTTTATCGGTTGGGACGGTTGCCGTGCGGACGCTATGAAATATCTTGTTAAAAGCGATGACAGCAGTGTGAGCGGATATAATGATATGTCGTTTTACAGTGCAGTTTGTTCCGTAAAAAACAGCGGCGGTTTGTATCTCACCTACGTAGGTGGAGAAGAAAATGAACCCCAGGAAACAAGTACGGCTCAGGGATGGGCTTCTGCATTGTGCGGTAAATGGATGAAGAAAGCGTGGAAACAGGGTATTGAATGGTCTCTTGACGAAGATTATCCAACTGTACTTAAAAAATTATCATTAAATGGATATAAAACATCTTTTAATGCGATATGGCCCATCCATTTTGACAATACATATAAAAATGAAATAGATTATGCACAGGAGAAAAATCTGCAGCAGTATTATTTTAAATTTGAAACTGATGAAGAATTATTTGATAATTTAACCGAGAGAATCAAATCTGATGATGATTTTATTTTCGGAATTTTTGAAAATCCCGATATGAACGGTCATACAACCTCTTTCGGTGATAATAATTATAGATATGTATCAGGCGTATGCCATCTTGACAGAATATCGTACAAGCTTTTAACTGAAATTAAAAAAAGAGATACTTTTGAAAGTGAGGACTGGCTGGTTGTTATTGCTTCAGACCACGGCGGTCATTCAAACCGTCACGGTACTCAGAAAATACAGGACCGAACAACTTTTCTTGCATTATCAAAACCTATTGAGGAATTAATTAAATGAAAAAGTACGTTTTAAATAACCTGAATAAAAGCAGGTTAGTTGTTATTTCTCTGTGGATTTTGTATTCCAGCGCATATTTCGGCAGGAGCTGTTATTCTGCCGCCATTGCGTCAATAGTAAACTCTGGTATTTATGATAAAGGGCAAATAGGGCTTGTCGGAACTGCATTTTTTATTTGTTACGGCGCAGGTCAGATTATCAATGGTATAGCAGGGGACAGGGTTAATCCTTTTGCAATGGTGCTTGCCGGCTCTTTAGGAAGTGCAATTTGCTGTTTTTCTATGGCTTTTGCAAAATCACTTGTTCTAATGGCAGTTATTTGGGGGCTTAACGGAATATTTCAGTCAATGTTGTGGGCGCCGCTGCTGCGAATTTTTTCAGAAACAATAAACAGTTCCTTACGTGAAAAAGCGGTACTTAATATTGCTATTTCTCTGCCTGTGGGTACGGTTTTAGCTTATCTTTGTTCAACGCTGATATTAAAATATTCACACTGGAATAATATTTTTCTTTGCGGCAGTGCAGTTATTTTTGCTTCCTTTATTTTGATGTTATCAACAGTTTTAAGGTGCAAAAATAGTATTGTTACACAGGATGTTGTTATACCGAAAAAATCAGAAGTAAAATCAAATTCCGGCTTTTTTGCGCTGATGATTTCATCGGGACTAATTATAATTATTGTTCCGTCTTTTCTTCACGGAATGATGAGAGACGGTATTACCAACTGGGTTCCAACAATGATTATGGAGGAATACGGCGTAGTTGAATCATTTTCGGTATTTTTGACAATTATATTGCCTATATTCAACGCTTTCGGAGCATATATGATTACTCCTTTGTATAAAAAATTTCGGCGCAATGAAATGAAAACTGCAGGCGTTTGCGCACTTCTGGCATTGATTCCTATGAGCCTTCTGCTTTTAATCGGAAAACTGCCTGTTATAGTTTCAATTATTTTACTGGCGCTGACCACAATGTCTATGTATTCACTTAATTACCTTATCATTTCACGTGTGCCTGTCAGGTTTTCAAAAAGCGGTCACACCTCAAGTGTTACGGGAATATTAAATTCTGCGGCGTACATTGGCTGTGCAGTGTCAACCTACGGATTCGGCGCAGTTTCAGAAAAATACGGCTGGACTGCGGTAATTACAATCTGGATTGTATCATCAGTGCTTACATTTGTTTTTTCGCTATTGGCAAATTATAAATGGAATAGGCATATTGATTCATAATTTCATATACATAATTAGGGCTGATTCTCTTTATTTTGAGAATCAGCCCTTAATATATATTGCCTTATTAAGTTTTAATTCATTTTAAATACAAATGAGAATTTAAGAGGATGAGTATAATCAAATCTTATTAAATGTTCCTTGCTTGGGATAGGTCCGCAGCTTCCTGAACCTGTACCTCTTACAAAGCCGTCAATCGTAACATTTGTAGTTCTGACATCCGGCAAATCTTCAATATGCTTTGCCTTTACAAGCTGGTTAAGAGTGAAGTGATTTGCGTTGAAATTAAATGGTTTGTTTTCAGCAAAAAATGATAATTTTTGATTCCGTCCGGTAGATAAGCTGCTGGATTTTACTTCACCCCTGTTACCTGAATCCTGTGGCTTAATATATTTATGTGCCATATCCGTTACTTTGCATTTATAAACCCCAATAGGTGAATGTTCTTTGAAATCCGAATAGTTTTCAACAGGACCGCGTCCGTAATATTCAACATTTTCAAAATCAGCAGGAATCTCAGCACATACACCAAAACGTGGTATTTCTGCAGTAAGGGGACATACTTTAGTCAGGGATGATTCAACTTTAACATTTGCGTCATTGTCAAAATAATAATCAACCGTTGCCTGCGCAAGAACAAAGATACCTCTTGTAACGAAATTATATTTTGTTCTGACCGCATCTCTGCCATTAATTCTTATTTTTTTACATTCACAGATAACAGGCTTTGCCTCTTCAAGACCAAGTATTTTCCAGTAAATCATCATATACTGGTCATTATCAAGTCTGCCTCGGTAAATATGCGGTACAAAACCGTGCATCTTATCAAAAGGTGAGAATTTAAGATATTCTCTTCCGTTTTTGCGGATGCTTACAAGGCCTTTATCTTTTTCAAATACAGCTTCGCCGTCGGAATAAGTGACTTTTATGCTATTTCCGTTATCGCTGATATCAGCGCTCTGCTTCAAATTAACATTTTTAACATCGGTTTTAGAAACTTCAATTTGCTCAACAGCTATTTCTGCACCGTCACAATAACTGTATTTAAAGTTTACAAAAATGTCATTATCTTTATCAGCTAAAAGTGTACTTTTGATTAATACAGTTTTTCTGGTATGTGCAGAAATAGTGCAGGGAATATTGCCGCTTTCACAGCATACGCCGTTTTTAAGTATTTCATAAGATATTTTAATATCAGATGAATCCTTAAAGCATCTTGTGTTTGTAAATTCAAATTTTCCGTCGCCGATGTATTTTGCTCTGATAGGGCGGTAGCAGACTTTCATTTCCAATGCACCGCTTGAGGGCTTTCTGTCAGGATAAAACAGTCCGTCAACACAGAAGTTACCGTCGTGAATAGGCTCATTGTGGTCACCGCCGTAGGTCCATTTGTACTTTGCGTTTTCATCGTATACGCTGTGGTCTGCCCATTCCCAGATGCAACCGCCCATAAACTGTTTAGATGAGTAGAAAAGTTGTATATATTCTTCAAGTCCGCCGGGGCCGTTGCCCATTGCGTGAGCATATTCACACTGGAAAAATGGTTTGCATTTATATTTGCTGCCGGCAGTGCCTTTAAGAATTTTACGCATAAGGTCGGGAGTAGCATACATTCTTGAAACTACATCATATGCCCATCTTTTGCTTCTGTTAACGCCCTCATAGTGTACAGGTACTTCGGGATTTTCTTTATTTAAAAAGTCATAGCAAACATCCTGGCATTTGTAACCGCCTGACTCGTTGCCTAAGCTCCACATTGTAATGCTCGGGTGGTTTTTATCTCTTTCGTACATTCTCTTAACTCTGTCAAGATAGTGTGATGCCCATTTTGTATCGTTGCTTAATCTGTTTGGATTGTAGGTGCTGTAAGGAATTGCGTAGAAGCCGTGGGTTTCAATATCAGCCTCGTCAACCACATAAAGACCATACATATCGCACATTGTAAGAAAAGCAGGGTCCGGGGGATAATGAGAGGTGCGAACCGCATTGCAGTTGTATTCCTTCATCAGTTTAACGTCTGTTTCCAAATCGTCAAGCGACATTGCATATCCATTTCTGTAATGTGTGTCGTGATGGTTTACGCCAAGAATTTTTATCGGCATATTATTGAATAGGAATACTTCGCCATCTATTTTTATATCTTTAAATCCAATATGAGTGCGTATTACTTCCTTTACATCATCATTTTCTTTTAACGTAATTTTAACTTCATAAACCGACGGTGTTTCAGCAGTCCATTCGTTAACAGCCAGATTTTTAACTATTGTCTGTTTTTTGTCCTTAAGCACGGTGTCAAACAGTCCATCCGCCTTAATTTCAATGCTTGAATTATCATCAAAATTACCGTCAACGGTGATCATTAAGTTGTAAGTGCCGTCTGCGTTCTTTTTCGGACGGAATAAAAAGTCATTAATATAATTTTCCTGCTGAGCAATTATGTAAGCGTCACGGAAAATACCATTTTCTCTGAACATATCCTGGCATTCAAGATATGTGCCGTTGCTCCATTTGTAAACAACTGCAACAATTTCATTTTCTCCGTCAGATACAACTTTGCTTATGTCAAATTCAGCAGTGTTGTGAGAGCCTTCGGAATATCCTATGTATTTGCCGTTAATATATAGAGCAAGAGCACCGGCAACGCCGAGAAATGTTATAATCATTCTGTGGCTCTTTTTAATATTCACCTTTTTTCTGTAAATACCTACCGCTACGTCCTGTGGAATGTGGGGCGGTTTTTTAGGAAACGGATATCTTGTGTTTATATATGCAATCTGGTCATATCCTGTTCTCTGCCAGGTTGATGGAGTAGTGATTTTGTCAAAAGAGAAATTCTCTGTGTCAAAAATTTTTTCAACACTGCTGAGTCTTTTAAAGTAGGCAAAATCCCACTCACCGCTGAGCATATACACTCTGTCGGAATTGTATCTTTCGTTTTTGTAATCTGTTTTTTCAAGTGTACTGACGGAAGAAAAGGGGATAAAATAACTTCTTGCAGGCAGTTTGTTTTGTTCAAAAACATTAAAATCCGAATGAAGATTTCTGTTGATAAAGTATTCCATAATTTTTCCTTTCGGTTATTTATTTTTTAATTTGATAGAAAAGTTGAACAGTGCGTTATCTTCATACCAAAGAGGGAAGTTTGTTCCCCAGACATTATCGTATAAAACAAACGAAACACCGTCTTTGTCAATATCTGCAACTTTGTTATCGTATTCAAGAATTTTACCCTTACCGGGAGATAATAACGGACTGTGACGGTTAATCAGTTCAAAATCAGCAAAATCATTTTTTATTATGCACTTTTCAACTGCGTGAAGATTTTTACCGCCCATAGAAACGACTTTTTTGTAATCAATTTCGCTTCCTGTTTTAATTAAAGTGAAATCATTGCTTTCAGGATAAATATGAAGAAAAATTGCCTCCGTAAGTCTGTTTGCGTCTTTGCCACACCATACAACGTCAAAACCAACTCCACTTTCATTTAATGTATAAACAATCTGCAATTTTCTCGGTGCGCCGGCTTCCGTGCAAATAATATTGTCGCATTTTAAATTTACGCATATCTCTGTGCAGCTTGATTTTTCCGTAACGTATGCGTTAGTCATTTTGTAATAAAATCTGCCTGCCGGATATTTTCCGTCAACGCATTTTAATAGCGGTCTTGCAAAATCGGGATAACCCCATACTTTGTTTATTTCAAAATTTCGTGCATAGTGGCTTAAAAAGAAATCATAATCGTTGCTTGTGTATGAACGATATTCAAGGATAGGCTCGTTATTTTCTTTTATAATATTATTACCTTTATATAAAAATCTGCCGATTGCGCCCCATTCATTAAGTTCAAATTCAAAATCACCGAAAGTAACTGCGTTCTCATATGGCATTTTAGATGAAAAATCCTTTACGCCGTCAGGTCGGAGACTTTTAACTGCCTCCTCAGCCTGTTTTTTATGATCAGAGGATAGAGCGCTGATTGCTTTGTCTATGTAAAGTCTCTGTTCACTCCAGCTTTTTTCAATGGTACTGTATGTCGGCTTCTTATTTGCGTAATGCACTTTGTTGATAAGATTGAGTATGTTAAACGGAAAATCGCTGAAAAGTCTTTTAATTGTTACTTTATCTTTCTTTCTTGCCTTAGTAAAGTCATCTTTCAGATAATGGTCATAGTCTGCAAAAAATGTTTTAACATCCATTCCGCAGGTGTGTTCGCCAATACAAAGAAGTGCGTCGCTGAAATTCTTATATTCCTCACTCATTCTTTCCATTGTGCCGTTGTCAAGCCACTGCGCTTTTAACTGCATTAGTTCTCTTAATGATGCGGATTTATACGGATCTGCGGCGCTGCCTTGAATCCAGGTGTCGCCGATTTCATCCTCTATAACAGGAAGCTTATCTTTAACTTTCCACAGAATTTCTGCATATTCATCAAGAGTTCCTGCACAAACTTCATAACCGGGATACTCGTTTCTGATTTTATCAAGCTTACCCATAACCTTTTCGGGTGAAGGTGCGCCGTGATTGTCAAGGGTGTGGTCAAAATACAGAACTTCATCAATAAATTCGCTTTTATACGCTCCTCCGTAATCTCCGGAATATACTTCGATAATCTCTTCTCCGCCGCATTTCCAAAGTAAACAGCCGGGTACTTTCGCCAAAGCTGAAAATCCGTTAACTCCTATGTGAAGAAGCTT
>CAYXLH010000022.1:0-24995 GCA_964465835.1 uncultured Bacteroides sp. | reverse complement strand
ATTGTAAAATGGCTGTGCGATGACAGCGTAAAGAAAAATACCTGTAAAACTTTTTTTTATGATGAATGTGTTTTTGTTTATATCGTTCTAAAGAAAGACGGCCTTACCCTTATGGATGACGAAGTGTATTCCGTAAGACATATTCTTATAATGCCCGGAAGCGACGATAAAGAAAAAGAAGACTCTTCCGAAGCGGACGTTGAAAGCGAAGAAGAGGAAGGCGAAAAAGAATATACCGACGACCAGTGGAAAGCGGCAGAGAAAAAGGCAAAGTCAGTTTACGATAAATTCAGTAAAGGCGACAAAACAGAGTATTCCTTTGCAAAGCTTGCAGAAGAATATTCAGAAGATACCGCTTCAACTTCAGCTGGTTCAAATGGCAGCGTTTACGGCGGTTTGTGTCAGGGCACGAAGTTAGGTCAGATGGTAGAGCCTTTTGAATCATGGAGTATTGATAAATCAAGAAAATACGGTGATACCGATATAGTTAAATCGGAATACGGTTATCACATTATGTATTTTATAGAGGATACAAAGGATTATATCAGTCAGTGTAAGCAACAGGTTGCAAAAGAAAATGAAGATAAGTTTGTTGAATCTCACAACGTTAAAAAGCATGCGTCTGCAATGAGCAAAACAAAGGTTGCTGAACCTACCGCGTCGTCAGCTTCCGATAATTCTCAAACTTTTACAAATAACAACGCTGAATAATTTAAAATAATACTTGTATTCTGTCAAGTTTTAGTGTAAAATATCAAGGGTGACCTTGTACCGGGTGCTCTCTAGAGAGCAAAGGTAAATCTACTGCAGTAGATTTTACCGTTACCCTATATTTATACGTGTAAAATAACCATTAAAAAGGATGAAAAAAATGGCAAAAGACAAAAAAGAGCTTGAGGACATTCTTGTAGATTCAAGCAAGAGTGGTTACGAGGGCAGCGAAAAAGAAATTAAAAAGGCCGAAAAGAAAGCCAAAAAACTTGAGGCTAAAAAGGCTAAGGCTGACAAGAAAAAAGAGGAGCTAAAAAAAGAGATTGATGAAGTAAAAGAGAAAATCTCAAATGAAAGCGACGAAAAAGCAAAGAAGAAGCTACGCAAAAAGCGTGACGAGCTTATTAAACAGAGAGACGATATTACTTCTAGCAAAGACGGTATGACTGTTGCTCTTGCACCTAATACCAAAAAAGCTATTAAGGCAGTTGTTGCAGTAGTTGTAATTATTGCTCTGCTTGCCACATATTTTGCAACGGGTATTTGCAGAAACGGTTTGTTCAGCTTCTTTGCAGTTCCGCAAAATACACTTACCGCTTTCACTCTTACAGATAAAGACGGCGAAAAACACAACATTAAAGTTGGCACTTATAACTATTATTTTGCAAGAACATACAATTCAATCAGAAACTCTCAGCAGACTTACCAGCAGTATGGTATGGATTTGAGCGATGCAAACCTTGATGTTGATTTTGATAAAAAACTTTCTGACCAGACCACTAAAAATGATGACGGCAAAACCGTTACCTGGGCTGAATATCTCCAGGAAGAAAGCATTGAGTCAATTAAATCAACATATACATATTACTATGAAGCTGTAAAGAATAACGGCGGCAAAGAACCTGCAATCACTGATGAACAGAAAGATGAGCTGAAAGATACTCTTAAAGAGTATAAAGATCAGGCTTCTGGATATGGTTACACTTTGGACGGATATCTTACTGCTGCAATGGGTCACGGTGTTAACGAGGCATTGTTTAGAAAAGAAGCAAAGATAGCATACATCGCCCAGAATTATCAGGAAGATTACCAGAAAGAGCTTAATTCAAAAGAATATGACAAGGCTGATTACGAGAAATACCGTGATGAGCATAAGAGTGAACTTATGGGTGTAGATATAAGACTGTTTGAATGTGACAGCGCTGATGATGCAAAGGCATTTGTTAAAGCACTCAATAATGACGGCTCCAACTTCTCACAGCTTGCTTCTAAGTATTCTGAATCAGATTTTGATAAAGAAGCATATAAATTTGACGAACAGTCAACTTATAATGCGATTACAAGAAGCACTCTAACATCAGCAGGTTATGCTATTGCAACTGCCGACGCTAAAGAGGACGGCAAATATCCCGGTCTTGACTGGCTCTTCTCATCAAAGAGAAAAGCAGGGGACGCAAGACAGTATTCAACTACAGTGGTTTATGTATTGAAGCCAGCTTATCTTCCAACTGTAAAAACAGTTAATGTACGTCATATTCTCATTTCCCCAATCACTGATGAAGATGACGATACAGATCCAAAGGAAGCAACAGATAAGCAGTGGGCAGCTGCTAAAAAGACTGCTGATAAAATTCTTAAGGAATTTAAGAGCGGTGATAAAACTGCAGAGTCATTCGGCAAACTTGCTAAAGAAAACACTAAGGACAGCAACGGCGATGACGGCGGATTGTATGAAAATGTAACTCCTAACCAAATGGTTCCTACTTTCAATGCATGGTGCTTTGATTCATCACGTAAGGCCGGAGATACTGCTATTGTAAAGACACAGTTTGGCTATCATATTATGTACTTTGAGAGCAAAGGTAATCTGAATGTATGGCAGTACACCGCACAGCAGGCACTTGCTTCACATGACGGCGAACACGCTCTTACAGATCTTGAAGATTCTTATAAGATTAAAACAAATTGGTTCGGTTCACGTTACTTTGAAAAAGATGTTGATATCGACGCATAAGTAAAATAAGAGGTTGCTTATTGCAGCCTCTTTTAAATAGGTGAGTTATGCAGTTAAATCCCAAATCCAGAGAAATTGATAATTTAAAAAAAGAAAATGCCAGACTGCAGGCGGCACTTAATGAAGCAAATTACTCCTGCCAAAGACTTGAAATTATAAATTCAAATCTTGAAATGCAGTTAAACGAGGCAAACAGGGAACTTGAAAAAAATATTGAGGTTCTTCAAAGCCTTAAAAAAGAAATTGATGGCATTGTAAACAATATTAAAGTAACTCAGTGATGTGTGATTTTCATACGTCGGGAAAATAAATATGGAATATAAATTAAATACTTCAATGCTGCGTGAATATGCTATAAAACTTAAAGCAGGTGACAGAGTTGTTCTTTCCGGCAAGGTTTATACCTCCCGTGACGCAGCCCATAAAAGAATAGTGAACGCATTGGAAAACGGTGAAAAGTTGCCCTACGATTTAAAGGACGCTGTTATCTATTATGCAGGCCCCACTCCGGCTCCAGAAGGCTTGGCTGTTGGCTCCTGCGGTCCCACAACATCAAGCAGAATGGACGTTTTTGCTCCTAAACTCCTTGATGAGGGCGTTGTTGCAATGATAGGCAAGGGCGAAAGAAATAATGATGTGTGTGATGCAATTATCAGAAATAAGGCGGTTTATCTGTGCGCTATTGGCGGAGCCGGCGCTTTGGCATCAAAATGTATAACCTCTTGTAATGTCATTGCCTATGACGATTTAGGATGTGAATCGGTAAAAGAACTTAATTTTACTGATTTTCCTCTTACAGTCGCTGTGGATTGTTCAGGCGGTAACATTTTCAAAAGATAAATAAAAACTAACTCCCGTACAAAATTTTGTACGGGAGTTTTTGCGTAATAATTAATATTCAATTTCGCCTTTATAAACCAAGTTTGCGTCGCCGGAAAGTGTTACTGAACCGTAACAATATTTAACCGTTAAATCTCCGCCTTTTAACTTAACTGTAATATCCTCGTCCTTATCGCAGTAGCCGTTTTCAATGGCAGCGACAACTGCTGCACAGGCGCCTGTTCCGCAGGCGAGAGTTTCACCGTTTCCTCTCTCCCAAACACGCATTTTTATCGTCCGGGAATTTACAACTCTTACAAATTCCGTGTTGATTCTTTCAGGGAACAACGCGTTGTTTTCAAACTGAGGTCCCACGTTTTCAATATCAATTTTATCAACATTGTCTACAAATACCACGCAGTGGGGATTTCCTACGGAAACACAGGTAATATTATATTTATTACCGCCTATTTCAACCGGATAATCAATAACCTTATCCGTGTCAATATCAACCGGCACTTTTTCGCTGTCAAGCACTGCTTTGCCCATTTTTACTGCCACGTATGATACTTTGCCATCACGCGTAAATATCTGCATACGCTTGATTCCCGATGCAGTTTCTACAGAAATACTGTCTTTTTTGACAATATCATTATCGTAAAGATATTTTGCAACGCATCTTATACAGTTGCCTGCCATTTTGCCCTCGGAGCCGTCAAGGTTGAATATCCTCATTTTAGCGTCAGCAACGTCGCTGTTTTCTATCAAAACAATTCCGTCACCGCCGATAGAATAATGCCTGTCGCAAAATTCAATGGCAAAGCTTTCGGGGCAGGTGATAATGCCGCACTGATTGTTAAAGAATATGTAATCATCGCCGGTGCCCTCCATTTTTGAAAATTTAAGAGTACCTTTTGATGAACGCATATTGTTTATATCAACAAGCTCCGTATTGTTCTGATTGTATCTTGATGCGATAATGTCCGCAAGTGCATTTGCAGTATCAAGTGAGGTAAGGGTGGCAATGCCCAGCTGATTTGCCCTGTTGTGAAGTCTGATGTAGTCTGCAATGGATTTCTTATCTGACTTGCCTGTGTAAACAATATAGTCAAGCTTGCCTGATTCCACCAAATCCATTATGGAATTATCCTCTCTCAGTTTGTTTACAACATTCACCTTAATGCCAAGGCTTTCAATGGCCTTGGCAGTTTCCGCTGTAGCCCAGATTTTTGCCCCTAAATCATCAAGCTTTTTAGCCAGATTTACAATTTCATATCTGTCCTGCTTGGTTACGGTAATAAGCACGCCGTGACCGTTTTTATTTACATCAACATTAAAGCCTGCGCTTACAAGTCCCTTGAATAATGCTTCTTTAAGGTTTTTACCTACGCCTAAAACTTCGCCTGTTGATTTCATTTCTGGACCTAATTTTGAGTTTACATCATTTAATTTTTCAAAGCTGAATACAGGTACTTTAACTGCAAAATAAGGCGGTGTGCGGTACAGTCCTGTACCGTAGCCCAAATCTTTCAATTTTGAACCCACCATAATTTTTGTTGCAAGCTCCACCATAGGAACGCCTGTAACTTTGCTTATGTATGGAATAGTTCTTGAAGCACGTGGATTTACCTCAATTACATAAAGTTCATTTCTGTAAATGAGATACTGAATGTTTACAAGTCCCTGCGTGCCCAGTGATAATGCAAGCTTCTGCGATACGTCACAAATCTTTTTAAGCATTATATCATTAAGATTGTAGGGCGGATATACGGCAATGGAGTCGCCGGAATGTACTCCTGCACGTTCAATATGCTCCATTATTCCGGGAATTAATACGTCCTCGCCGTCGGAAATACAGTCAACTTCAAGCTCCGTGCCCATCATATATTTGTCCACTAAAACAGGATTTTCAATTCCTTGTGCCAATATGATGTCCATATACTGTTTAACATCATCGTCTGTGTAGGCAATAGTCATATTCTGACCGCCGATTACATAACTTGGACGAAGAAGTACAGGATATTCAAGCTTGTGCGCTGCATCAAATGCCTCCTCAAGAGTCATAACACTGCTTCCCTTTGGTCTGCATATTCCAAATTGTTCAAGTAGTGCGTCAAAACGCTCTCTGTCTTCAGCAATATCAATGGATTCTGCAGAGGTTCCCAAAATTTTTATGTTGTTGTCATCAAGAAACTTTGTCAGCTTAATAGCAGTTTGTCCGCCGAATGCCACAACAACGCCTATGGGATTTTCAGCCTTGATAATGTTCATAACATCTTCAGGTGTAAGCGGTTCAAAATAAAGCCTGTCGCCCGTGTCAAAGTCGGTGGAAACCGTTTCCGGATTGTTGTTTACAAGAATTACTTCGTAGCCAAGCTCTTTAAGCGTCCATACGCAGTGAACAGAGGAGTAGTCAAATTCAATTCCCTGACCTATTCTTATTGGTCCCGAGCCGAGTACAATAATCTTATCTTTACCGCTTTTTTTCAGCGTACGTGACTCGCATTCATCATCGTATGTTGAGTAAAAATACGGGGTCTGCGCTTCAAACTCTGCGCCGCAGGTGTCAACCATTTTGTATACACAGTCTCTGTGATAGGCAAGGGATCCGCCGCTGATTTTTTCAAGTGCGCTGTCGGCGTAGCCTAAGTTTTTACCTTTTTTGTACATCTCTTTTGAAAGAGGTGTGTTTTCTATCTGATTTTCATAATCAGCAAGATTTTTAAGCTTGTACAAAAACCACTCATCAATCATTGTGATTTTGTGGATTTCATCAACGCCTATTCCGTCTTTAAGTGCCTTAAACACTGTAAAAAGACGCATATCATCCTGCTCATGCAGTTTTTCTCTTATATCAACACCGTTTAACCCTTTGTGATTAAGGGTGTCAAGCCCGATTTCCGCGCCTCTGACGGCTTTCATAACAGCCATCTCAAAGCAGGGAGCAATGCTCATTACCTCGCCGGTGGCTTTCATCTGTGTTCCAAGAATGCGTGACGCATTAACGAATTTATCAAAAGGCCATTTCGGCAGCTTAACTACAACGTAATCCAGAGTCGGCTCAAAGCAGGCGCAGGTTTTGCCTGTAACATCGTTTTGAATTTCATCAAGAGTGTAGCCTAATGCAATTTTTGTTGTAACCTTTGCTATTGGATAGCCTGTCGCTTTTGATGCAAGGGCGGAGGAACGTGATACACGTGGATTAACCTCAATAACCGAGTATTCAAATGTTTCAGGATTAAGTGCAAACTGACAGTTGCAGCCGCCCTCAATGCCAAGCTCCGTAATTATATCAAGTGATGCGCTTCTGAGCATTTGATATTCCTTGTCCGCAAGCGTTACAGCAGGGGCAATAACTATGCTGTCGCCGGTGTGAACGCCAACCGGGTCAAAATTTTCCATAGAGCATACGGCAATTACGTTTCCTATATGGTCACGCATAACCTCAAATTCTATCTCTTTCCATCCGGCAATGTATTTTTCAACAAGCACCTGAGTAATAGGGGACAGCATAAGTCCGTTTTTGGCGATTATATTAAGCTCGCTTTTGTTGTGAGCAACACCGCCTCCTGCTCCACCCAATGTGAAAGCAGGGCGTATAATAACAGGATAGCCGATTTCATCAGCAATTCTTTCAGCGGTTTCAAGGTCGTTTGCAATGTCCGAGGGAACAACAGGCTGGTTAAGTTTTACCATTGTATCTCTGAACATCTGCCTGTCCTCGGCCTTGTCAATAGCTTCGGCATCGGTGCCCAGTAAACGAACGCCCATTTTTTCAAGATAGCCGTCCTTTGCAAGTTGCATACCGATAGTAAGACCTGTCTGTCCGCCAAGTCCGCATAAAATAGAATCGGGGCGTTCCTTTTCAATAATTCTTTTTACTGTTTCTTCAGTTAAAGGTTCAAGGTAAATATGGTCGGCAAGCGCCTTATCCGTCATAATTGTGGCAGGATTTGAGTTTACGAGTACAACCTCAATACCCTCGTCACGCAGAACTCTGCACGCCTGTGCGCCTGCGTAGTCAAATTCCGCCGCCTGACCGATTACAATAGGACCGGAGCCGATTACAAGTACCTTTTTTATATCTTTGTTAAGAGGCATTATTTGTTACCTCCCATCATATCAATAAATTTGTCAAAAATAAATCTTGTGTCGTGAGGACCGGAACACGCCTCCGGGTGAAACTGTACGGAAAAAGCGTTTTTATCCGGATAATCAACACCTTCGCAGGTGCCGTCGTTTGCATTTATATAGGATATTATTCCGCCTTGTGCTTCAACACTTTCGTTTACAACCGCATAGCCGTGGTTCTGGGATGAAATATATGTCCTGCCTGTTTCTAGATTTTTACCAGGTTGGTTTACACCTCGGTGGCCGTATTTCAGCTTTACGGTTTTACCACCCATAGCAAGCGCCAAAAGCTGGTGTCCAAGGCAAATGCCAAATATTGGCTTTTTACCGATAAGCTTTTTTAGCTCCTCAACCGCCTTTGTGTTTTCCTCCGGGTCGCCGGGGCCATTTGAGAGCATAATTCCGTCTGCCTCAAGCTTTAAAATATCCTCAGCCTTTGTGTCATAGGGCATTACAGCAACGTTGCATCCACGCTTGTTAAGTTCCCTGACAATGTTTTTCTTTGCACCGTAATCCAGCAGGACAACATTGTAGTTATGCTCGTTACCTGTAAAAAGCTCCGCTCTTTTCGCTGATACGCTCTCCACTGCTTTTTTAACCTTGTATTGCTTTATCTTTTCAAAATCTGCATCTTTTGTATTTGAGCATATCATAGCGTTCATAACGCCGGTTTCTCTTATTATTTTTGTAATCTGTCTTGTGTCAATACCATATACGCCGGGGATAGAGTTATCCTTTAAAAATTTGTCAAGACTTTCTTCACATCTGAAATTTGATGGATTGTCGCATTTTTCACGAACAATGTATGCGCTTAAAAAGGGCTTTTTGCTTTCCTTATCCTCGCCTATTATTCCATAATTTCCTATGAGAGGAAAGGTTTGCATTACTATCTGACCGTAATAGCTCGGGTCGGTAAGAGTTTCAATGTAACCGCCCATACCTGTTGTAAAAACAAGCTCGCCGATTACATCACCCTCTGCACCGAAACGTCTGCCCTCAAATACATCGCCGTTTTCAAGGCAGATATATGCTTTGTTGTTATCCATTATAATTACCTGTTAACCTAATAATTTTACAAGGACTGCTTTTTGTGCGTGAAGACGGTTTTCTGCCTCATCAAAAATTTCATCTGCGTGAGCTTCAAATACTTTTGCAGTGATTTCTTCCTCACGGTGAGCAGGCAGGCAGTGAAGCACCATTGCGTCATCCTTTGCAGCTTCCATTACGCTGTCGTTAATCTGAAAGTCCTTGAATATCTTTTCTCTTTCAGCCTTTTCTTCCTCCTGACCCATAGAAGCCCATACGTCGGTGTAAAGAATATCAGCGTCCTTTGCACATTTAAGAATATTATCGCTGCACATAAATTTGCCGTTTTCCTGAGCCCATTTCATAATCTCTGCGTCGGGTTTGTAGCCGTCAGGGCAGGCGATTGCACATTCCATACCCATGGTAATTGCGCCCACAATAAGAGAATTTGCCATATTGTTTCCGTCGCCGATAAAGCAGAATTTAAGTCCGTCAAAGCTTTTTTTGTGCTCTCTGATAGTCATTAAATCAGCAAGCACCTGGCATGGGTGGCAGTAGTCTGTAAGTCCGTTAATAATCGGAATTGAGCCGTATTCAGCCAAATCCTCAACCTCTTTCTGCTCAAAGGTTCTTATCATAATTCCGTCAAGATAACGTGAAAGAACTCTTGCCGTGTCCTGTACCGGCTCGCCTCTGCCAATCTGCAGATCCCTGTTTGAAAGGAAAAGTGCCTGACCTCCTAACTGATACATTCCTGTTTCAAAGCTTACACGTGTACGTGTTGAACTTTTCTGAAAAATCATACCCAGGGTTTTACCCTTAAGGTGATGATGCTCAATGCCGTGCTTGCTTTCGTATTTCAGTTGGTCGGCAAGATTGAGAATATCAAGAATATCGCTTTTGTTCAAATCCTGTAATTTAAGTAAGTGTTTCATTTTTCAATTACCTCTTTCAAAATGTTAAGACCTTCATCAAGTTCTTTTTTTGATATATTCAGTGCTGGGAGCAAACGGATTTTATCCTTTGCCGTCAGCACAAGAAGTCCTTTTTCAAGGCATTGTACGGCAATCTCTTTAGCAGGCTTGCTTACCTTTACTCCGAGCATAAGACCCATACCGCTGATGCTTTCAACGCCTTTGACTGATGATAAAAATTCTCTTATGTAATTGCCCTTGTCGGTTACTCCCTGCAGAAAACCATCATCAATTCTGCTGACAATGCTTACTGCGCCTGCTGCCGCCACAGGGTTTCCGCCGAAAGTGGAGCCGTGACTGCCGGGCTCAACGGTGTCTTTCACCTTCTCGCCGAACAGTACTGCGCCCATGGGAAGCCCTCCGGCAATTCCCTTAGCAGTAGAAACAATGTCAGGTAAAATATCAAAATGCTCATATGCAAAATATTTACCTGTTCTGCCGTTTCCTGTCTGTACTTCGTCAACAACTATAAGTATATCTTTTTCCTTTGAAAGACTCTCAATAGCCTTTACAAAATCATAATCAAGATTATTTACTCCACCCTCGCCCTGTACACACTCAAACATAACGGCGCATACGTCGTCTGTTGCCATTTCTTTAAGCTTTTCAATATCGTTTGCAGGGCAGTATTTAAAACCGGGGGTCAGTGGAGTGAATAATTTGTGAAATACCTCCTGACCGTTGGCGGCGAGCGTTGTTATTGTTCTGCCGTGAAATGAATTTTCAAGGGTTATAATTGTGCTTCTTTTGTCACCATATTTGTCCGATGAGTATTTTCTCGCAAATTTAATTGCGCCTTCGTTTGCCTCTGCGCCTGAATTTGCAAAAAACACTTTTTTCATTCCTGTTCTTTCACAAAGCATTTTTGCCAAATCGGCACAGGGCTTTGTGTAATAAAGGTTGCTGGTGTGCTGTACCTTGTCAAGCTGTGATATTACAGCCTCTTTCCATATGTCGTCGCCTATTCCGAAAGCTGATACGCCTATTCCTGAACCGAAATCTATGTACTTTTTACCGTTTTCATCGTACAAAGTTGAGCCTTTGCCCTTGTCAAGGCATACGTTAAATCTTTCATAGGCGTGAGCAACATATTTGTCGTCTGTTTCTTTTGTTGTCATATATTTATTCCGCCTTTCTTACCTGCTTCTGAACATTGTTCCCATACCTTCATCGGTAAGAAGTTCCATCAGTATTGAGTGTGGAACACGTCCGTCAATTATAAATGCTTTTTTTGCGCCCATTCTGAGAGCTTTTGTCATAGAGTCAATTTTAGGAATCATACCTCCGCTGATTATTCCCTCGGCAATAAGCGCAGGTGTGTCGGAGATATATACTCTGTGAATCAGTGTAGATTCATCATCTTTATCCCTGAGCAGTCCCACTATGTCTGTCATTGAAACCAGTGCCTCTGCCTTCAGCTCACCTGCAACCGCAGCCGCAACAGTGTCAGCGTTTATGTTGTAGCAGTTGCCCTGTTCATCATAGCCGATTGTAGAGATTACAGGAATCCAGTTGTTGTTTAGTATTTCTATAACTGCGTCCATATTCATTTCAGTAATTTTGCCCACATAGCCGTGAACATCATCAAGGGGTTTGCACTTAATCATATTTCCGTCCATACCCGAAAGACCGATTGCGTGGCCGCCTAAATTGCCGATTTGACAAACCAGATCCTTATTTACCTTGCCGGCAAGCACCATTTGCACAACATCAACAGTGTCCTTGTCGGTAACTCGAAGACCGTCGACAAATTTACTTTCAATCTGCATTCTTTCAAGAGTTTTATTTATGGCAGGACCTCCGCCGTGGACAAGCACAACCTTAATTCCAACCGTTGTAAGCAGTACAAGGTCGTGCATAACCGCCTCTTTAAGTTCGTCGTTAATCATAGCGTTTCCGCCGTATTTAACAACAATAATTTTTTTTCTGTATCTTTGAATATGCGGCAGAGCCTTGGCAATTACCTCTGCCTTCATCTGATTATCAATATTCATAACCTGCCTCCTTTTTAATTTGCCTCCCGTGTTAAAGGGAGGAGGACTGCTTGCGGTGGTGGGATTCATCAAGTTCGATAATCCCCGTTAATTTTTACATAATCATAAGTTAAATCGCAACCCCACGCAGTAGCAGATTCGCATCCGTCGTTAAGGTTAACTTCAATATATATTTCATCACTTGAAAGAACATCAGCAGCCTTTTCTTCGGAAAATTCAACGCCTGCACCGTTTCTGCAAACGCTTACCGTTCCTTTTTCACTGCGCAAATCAACGTCAACTTTATTAATATCAAAATCAGCGTCGGCATATCCCACAGCACACAGAACACGTCCCCAGTTAGCGTCCTCGCCGAACATTGCCGCCTTAAACAGTGTAGAGCATACAACGCTTTTAGCAACTGTAATAGCCGTATTTTTGTCCTTTGCGCCCGAAGTTATACATTCAAGAAGCTTTGATGCACCCTCGCCATCTTTAGCAAGCATACGTGTAAGATTAGCCATTACCTGATACAGTGCTTCCTTGAAGATTTCGTAATCCTTGCCCTCGTCTGTTATCTCATCGTTAAAGGCAAGACCGTTTGCCATAAGAGAAACCATATCGTTAGTTGATGTATCGCCATCAATAGACAGACAGTTATATGTTACCTTTGCAATTTCACTTAATGCTTTTTGAAGGAGTGACGGAGATACCGCACAGTCCGTTGTAATAAAGTTAAGGGTTGTAGCCATATTGGGATGTATCATTCCCGAACCTTTAGCCATGCCGCCTATATGGCATACTGAATCTCCTATTTTAAATTCTACGGCATACTCTTTTTTTACCGTATCGGTTGTCATAATCGCTGTTGCAGCTTCTTTGTTTTTGTTGTAGCAAAGACCTTTTGCCAAAACAGGTATAGCTTTCTCAATCGGCTCAATAGGAAGTATCTGACCGATTACGCCTGTGCTTGCCACAATAACTTGCTCCTGGGGAACATTAAGCTCATTTGCCACAAGCTCACACATTCTGTTTGCTTTATCGACGCCGTCAGCGTTACAGGTGTTGGCGTTCTTTGAGTTGGCAATTACAGCAACTGCCTTGCCGCCGGATTTTTCCAGATTAGCTTTTGTAACAAGTATTGGCGCACCTTTAACCTTGTTTTGAGTATATACCGCTGCCGCACTGCATACCACGTCGCTTGTAAAAAGGCAGATGTCATTTTTATGTTTTGTTTCGGGGGTATCGTTTGCAGGTCTTTTAATACCGCAGTATGTTCCGTTTGCCTTAAAGCCTTTCGCAGCACAGATACCGCCGTCAATATGTGTAAATTTGTTCTCCATAGTTTATTCTCCTAAATTCAGTCCTGTTTCTTCGTCTATTCCAAGGGCAATGTTAAGGCACTGTATAGCCGCACCGCTGGCGCCTTTGCCCAGATTGTCAAAACGTGATGTTATAAGCAAACGCTCATCGTTTCCGTTTATTTCTATTTCCATATCGTCGCGCATTGCAAAGTTGTTGGAGCCTATCATATTTTCACTGTAGCCTATCGGTCTTACTTTTACAAACTGCTCACCCTGGTAATGCTCTGAAAAAATTTCTCTTAAATCATTTTTACTTATTTTCTTTAATAGCATATCTGAAAATAAAGGAACAGATACGGTCATTCCGCAGGGATAGTCGCATATATGAGGTGCAAATACCGGAGTCCTTGTAAGCTTTGGTATTGCTCTCATTTCTTTAAGATGTTTGTGTTCCTGGGACAGAGCATACTGCCTTGGTGAATCAAGCTCACTGTCTCTGTTTTCATCCTCGTACTGTGCAATTCCTTTTTTGCCTGCACCGCTATAACCTGACATTGCATAGCATACAATGGGATAATCCCTTGCAATAATGCCGTGCTTTACAAGGGGATATACTATTGAATTAAAACCGCTGGCGTAGCATCCCGGCACTGCAATCCGATTGCTTGTCCTTATTTTTTCTCTGAAGCTTTCGTCAAGCTCGGGAAATCCGTATGCCCAGTTGTCATTCGTTCTGTGCGCTGTTGAAGTATCAATAATTTTAACTTTGCCATTCTCCACAAGCTTTACCGCTTCAATGCTGGCAGCGTCGGGCAGACATAAAAATGTAATGTCCGACTGATTAATCATTTTTGCTCTTTCGGTAGGATCTTTCCTATTGTCCTCGTCAATCAGCAAAAGTTCAATATCATCTCGCTTTTCAAAGCGGTTATAAATTTTTAAACCGGTTGTTCCTTGTTTTCCGTCAATGAATACTTTAGTCATTATTATGCATTTCCTTATTAAATATGTTTTTAATATTCTAATATATTATACACAAGCTTTTTTATATGTCAATAGAAATCTAAGAAAAAGTAATAAATATACATAGTAACGAATAAATATACAATAACTTTGTAAAGCATTATAGCTTTTATAGTGCATATTTAAAACTGTAACAGTTACAAAAAATGTACATCATATTGACAAAACAAAATTTTTCTCTAATCTGCTAAAGTGCGGAAACCAAAAAGTCACTCAGGTGTCAGAAAGGAGAAAGATGAATATATTGAAAATATGGGGGTGCTTTTTTGAATAACGATATTATCGTTGCAATGCTGGCGTTAATCGGTACTCTTGCCGGCACCTTCGGCGGTATTCTCACCTCGTCAAAGCTCACATCTTATAAAATTGAACAGCTTGAAAAGAAGGTGGACAAACATAATAGCTTTGCTGAGCGAATACCGATTATAGAAGAAAAAATTAAAGTAGTTAATCACAGAATTGACGACCTTGAAAAGGAAAGGGGAATATAAAATGAAAATCACAAAAAATTGTTTAATTAGAGCGTTCAGAACATTTATTCAGGCAGCTATAGCCTATTTGGCGGTAAATATTGCTTTTATTGATTTTTCCAATGAAAAAACAGCCATCAAATCAGCCCTTATAGGTTTGGCAGTGTCTGCTCTGGCGGCAGGCATTTCCGCCGTAATGAATCTTGAAAAAGGAGAGTGTGATAAATAGTGTTTTATTACAACCAGCTTGATTATCCAAATGTAAATTATGACAGACCGGGTACAAGCAAAATTGAAACCGTTGCAACCTCCGGGTGCGGGGTATGCACTGCCGCAATGATATTTAATAATCTTGTCGGCAAAGAACTTTATACTGTTAAGCAAATGGCGGAGTTCAGTGTTAAAAACGGTGCAAGAGGCGACAACGGAACCATTATGTCCGTACTGCTTGATGCTTTGTGCAAGAAGAATAAGAATTTTTCCTACACAACAACTTCTGATGAAGCTAAGCTCGTTTCACACCTTAAAGCAGGCGGAATGGCGGCTGTAAATCAGGGCGACAGTTATGATGTTTTCAGCTCGGCAGGTCATTTTGTAGTTGCTTATAAAATGAACGGCAGTAATATAGAAATACTTGACCCATATATGTATGACGGTAAGTACAGCAGGGGAAAACGTCCGGACAGAATAGTTAAAAAGACCACTTACGGCTGTATTGTTTCTAAATCAGAAATCAGCAAAGCCACAGCTGACAGAAGTCCGTCTTATTATCTTGTGACTTATAAAAAGCCGTCCGATAAACCCACCGTTAAGGCAGGGGATAAGGTTGTATTCACAGATACAAGAAAGTGTTATAAGGGCTATGGTTCCAAAACAGGCGCGTATAAGATTAACGAGCTTACCGCTTTCGGCAGTGACGATACGGCAACACGCCGTAAGAACACCACCGCCACCGTAACGGCAGTAAAAACTCTTTCAAGCGGTAACGTGTGGATTGAGTACAAAATCAATACCCACAAGGTTTATTCCTGTATCTACGATAAAAAGACAAATAAGAAGCACATTAAATAACAAACGCCCCTCATTCTCTCACGAGCTTGAGGGGCATTAGTATTATTACAATTTTTCAATAATCGCCTTTGCGGCAATGGAAAATCCCTTTGCGGTTGGGTGCAGTCCGTCATAGGTCAGTTCACGGCTGAACATACCATCGCTGTCGGATAGATTGTCCGTTAAATCAATAAAATCTGCACCGTATTCATCGGAAATATTTTTTATAAGATTGTTTAAACTGCCGATTTGTAAGCGTGCTTTGTTAAGCATTTTGTTGCGATTCATCTTAGTGTTGACAGGGAATACCGCCTCAAGTATAATCGCAGTATTTGGGTCGGAATTTTTTATGATTTCAACGGTTTTTCTTATATTTCCTGCAATATATTCCGGATCCGCACCTGCCGTTAAATCGTTTATTCCGATTAGTATTACAACCGCTTTCGGATTGATGTTCATAACGTTTTCTTCAAACCTCTCCATCAGTCTGTCAGAGGTATCGCCGCTTATTCCCCGGTTATAAATCTTAACGCCCCGTGCGTCGCGGAATTCATCAAATAATTCCATATTAAACAATTCTGTTATAGAATCCCCCACAAGAACAATTTGATTTTCCCTGCAAGCATTTTTGTTTAAATATGTAAAATTATTCTTTTTTTTGCTTTTTTCAAGGTCGTACTCCGTGCGTTTTCTGTATTTTCTAAATTCCCGTTTGTTCATATTAATCACCATAGCTTTTCAGCTGCAAATAGTTTATAAAAAATCATTAACACCTTTTGCAGCCTGCAAAGCGTTAATGGTGATTATAGCCATCTCAAAATTATGCCGTTGGCAAATTTTGAGGGCAATATAATCATGATAGTGTGATTCTTCACACTATCACCTCAAATACATTATATCAGTAATTAACAATAAAACAATAGAAAATAGGAAAAAGTTAAGCTTGATGTTAATAACTCCAACTAAATATGATTGACAAATCACAGCTTTAGTGTTAGTATGGTTAAAACAAACGAAAGGAAAAGTATTATGCAGTTTATTATTTGTGCAACAGCGAAGAAGCCTCAAGATTCTATTTGTGATACAAATGGAATAATTTTGTTGCACTCAATTTCGGTATGATGCTTTAATTTTACGATTATCAAAGCCGTTGATGTGCAGCAATATACATCAACGGTTTATTTTTTTAGAAGGTAAAGGAAATGGCAAAGGAACCGGTATTAGAAACAGAGAGATTAATATTAAGACCTATTGCGCTTGATGATGCAGAGGCTTGTTTTTCTTGGAATAGTGATGAACGAGTAGCAAAATTTATGTCCTATCCTACTTTAACGGATATAAGTCAAACTATTGATTGGATACAATCAACACTTGTTGATGAAAAAGAATGGAATTGGGCGTTTGTTTTAAAGAAAGAGAATAAAGTTATCGGCACAGGCGGAATCGGTCCCAACGCACAAATGAAAGAATATTGGGGCATAGGTTATAATCTTCATTATGACTATTGGCACAAGGGCTATTGCACGGAAGCAATGAAAGCTATAATTGACTTTGCTCATAATGAATTAGGTGTAAATAAAATCTGTTCAGACCACGCAATAGATAATCCTCGCTCCGGCAGAGTAATGGAAAAATGCGGACTTAAATTTCACCATTACGGAAAATATTCAAAAACAGACGGCAGCCAAACCTTCAAGGCAAAATTTTATACATTGGAGTTTTAAATATGAAAAAAGAATTAATAAAGGTTATTAAAGACAGTACGCAAATAATGTTTCATAATTTCTATGTAACACTGGTTACTTGTGATATTGATTATATATTGTGTGATATGCCTATTTGGAAGCATTGCTATCACACACTTCATTCCTGTGACCAATGGTTTATCAATCCTTTGGAGTATGAAGAGCCAAGTTTTCACGAGGAGGGATTGAACAGCTTAGATTATATGGGCAACAAAACATTGTCGAGAGAAGAACTGTTATCCTATTTTGAAGATGTAAGAGTGAAAATATTGAACTATCTTGAAAGCCTGACAGATGAAGATTTATATACAAAACCAAATGGATACAAGTACAACCGATTAGAGTGTATGATAGGGCAAATGCGGCATTTTTATGCTCATTTGGGTAACATAAACGCCACAACAATTATAGTCTCAAACAAGTGGCCGCGTGTTGTCGGTATGAGCGGATTGGAACAAGGTTTAGATAAGGAGAATTTGTATGAATAGAGAAAATTCAAGCTGGCAACAATGATATGCACTCTAAAAGCATTAATGAATTGGAAGAATATCCCGTATAAAATACACAGCCTATTTGTTATCTTATTTATGGTTCTTACAATTGGTTACATAATTGCAATAAAAAAAGATTAGCTGCCCAGACTACCAATAAGTGCGGCTAATCTTTTAGTTAATCTAAGGGAGTGAACGTCTATCCGGTGTAAGCCCTTTATCTATCATCATATTATCATATTCAGACAAACTTGTTAACAGTGCACTAAGCGCTGTTTTTTTGTTGTAAAATAAAAATCGTTACTCTTGTTTGAAACTTATAGGCGAATTTTTAAGGAAGAGCGACGAACTACGAAACAGTCCACCGGACTGTTTCTCCCAAATCAAAGATTTGGAGTGCTTTTCGGCGGTTCAAGTCTTTAATAAATTCAAAAAAATAAGAGCAACACAAAAGTGCTACTCTTATTTTGGAGCTGATAGGCGGACTTGAACCGCCGACCTCGTCCTTACCAAGGACGCGCTCTACCGCCTGAGCCATATCAGCAAATGGCGACCCGAAACGGGCTCGAACCGTCGACCTCCAGCGTGACAGGCTGGCGTTCTAACCAACTGAACTACCGGGCCATTGCTTGACGAACAATATTATAACCAATACTTTGCCGAATGTCAAGAATTTGTTGAAGGTATTTTTATATTGTTGTATAATATTAAAAAATGACGGCGAGGTGTAGTATGAAAGATTTACATATTCACATAGAACGAGGAGATTATACCCGGGAATGGATTGAAAAATTCATTAATCAGGCTGTCAAAATGAATATTGACGAGATAAATCTTCTTGAGCATTCCATAAGAATTAAGGAATTTCACCCTGTTTTTAAGGACGCAAGGGAATATAATCTATATCAGAAAAAATGGTTTGAGGGTAAACAAAAAAGCGCCCGTTCAATGGATGAATTTAAGGCGCTTACCGAAAAAATTAAGAATCAAAATTATCCTGTAAAAATCAATTTCGGACTTGAAATATGCTGGTTTGAGCAGTATGAAAATGAGATACGCTCCTTGGTGTCAGACGGTTTTTTTGATTACTTAATCGGTTCTGTTCACTGGGTTGACAACTGGACCTTTAATCAGCGCAAATATCAGTGGCTAGGAAAGGATATTAACCGCATTTACAAAAGATATTATGAGCTTTCCGACTCCCTTGTTGAGTCCGGTATTTTTGATATAATAGCCCACCCCGATTTAATACGCTGTCACGGTTTATATCCAGATTTTGATTTGAAACCCTGTTACGCTTCACTTTGCGAAAAAGCGAAAAATCATAATGTTGCAATAGAAATGAATACGTCAAAAGGACAGGGAATAAATAAAGAATTTCTTGAAATTGCAAAAATAAGCGGTGTAAAATTTTCTGCCGGTTCCGATGCCCACAGACCCGAGGATGTAGGCAGGGGAATTAAGGAAATTTATTCACTTGCCGATAATTATATTTAAATTCCGTAAGATAAGTCCGTTGGATCCTGAAACAGCGGAATAAGCGGTGGTTCAAAGGTGAACAATACAAACATAATTGCTGTTGCAAGCATCAGTCCTACCGATACGCCGTTAGGAATTCCTCTGCCGATTGAACTGTTTATCAGTGCATAACTCAGCGCAGCTCCTGCCGCGGCGGCTATATAAAATGATGCAATGGATATGGCTTCAACGCTTTCGCCAAGTACACCGTTTGCCGTGTAATATATTGACAGAGAAGTCCAGATTGCTAAAACAACTCCGGCGTATTTAGCAAAAAATACGTTGAATTTGTCCTGCTTAAGTTTGTACGCCTCAAAGGCGGTGTAAATCAAGGTGGGGAAGAAAAGCAGCTTCATGTGCTCCCACGGACTTTCATTAACGGGACATATTGCGCCTATTACCGCCGATTCCCTGCATAAGTCATACATAAAATGCCCTAAAGTACCGGCTACGCAAACAAATACAAATCCCAATATTTCGTATTTCAGTATTTTATTATTCATATTATTCATATTATCACCGTATTTATAATATGAAAAAAAGGCCCAAAATATTAAAGCTTCCGTACAAACTATAATATACACGGAAGCTTTAATTCTATTTAATCTACTTTATTTTACTTTTCATACACAGCTTTATAAAGAACGTCGGGATAATCGGTCATAATGCAGTCAGCGCCGATTGATGCAAGATATTTCATCTGACCCTCATCATTAATGGTCCAGTACTGAACGGCGATGTTGTGTTGGTGAGCGTAGTTGATAACTTTCTCAGTGCCCAGATTCATACCAATTCTCCAAGGAAGATTATACGGAATCTGCAAAGCAACATAATTCGCCTTAAAATCCTTGTCGTTTGTAAGCGCCGCTTTCCAGAATGAAAGAACCTCCTTGATGGTTGCACTTCTCATAAGTTTGGGATAATTTTCGTCAACATAAAATGAAATCTCTTCCTTGAAGGTGCCGAAAATCACCTTGTCAAGCAGATTTCTCTCCTCAAGAATTTTGTAGAGAATGTCAACACCTTTTTTACCTAAATCGCCGCCATTTTTGATTTCAATAATATAGTTAAAATCGCCCTTTGACATCAGGTAATCAAGTATGTCTTCAACGCGCAGAATCTTTAAATCATCAGGTACATCATTGTCCTTTAAATCAGCATAAGGCATTTTGCCGTCATCGGTTTCAAATTTTGCGCCGATGTTTAACTGACGCAGCTCCTCGTAGGTGTAATTCTCGGGCTTTGCCTCCTCAACGCCGAAAACCTCAAGAGAATCAGTTGTTCTGTCCAGCGTGTCGTCGTGAAGAAGAACCAGCACGTCGTCCTTTGTAATATGTAAGTCAAACTCAAAAATATCTATATGGAAGCTACTGTTTTCAACGCAGTTTTTAAATGCCATCATAGACTCCTCCGGCATAATTCCGCCACCGCTTCTGTGGGCGCTTATCATCGGCTTTTCACCGCCGTGAAAATCAACTATCGACGGATTTGTTGTGTCATAATTTTCAATGTTTTCAGGATTTGATTTCCAGTTAATGGAAATTATGTCAGCGCAGATAATAACTGCAAGGATTATGCATATTACTCTTAAAGCCTTAATTCCTTTTTTAGTGCCTTTGTTCTTTTTTTCAGCAGTTTTGTTCATAATAAATGCCCCTTTCACTTTCCTAATTTAACATAAAATTAACCAAAAGTAAATAATATAATAAAAATAAAAAAGGAACTGAAGAACAGTTCCTTTTTTATTGGCGCAGAGGGTGGGATTCGAACCCACGTGGGCGTGAACCCAAACGGTTTTCAAGACCGCCTCGTTATGACCACTTCGATACCTCTGCGTATTACGAATGCTTAGATATATTATCACATTGGTTAATTATTGTCAAGAAAAAATTTTAAATTAAATTAATTTGACTTTTGTATTTATAAAAGCTTGACAATTTATCACAGTTATGATAAAGTAATCTCTGCAAAACATTAAAACTTGACAGGTTTAACCTAAGTTACACGCAGAAGTACTCAAGCTGGTGACGAGGCGCCCCTGCTAAGGGCGTAGGGTGGGTAACTGCCGCGAGAGTTCGAATCTCTCCTTCTGCGCCAAAACAAGGCACCATTAGGGTGCCTTGTTTTTTTGTGCAAAATTTATGTATCATATCATAAGTCAAAACAAATCCCTTGGATATTATGTAAAATTATGGTATTATATATTGCTAAATAAAATTTAAGGTTTATGTATAAATGTTTAATAGAAAAACTGTTATGGACAATATTGTAATTGTAAAAGCATCGCCATCTGATTTTTCAAAGTATTATTGTGATTCAAAATATATGAAAGCGGAATTTGAAAAATTAGTTGAGAAAAAAATATTAATACCTTTTTTAGCCCTTTACTCAAACAGATTGATTGGCAAAGTGCACTTTGTAACTAAGCTCAATGACCCGCAAGCCGCAGACGGAAATCAAATCGGCTATATGTGCAATCTGTATGTGAAAAAGCCATATAGAAACAATGGCGTTGGGACTATGTTGGTTGATGCAGTAAAGGATTATGCAAAATCTAACGGTTTTACTAAATTAACCCTTGGTGTTGAGGAAGATAATTCAAAAAATATGTATCTCTATAATAAGCTTGGATTTGATAACAGAATAAAAGACTTAAATATAGATTTACTGTTTAAAGACGCTAACGGAAATGATATTACAGTAAAAGATTATGCAATTTACAGTTGTGATTTGTAAGGATGAATCACAACTAAATTTTACTTCGGTAATTATCATAAAGATGATTAAAAGAATAGCTCACCGCACAAAATGCAGGTTGTGAGTTTATGTTTATAGGAGATTTAGTATGTCAAAGATAATTGCAATATGCGGTAAAATTTGCAGTGGTAAATCTTATTATGCAACGCAAATTAAAGAACAAGAAAATGCCGTTATACTGTCAATAGATGAAGCCACCTATGATTTGATTGACAATGAGCAAGGCGAGCTTTACGATGTTTTTGCCGAAAGAGTAAATAAATACCTTATGAAAAAGGCTGCCCAAATTGTAAAAGCAGGCTGTAATGTTATCTTAGATTGGGGCTTTTGGACAAAAGCAGAAAGACAGGAAGCAACCAAATATTTCAGTCAATTCGGCATTGATGTTGAATGGCATTATGTTGATATAGAGCAAACACGCTGGCAACAGTTGATTCAAGAAAGAAATTCTAAAATTCAAAGCGGTAACGGCGGCTCCGACTTTTATGTTGATGAAGATTTGCTGAATAAGCTGTTATCAAAATTTGAAATGCCGACAAGAGATGAAATTAATATTTGGTTTGTGAACAAATAAAAAACAAAACCGTTCTCATTTGGGAACGGTTTTGTTTATATGATTTAGTCTTTTTTTGCTTCTGTAAGCTTTGCGAAGCATTCACTGCAGTAAACAGGGCGATCTTCTTTAGGCTCAAAGGGCACCTTACAAGCAGCGCCGCACTGTGCACAAATTGCATCATGCATTTCTCTCGGAGCTTTAGCAGCAGCTTTTCTCGCGTCTCTGCATGCCTTACAGCGCTGAGGCTCGTTTACAAAACCTTTTTCAGCATAAAATTCCTGCTCGCCTGCCGTGAAAACAAATTCCTTATTGCATTCTTTGCAAATTAATGTTTTGTCTTCGTACATCTCGATATCTACCTCTCTAAAGATTTTGCCGGGGGAGTATGGTAATCGGAGCCTGAGTGCTCCTTTTACCAAAGTGCTGGGAAAATATTCAAAAAGCAACTCCACTGAGTTTCTTACGAATACGCTGTATCGCGTTGTCAATAGCCTTATTATTTTTATCCAGTTTATCCGCTATTTCGGAATATGAACAACCGGTCATATAAAGCCTTAATACTTCGTTTTCAAAACTTGACAATTCTTCGTCTAGTACATTTGTCAGCGTTGATACGCTTTCTTTGGCAAGATACTCGTCCTCTGCGCTTAAACCAACTCTTTTTTCTAATATTTCCTCCTCAAGCGATATAAGGCTTGACTGAGGTATGTCTTTGAGCCGTGATTGTTTTTTTATAGCAGTTTGTATTGAATTATTTATGCAGCGTGATGCATATGTTACAAACTTTGCACCCTTATCGGCGTTATAAGAGTTTATGGCGGCAAGCAGCCCTATCATACCCTCCTGTACTAAATCGTCCAATTCAAGAGGAGAATTGATATACTTAACTGCTATTGCTTCTACTGAGGAACGGTACTTTCTTATAAGCTCATCCAATGAGGAAGCCGAGCCGTTTTTTATTTTGTCAAGGAGGGCGTTATCGGTTTTTTCATTGTTTTGAGACATAAATCCTCCCTGATGAATTAACGCAATCTTAATTCATTTGCTTCAGTTTATAATATCCTAATTTTTAAAAGTAGTCAACTGCTTTATTATAAAATTTGATAAAAAAACACTATATGTTTCTAAATTTGTATTAATTACCAATAAAAATTGTTAAAATTTGGTGAATTTTTATACATTAAATCTGAACAGAACAATATCTCCGTCCTGCATAACATATTCCTTGCCCTCACTGCGGACAAGACCCTTTTCTTTTGCTGCGTTCATAGTGCCGCATGCCATTAGGTCATCAAAAGATACAACCTCAGCACGGATAAAACCTCTTTCAAAATCTGTGTGAATTTTACCTGCCGCCTGAGGAGCTTTGGTGCCATTTTTTATTGTCCATGCCCTTACCTCCGGCTTGCCTGCCGTAAGATAGCTTATAAGTCCTAAGAGTGAATAACTCTTTTTGATAAGCCTGTCAAGACCACTTTTTTCAAGTCCCATATCTTCAAGGAACATTTCCTTTTCTTCGTCATTAAGCTCTGCTATTTCAGCTTCCATTTCAGCGCAGATTGGAAATGTTTCGGCGTTTTCAGCGTCGGCAATCTCACAGACTGATTTGTAATATTTATTATTCTCAATTCCGCCTAAAAAGTCGTTTTCACCCATATTGCAGGCGTAGATTACCGGTTTGATTGTAAGCAATGAAACCTCTTTTAGAAATTCGCGTTCATCTTCGTTCATTTCAACGCTTCTTGCGGTTTTTCCCATTTCCATTTCGCCTGCAAGTCTTTCGAGAAATTCAACTTCGGCAGCTATGCTTTTGTCTCCTTTCATTGCCTTTTTACGGTTTTCAATACGTCTTGTGAGTACGTCAAGATCGGCTAAAATAAGTTCAAGATTTATTGTTTCAATATCTCTTGCAGGGTCAATACTGCCGTCAACATGGGTAATATCATCATTGTCAAAGCATCTTACAACGTGAATTACTGCGTCAACTTCTCTGATGTGCGACAAAAACTTGTTGCCGAGACCTTCGCCTTTGCTGGCGCCTTTAACAAGACCGGCAATATCAACAAATTCTATTGTAGCAGGTGTAAACTTGTCCGGCTGATACATTTCAGCCAGTTTATCAAGCCTTTCATCAGGTACAGATACCATACCTATATTCGGCTCTATTGTGCAGAAAGGGTAATTTGCACTTTGAGCGCCTGCATTTGTTATTGCGTTAAAAAGTGTACTTTTGCCGACATTCGGCAAACCTACCATACCTAATTTCATCTGAAATATCTCCTTACAGCCGGAATAATTTAATATACCCGGCAAACTAACGCTAATAGTATATAACAATGTTTAAATTTTGGCAAGTACAAATATATAACTTGACATTAAGGTATAAATACACTAAAATAGTCATTAAATTTTCTATTTTAGATGTTATTATTT
>CAYXLH010000021.1:0-25476 GCA_964465835.1 uncultured Bacteroides sp. | reverse complement strand
AATATGGATAAATCAAATAATCAAAAGAACTACAAACACGACAGAGAATAATTCCTAAACAAAATGTGTTGGGCTTTGTCGAGTTCGAATAGTAAACAGAACGCTCAGATACCGCATAAATAAAGAGATTTTGAGTTTTCAAATATCAAAATGATACTGTTTTGATACTATTACCATAATTTAATACATAGGTAAACCCCTAATGTATGAACGCTTAATTCATACATTAGGGGCTGTTTTTATTATTCATTTTCTCATTTGCTATTAAGTGCCTTATTAACGACCTTTTCATTTGATTTCGCTGCGATAAAAATGGCCGTGTAAATGAGAATATATATTGCAATAAAAATTGGCACAATCAATTTAAGTACCGTTAAAACGCTGTCAATATATCCGCAGACGAAGGTTGTAACTGCCACAACGGCAAAGCAAATGAAAAAATGAAGAATGGTAGCCACGGGCAATTTTATTTTATCTGTGAACATAATTCTAGTGGCAATGCCCATTATCATAGATGCCAGAATCCAAAAAGCAAATTCTTTTATTCTTGCCATTCGCTCACCTAAAGCAAACATAGAAATGGTTGTAAAAACAGAACCAATACCAGCGCCGATGATACTGAAATGTAGTATATTCAATAATTTTTTCATCTTATTATCTCCTTATAAATTTTTTAAATGAATTAAAATATTTTCTTGAAATGACAAGTGTTTCTTTTTTGCCTTTCAGCCTTGCGGTGTAATTACCGCTAAATTCAGCAGAAATGGATTTTACAAAGTTGATATTCACAACTGTACTTTTATTGATTTGTATAAATCCTTTGTTTTTCAGGTAGTCTGAAAGTGCATATAGCTTTTCTTTTACCTCGTACTTGCCGTTATTGGTAATGGCATAGGTTTTGCCCTGCTCTGATACAAAGTAAATAATGTCTGCTGCGTCAAAAAGGAAGCTCTCATCTTCACCCCGAAGCATTAATTTACCGAACGCAGAGGTATTAAGTGCGGCAATCACGTTTATTGCTTCTTCACCGACTATATCACCTTTTATTATAACTTCAAGTTCGGGATTATCAGTGTGCTCTAAACTGATTTTCAAAACATCACCCCCTGATGACTGCATTATACTTCATTATAAGTTATTTAACACCTGAATTCAAATAAGAAGTTGAATTGAATCAATAAGTGGTAGGCATCAGCAAATGAAAGGTCACTTGCGTTATAACCATATTGTTCCTTATCCCGTTAATTTTGTTTTGTCATCTTCCTCACTATCGGTTTGGGAGGAAGTATTTTGGGACGGAATGGCGGAGATTATGCATATGACGCCGGCAAGGGCAACGATGCAGGCAAGTAAAAACAGGCAAAAAAATAAAGCCATAACAGCCGACTTAACCCGAGCACTAATGCCTTCTCTTTTCATATAACCGAACCCCTTTTTCACCTTAAATCAACAAAAACTCTTTTTGTATGCTATCATACAATCTTGCTATTTTCAAGTGCTTTACAAAATTTGATTATTTTAAATTTGTATTTATTAGACTTTTGCTGACTCTTATGTTATCATTGGATTGTGTAATTGTTTAGTGTCTTTATCCGTACAATTAAAAAGGTGAAATATTATGATAAAACCCAACGCATTAAAATATGGAGATAAAATAGCAGTTGTAAGCTTATCCTGGGGTGGATTAGGTGATGAAAAACTAATTCACAAGTACTATATTGCAAAAGAAAGATTAGAAAAGGATTTCGGATTAAATGTTGTTCCTATGCCGAATGCACTTAAAGGCAGTGGTTTTGTAACAGAATGATGGACAGAATCAAAGAGTTTGATTTAGCAGATGTGTTAGAAAATTTTAACGCAATTATTATGGGGGTATAGTGCGAGCGTTGTTATCGCAGATAACGGTAATACCAAAATACTTGGTGATGTTAAGACTTTTAAACAGTAGGCGTTACTCGTTTTTCCAAGCCATTACATACTCTTTTTGGTTTGTATTGTTGTCGGTGTTTTCGGATTGAATAACGAAATTTTCTCTTTGATAAAATTTTATTGCACGAGTATTTTTTTGATACACGTGTAAGGTCATATTTGATTTGATGCATTTTGCATAATTCAGCAGTTGCTTTCCAATACCTTTTGACTGAACGCCTTCTCTTACAAAAATCCCCTCAATATAATCATTTGATAATCCGATAAAGCCGTCTATTTGCTTTGTCGTATTATCTTCATACACATATAGCTCTGCCTGCGGCAAAGCACTTTTTACCATATCATAATTGTTTGTCCAATATTCTTTTGGAATAAAGCAGTGCGCTTTTATATTTGTATCAAGCCATATCTGAAGTATGGCAGTCAAATCATATTCTTTAAATGGTCTAATCATAACGTATCTCCGTAAATTTTCGCTTTAATTATTGCTTTCAATGATACAAAATTACATAATAATTGTCAATTTTCAGAGCAAAGCTCCTGTGAAAATACTAAAGCAAAAAAGCAGTAAAGAACATCAATTCTGTTATATGAACAAAAAAGGCGGTTTTATAAATGGAAAAAGATATTATTTTTCTTATAGAAGAAAAGATGAACTGTAAAGTATTGAATATTTCCGTTATTGGAAATGGCGCAAGCGGATGCGTTTATAAAGTTCATCTTGATACTGCACCGCATTGCATTGCTGTTAAAACAAGTAATTACCCCGAGCTGATTTTTGATGAATACAAGAAAATTAAATTTATATCAAGCAGGGTTGACTGTAAATTACCGAAGCTGTATTTTGTTGAGGAAGTTGACGGTAAAGGCTTTCTTGCAATGGAATTAATTGAGGGAGTCACCGCAAGCGCAAAAGCATTATTATTTAAGCCAAACAAGAAAAAACTTGCAAAGGAAATTGTTGATAATCTAATTAAAATACATACTGTTCATAACGATAAGTACGGTCCTATTGATAATGCAGTATATAACTCATGGTATGAATATTATAGTGAGTTTGCAAAGGAAATTGTTGATTTCGCTAATAAATCAGAGGTTCCTGACAGAGTTAAAAAAGCTGTAAATATGTCTTATGAAAAGCTGTATGAAATAATAGGTGACAATAAGGATGACGCTACACTGACCCATGGAGACTACTGGATGCCCAATTTTATTATTGATACAAAGAGTATGTCATTAAAAGGCGTTATTGACCCATTTAATGTTATGTGGGCAGAGCCTGAGTATGAATTATTTACTTTGACTGTAGGATACGGAAAAAATTTACATCTGTATGAAATTTACAAAAGTAAGAAAAAAACTTCAGAGCACTGCGATATAAAAGTTGAATTATACGCATTATTTAATGAGTTGTTATGGTATAAAACTCTCGGCAATGTTGGATTCGATTACCTGGAGTTCAGAAGCAAAAGGTTACTAAAGGCAATTTCACAGTAATAAAACATTACTTTTGATTGTAAAATGCTTTATCTGTCCTTTTTCATTACAAAATTTGTAAGGAAAATTCCTTGCCGCTCTGCTTGCTGTTCTTTGATAACTTTATAACCCCTTTTTTCAAAGAAAGGCTTTGCCGTAACAGAAGCGCGAGTGGTAATGTCTCCCTGAACAGCCTGTTCCAATTGGTTGCATATTATGGTGCCAATGCTTTTTCCCTGATAATCGGCGTGAATAAATAAGTGATCAAGATAGCCGTTATTATCTATATCACCAAAGCCTACAATGATTTCATTTTCAACAGCAACAACGCTGTAATGCTTCAGAAGTGAACGGTTCCATTTTTCTAAATCCATCTGTTCCGCTGCCCATACATCTAATTGCTCTTTTGTGTAATCTTTTGCATTTACCGTATGAACCGTATTATAAAAAAGTTCTGTTATCTCTTTACAGTCCGTCGGCTGATATTTTCTGATAATCATTTTAAAAATCCTTTATCTGCTATCTGCGTTACTGATTTTTCAAATCAATCGTGATATTTGCCCTCTTTGTAAAGTTGTTGTCGCTGCTATTGTAACAGTAAAAATACCTTCTGACAAGGGTATGCTCTCCGTATTTATCCAATAATTAATCAAAAAACAGCAAAATACCCTTAGCTATGAGTTGCTTACCATAGCTAAGGGCTTTCTATTATGGGTTTATTAAACTCTCAATTTATTCCCATTCTATTGTCGCGCTGGGCTTTGGAGAAAGGTCATAAAGCACACGGCACACGCCGTCAACCTCTGCAAGGATTCTGCCGGTAATCTTCTTTAAAACTGCCCAATCTATTTCAGGCACCGTAGCAGTCATTGCGTCAACTGTATTTACCGCACGAATAATAACGGGCCAGTCAAATCTTCTTTTACCATCAACAACACCTGTTGAACGGAAATCAGGCACAACGGTAAAGAACTGCCATACCTTATCAGTAAGTCCGGCGTTGTCAAATTCTTCACGGAGAATAGCGTCTGCTTCTCTCAATGCGTGGAGTCTGTCACGGGTAATTGCACCAAGACAGCGAACGCCCAGACCGGGACCCGGGAACGGCTGACGGTAAACCATATTGTCAGGTAAACCGAGCGCTTTGCCCACAACTCTTACCTCGTCTTTATAAAGGAACTTTACAGGCTCAACAAGTTCAAACTGCATATCCTCCGGCAATCCGCCGACATTGTGATGCGCCTTAACTCCGTCGCTCTCAAGGATATCGGGATAAATTGTACCCTGAGCAAGGAATGAAATTCCCTCAAGTTTTCTTGCTTCCTCATCAAATACTTTGATGAACTCACCGCCGATAATCTTTCTCTTTTTCTCCGGGTCGTCAACGCCTTCAAGCAAATCAAGAAAACGGTCGGTTGCATCAATATAAATAAGGTTTGCGTCCAACTGATTTTGGAAAACCTCAATAACCTGTTCGCTTTCGCCTTTACGCATTAAACCGTGATTTACGTGAACACAAACAAGCTGTTTGCCGATTGCCTTAATGAGCAAGGCTGCTACAACAGATGAATCCACGCCGCCCGAAAGCGCAAGCAGTACCTTTTTATCTCCAATCTGCTTTTGAATTTCGGCAACCTGCTCATTAATAAATGCGTCTGCAAGTTGCGCCGTTGTGATTCTTTCCATAGTATCCGGTCTTTTTTTTTCCATAAATTTCCCTCCGTATTAAAATTTAACATCTGTATTATAAAGTATAACATAAAGCTGTTTTTTCATCAATAAAAAATCCTCAGCTTTGCTGAGGATTAATTTATTTAAGCTAAAAATTCAGATACGTTCTCGTAATCCTTAACTTTTTCGTGGTTGTTTTCCACAATTCTTTCAGTAAATGAAAGTTTCGTTTTTCTCTTTTTGAGAGATTCCGTAAATCTTCTTGAAACTGCAATAAATATAATGAATATGTAAGGCATACCAAGATTTGTTTCAAGCAGGGAATTAATAATCATTGGTGAAATTGCATTTACATCCATGCCTGTTACGCCGAGATTTGCAGAACGTATACCGCCAAGGTAAAGTCCGACTTCCCAGCCTGCCTGAACAAGTATGCCGATAATCAGAAGCCATGGGATATTAACACGTTCATCCTTCTTTTTACGTGACATATTCCAGATAAACAGCAATACATATCCTACAAACAGAATCAATGCCATCCAGCCATGGTATGCGCCTGTTTCACGCCAGATAGTAATTTCATAATTGTGAGGGCCGAAGGTTTTTGTCAGCAGAGGACAGCATATCCACCAGCCCAGAATAAGCGTCGTCCATTCAAATAGATTTTTATCCTTTGAAATCCACAGCCAAATCCATGCAAAGTTTGTAAAACCGTAGCTCATTGACATCCACATAAGTACCCAGAACAGCTGGCTTTCCGTGCCTTCCACTCCGTTCATAAGCAAATGACGGGAGCCTGTTGCCAGGTGGAATATACCGAAATCAACAATTTGATAGAGTATTCCTGCCAGTACGCCGACAATAACGGTTGTATATTTCTTTTTGTAAAGAAGCATTCCTATAAAAAGCACAAGAAATGCAATGTCAAGCCACATATAAAACGGCTCAAACACTCTTTGTGCAACAACTTCCATAAATCTTCTCCTTTCGTAAAGTTAATTTTATGTTTTTAGTTTAACATAACTTTAACAATATTGCAATAATATAAAAGGTATTATCAATAAAAATGATAATTTCTTAACAAAGCTGTCCACAAATCAAAAAGAACAAAAAGCAATATACTGTATTTTGACTTTATTTTTATCAAACATTCCTGCATCAATTGCCGTTATAGGTTTGGTGGGTTACTTTTTTGCAATGGCTGTTGTGTTTATTGCAAAGCCTCTTAAAAATGCTGAAAGTTTTTCAATAAAACCGGTTGACAATGCAGGTAAAACGGAAATCCGTGTGTATTACGGTGGAATTTCATTTGCACTGGGCGCTTTTTTGCTGTATCTTATGCTTGCTCTTAAAACGCCTGTTTATTCTCTCGCCGGCGGACTTTTCTTTTCAACCACCGTGTTTGTAACAAGGAGCATTTTTCTTTGTGTGGACAAAGGTTGGAAATGTCCTTATACAAAACTCGCAATTCCTGCAGAGGGATTTTTCGTCATCGCCCTTTGGGTTTGCTTTATTTTGTCAAAGGTTCTTTATTAAGATTGTTATAAATCTATATTTAAGTTCACATATGAATTAAAAGATTCTGCAAACAAAGCATGATAAATGAAACGCTTACTGTATCATTAATTGTATGAAAACCCCGAACATCTTTGTCCGGGGTTTTTCGTTATACTACTTTAGCTTACAAGAAAGGATTTTTGTTTTTATTATTTATGATAAATAACATAATATTTGCAGGGTAAACTAAATGTAAAGTGTTTTTGATAAATTTACATTTAAACAGCTAAAGGAGAGAAGCTTATGAAAAATGCACTTAGCTGGGCATCAAAAATATCCTTTGGCATAGGCGCATTCGGTAAGGACGCCGTTTATGCTATTGTAGGCACATATTTGATGATGTATCTGACAGATTACAGGAGCGTTGCGCCTGCATTTGTCGGTGTTTTGTTTATGGTCGCCAGAATTTGGGATGCCTTTAACGACCCTTTTATGGGTATGATTGTTGATAACACAAAAAGCAAATGGGGTAAATTTCGTCCGTGGATATTAATAGGAACAATACTCAATGCAGTTGTTTTGATATTTTTATTTATGGATAATGGTATTGAGGGAAAAGGCTATCTTGTATGGTGCTCTGTATTCTATATTCTTTGGGGAATGACATATACCATAATGGACATTCCGTATTGGTCTTTAGTACCGGCGCTTACCGATAACGAAAATGAAAGAAATCAAATTTCGGCAATACCGAGAATTTTTGCAAGTCTTGCATGGCTTATTGTTAATTCCTTTGGTTTGATTTTGGTTACAAAGTTGGGAAACGGAAACGATGTAAGAGGTTTTTCAAGGCTCGCAATAATAATTTCTGTAGTTTTTATTATTTCATCAGTGATAACCTGTTTGATGTGCAAAGAGAGAGTTGTTTCTAAAAATCCGCAAAAAACAAATGTTAAGGGTATGCTGAATATTTTATTTAAAAATGACCAGGTTAAAATAATTTTAGGCATTGCTCTGTTTTTTAACATTGCATATCAGCTTTCAAACAGCTTTGCCTTGTACTATTTTAAATATGCGGCGGAAAGAACCTATGCAAGCGAGGGAAACGGCGTGCTTTATCCCATATACGCCGGTGTTGCAGGATTTGCACAAATGGCGTCAATGGCAGTTTTTCCGATACTTTCTAAAAAAATAAGCAAGAAAATGTCTTTCTTTTTAGCAAGTTTTCTGCCTGTTTTAGGATTTGCTCTACTATGGATATTCGGATATACAAACCCGAAAAACAGTATATTGGTTGGCATATGCAGTGCAATAATTAACAGCGGAATAGGTTTTATGCTGGTATTTATTACAGTAATTCTATCAGAAGTGGTTGATTACGGAGAATACAAGCTGGGCACAAGAAACGAAAGTATATTATTTTCCATGCAGACTTTTGTCGTAAAATTTGCAGGTGCTTTTAGCGGATTTGTAAGCGGTATCGGGCTGACGCTCATAGGGTACAAGGCAAATGTGCAGCAATCTGCCGCAACGGAAAACGGAATGAGAATAATAATGTTCCTGATTCCGTCCATCTTATCTGCACTTTGCTATGTATTTTATGTTTACGGATATAAAATAACGCCTGATTTTTATAAAAAAATAACAGGCGAGCTGGCGCAGAAAAGAGAAAAAAATCAGTAAAAATTCAAAAAGAAAAAATATAGTTGTTAAAAATGAGGCAGAGCACTGCAGGATATGCATTGTCTGCCTCGTTTCTGATTATTTTGCTGTTTTTTTAATTATTGAGTTTACCGGCGAGTTTTTCTACTTTTTTATCATCAATAATATTTGTGAATCCTTCCCAGGTAAGTTGTCTTTTTTCAAACCACAGATTTTGCAGTGTTCCCCGTATTTTTTCAGGGTTTGCAGTAACAAGCGGTGATGAGGTGCATCCGCAGCGGCAGAGATACGAATAATAAAATGTGAGCTTTTTATTGAATCTTTCGCAGTCACATTCTCCGCCCCAGCCTGTTTCACACATTGCGCCCAATCTGGGATATGTCATTTTATCCGCCTTTTTCATATCGGGTACATATTCTGTCCAGAGTGTTGCCTCAACGCCAAGGCAATTGCCTTTATACGTTTTATGATTCATTGTGTCATTAAGGCTGATTTTTCCGTAAGGCAAATCAATGTAATACGCATTTGTACTTGTATCAATAAAGGGTCTGTTTCCTGTTTCAATTTCTCCGCATTTCGTAAAGCCTAAATCCTCATCAATAAGGCTTTGGCCCTTTAAATCCCAGCTCCACATAAAGACCTGTCTGCTGTTTTGAACGCAATAATCCTTGACGGTATTCATAAACCACGCCTGCAGTTCTTCCTCATCTTTAAGACCCAATGCTTTCATATTTTTCTGACAATGGGGACAAAGCGCCCAGCGGTGCTTTGGTACCTCGTCGCCGCCGATATGTATATATTTATCGGGAAACAGTCTGAAAAATTCATCAAGCACATCCTTTACAAATTCCATTGTAAATTCCTTACCGGCGCAAAGAACGTCATGTTTAACCCCCCAATGAGTTGCAACAGGCAATTCTCTCTCAAAGCAGGATAGCGCAGGGTACGCAGCAATGGCGGCTCTTGAATGACCGGGAATGTCAAACTCCGGCATAACCTTTATACAAAAGCTGTGAGCGTAGCTGACAATTTCCCTGATTTCCTCCTGCGTATAAAATCCTCTGTGTTCTCTGCTGCTGAAATTTGTTCCATCTCTTACGGAGCCTATTTTAGTAAGAAGCGGATATTTTTTTATTTCAATTCTCCACCCCTGATCCTCGGTAAGATGAAAATGAAACAAGTTTAGTTTGTGATACGCCATTCTTCTTATCAGAGTTTTAACATCGTTAACAGGGAAGAAGTATCTGCCCACATCAAGCATAAAACCCCTGAGAGGGTATTCAGGTTTGTCCCAAATTTCAAGGCCTATAATATTAAAATCTGTCTGAAAAAGAATCTGCTTTAAGGTTTGCAGGGCATAAAGCTGACCCGATGCAGATGAAGCGGTTATTGCAATGGATTCCCCTATTTTAAGCACATATTCCTCTTCTGACATAGTAGGATCGGTTTTAAAAACAATATTTTCTTCACCGTCCGGCAAATTGCAAAAGGACAGAAAATCATCTGCCGCCTCCCGGCTCAAAAGGTTTTCGCCTAAAGAAATATGAGTCAGCGCAATTTTATTATCATCTGTAATTTTTACCTGTTTTGGTTCAGGTATAATTTTTATTTCAGCCATATATTTTATCCCCTTATAATTTTTGTACGAAGTATATCTTACTTTACACGATAAGCGCCTGCTGCAATAACTTCAACCTTTTCAATATACGGTTCTTTCCGACATTCCTCAATTTTAACGGTAAGGTTGTCGGTAATAATCGGCTTAAAAACTGCAATTTTTGAAAAGCCTATTATCGTACCGCTGAATATCTTTTTCTCTCCGGCATAAATTGAAAATTTTTCAACTCTCTGGGATTTGGTCGTGTCCTCTTTAAGTCTTATACGGTCAACTGACTGGCGAGGGAAACTAAGCCTGATTTCATATCCGTCATCTGATTTCTGTGTTTTTACATCATTTATCAGAAGTTCGTCTTCTTTTCTTATCCATTTGCCCATCTCCCTAAGCCTTTTAACATCGCTTTCGGAAAGAAGTCCGTTCTTATTAGGCGGAATGTTAAGAAGCATCAGCGAATTATTGCCTGCGGAATTATAATATATCTTCATCAAATGATTCAAGGATTTAAGGGTAAATACCTGCAGGGGATGATAAAACCAACCTAATCTTATTGATACATCCACCTCGGCAGGATACCACATAAATTCATCAAAATTACTTAAAAATTCACGTGAACCCATATCGGGCAGCATAACGTCCTGACAGCGTTTTTGAAATGCTTTCATATTATCGTCAGTCTGGCAGTTGGCGGCAAAATTTTGCTGGTCATACTGGAATTTAGGAACCACATTCCATTCACTTTCTCTGGTTTTTCCGCTTTCATTACCTATCCAGCGTACATCCGGCGCACAGCCTGACATAACAATATCCGGCTGAAGTTCAACGGCAGTATTCCATATGCGTTCAAAATCATATTTCTGCACTGGCTGACCGTCTGCCTTTGCACCGCAGGCACCATCAAGCCAAAGCATAAAAATATCGCCGTAATTAGTCAGTAATTCTGTTAACTGCTTTATGTAAAAATCATTGTACCGGGGTGTTCCGTAGCATTCTGCGTTTCTGTCCCAGGGGGAAAGATAAACGCCGAATTTAAGACCGTATTTTTTACAGCTTTCGGAAACCTCCCGGACAACATCGCCCTTTCCGTTTTTATACGGACTGTTTTTTACGGAATGCTGAGTTGTTTCGGTAGGCCAGAGGCAAAAGCCGTCGTGGTGCTTACAGGTCAGTATTACGCCTTTCATTCCTGCATCTGCAATTGCTCTGCACCATTGGTCCGTGTTTTGCTTTTTCGGATTAAAAACACGTTCACTCTCTTTTCCGGTTCCCCATTCACGGTTGGTAAAGGTGTTGACGCCGTAATGAATGAAAGCATAATATTTCATTTCTTGAATTATAAGCTGACGGCGGTTAGGCACTATACTTGTGTAAATATCAAGTCTATCGTCTTTCACAGTTTCAGCTCCGTTTCTTTGTTGTTTTATTTGCATTTTACCATAATTACTATTGAAAATCCACTTTTCTGGGAATATAATTAATCTAGTTATACAAGATAAAAAATCCCAAGATTACTGCAAGGAGTCAGACGAATGAAAAGAGAATTAGAACCTTATCAGCTAATTGAACGCAGTATTATTAAAAAGTATAGAAAAGTATTATGGAACCCCTTTATCACCGCCGTAAAAGATTATGAGCTGATAAACGAAGGAGATAAAATAGCAGTATGCATATCCGGAGGCAAAGATTCAATGCTGATGGCAAAACTCATGCAGATGCTTCAGAGAATCAGCGATGTAAAATTTGATTTGGTATTTCTTGTAATGGACCCCGGATATAACGAATTAAACCGAAAAAATATTGAAAGAAACGCCGAACTGCTGCACGTTCCCATTACCGTATTTGAATCAAATATCTTCAGCGTAGCATACGCCGCAGAAAAAACGCCCTGTTATCTGTGTGCCAAAATGCGCAGAGGATGGCTGTATAACAAAGCCAAAGAACTGGGGTGCAACAAAATAGCGCTTGGTCATCATTTTAGTGATGTTATTGAAACAACGCTTATCGGTATGTTTTACGGCTCACAGCTTCAGGGAATGATGCCCAAATTACACTCTCAGAATTTTGAGGGAATGGAATTAATCCGCCCGATGTACTGTATAAATGAAGAGGATATTATTTCGTGGACAAGATATAATGATTTAACATTTATCCAGTGCGCCTGCCGTTTTACAGAAAACCGCACAGAGGATGACAACCTCTCCGGCGGTACAAAACGGCAGGAAATCAAATATTTGATTAAAGAATTAAAAAAGGATAATCCGAATATTGAAAAAAGCATTTTTAACAGTATTCATTCTGTTTGCCTTGATACTTTTCCGGGTTATAAAACCGACGGAAAAAAGCATACTTTTCTGGAAAACTATGATAAATAAAGTACTGTTTTCATCAAAAGAGTCAAGAGGAGTGGCTGAATCTGCCCAGTCATACTGGAAATAACCGAAAAGCCAGATATTATAAAGCATATTTTCCTGTGGATTTGTCGGTTCTGTTTTTGTATTTTCCACCTGTGAAATCGGGTATTTCAACAGGGATATTACCGTTTTTAACAGACACCTCCGACAGAGCGGTTATACACATCCAGGAGGCTGCGTCATAAACGTCAATGGCAGGCAGAGTTTTGCCTTTTGCTGCATTTATCATAGAACGCAGAACAAGGTAATCCATACCACCGTGACCGCTTTGAATCATACCATCTGACTTGTGTTTCCATAAATCATTGTCGTACTCTTTAGCATATTCGTCGGCGTTTTTCCATATCTTCTGAGGGTTGGTATCTATCTCGGAAATATCACCGGTAAAGTCCTTTTCAAGAAAAACGTAATCTCCGTCCTCCTGATACATACCCTTTGTGCCGTGCACGGTGAAATTACGGCTGTATATACGGGGCAGAGTTGTATCAAGAGTAAGCGTAATTGTTTCGCCGTTTTCACAGGTGATTATGGTTGTAACAATATCGCCCTGCTTAAACTCGGTATTCAAAAGCTCTTCGTCGTCGCTTTTTTGCTCTTTTATATACTGGTGAAGTCCTCTTGCTTTGCTGGCGCAGGAAACAAGGCGCAGCATCCGGTTGCCACGGTTGATACCGAGGATTTTTGCAATAGGTCCCAGATCGTGGGTGGGATAATTTTCACAGTTGTGTTCTTTATAATGAGAAAGGCGGTAATGGCGGTTTTCCTTACCAAAGGACACCTCATTTCTCAAATCGTGGCGGTATGCTCCGTCGCAGTGAACAATCTCACCGAAAACGCCCTGCTTTGCCATATTAAAGCACATCAGCTCTCTTTGACCGTAACAGCAGTTTTCTAAAAAGAAGAAAGGCGTACCTGTTTCCTCCTGAGCCTGAACCAAATCAAAACATTCCTGGAGATTATATGTTCCGCCAACCTCCATTGCCGTAAAAATACCTTTTTTCATTGATTCTATCGCAATTTCAATATGGCACTCCCAAGAAGTTGCAATAACAACTGCATCAAGTGTGCCCAGTTCAAGTACCTCTCTGTAATCACCTGTCTGAAAAGGTTTCGTTCCTTTTGCCTTAAAGACCGAATCCGCAGCATTTTTTATTCTGTCCTCATAGACATCGCACACCGCGGTGATTTCAACGTCGTCCATTTTAAGCATAGGTTCAATTAACTGCATACCACGCTGTCCCAAACCTATAACGCCCGCTTTAATAATTTTATCCATTATGCTTATTTCCTTTCTCTGCCACTCTTAAAACATACCACTGATAAGACATTGCCGGCAGTGTGATTTTCATTTTTATATTTCCATTTGTATCAATTCTGTAATTTTCGGGGGCACTATCCTGCAATGAAACGCATATTTCATTATCCGTTAATTTAGCCTCCGGCAGAGGAGGAATAGGCTTGTCGTGCACTTTTTTATCTGTTATATAAGTTCTTGAGGAGCCGTCACGTGCCCTTATAACCAACGGTGCAATTTCCTCGCCGTAAAGGGGATATTTTACATCGCAGTTTTTAGTGTTTTCAAAAGGTGCAGGAGGCTGTGAAAGGCCTGTAAGTCCTGTATAATAAACAGGCACGGTAATCTCCTGCGTTATTTCGTTTTCGGTTTGGTTAAAGAACATTACGAAACCTCTTTTATCGCCATAGGGAAGCTGATTCATAACAGCGTCAATACAGATAGTTCTGTCGGGTCTTTCGGGATTGATACGAGGAGGCATAAAGTGAACGGTGATTCCGTTTAAAACATCCCTGTATTTCTTGAATATCTGAACCCATTTTTTAAATATTTCTTTGCCTGCCTGAGAATCATATACCTTTTTGCCCCTGATTGTAGGCCAGATGCCTGCGGCAGTAAGTTGTGCCAGTGCCCAGTCAAATTCAAAGGCGTTCTTTTCGGTGGGAAAGAACCGGGCGTCCCGTCCGCCGCCATGATAAACATTAAGAGGCAAAAATCCCCAGCCCTGTGACGGGTTTTTATCAAAGGTGCCCTTGTAGTAATAAATGCGTGAAGTGATAAGCTGTTCAGCACGTTTTTCCGAAAAAGCAATTTCCTCATACCCCACGCCGCACCTGTTGATGCCGTTTAAGAAATGCCAGTCGGGGGCGTTTATATAAATTCCACGTGATTTAAGCTTTTGATACCAGTCATTAACAGAGGCTTTCCACTGCTTATACTGGGAATCGGTAAAATCATCGTGGCGGTGAGTTTTTCCGCCGGAGCACATAAGCATACCGTATGGCCCGTCAATTTCAACAGCGTCTGCGCCTGTTTTATCAATAAAGCGGATAACATTTTTCATATACTGCTCTGCCCAGTCGCAGGCAAGGCAGCGGCATATATGACTACCGTCGTGATTAAGCGCCTCATCGCCCCTGACAGGACGATAATTTTTAACATATGCAAGGGTATAAGCACCCATACGCAAACCTTTTTCGTGGCCGTAGTCATAGGCATTTTTAATACGGTCAAGATAGTGTTTATTATCGCTTTCCATATTGACGCCGGAGCCGAAAGACTGAATAATCATTTCAAGCCCGATTTCATTACATTGGTCAACAGCTCTGCGTATTGCTCTGGGACTATTGGAAATAAGGTGAAAAAACAGCACGTTGTCAGTGCACCACGGAGCAATACGGCGGTACATTTCTTTAACCTCAATAAGCCGGTGCTCATAGTAATCTGCTGAAAACAAAAGCTCAAAGGCACATATTGACGAAAGCTCCTCTCCTTTGTCAAGCTTTACATTCATACGGTAAAGGGGAGCAACCTCAAGATACTCATAGCAAAAACGGGCATAGTTTTTGGCATATTCAGAAATGTCAAGTCCCAAAAACTGTGTAGTAGAATTGTAATCACTGTCAACAAAAATTGTATCTCTGTTCTGCGTAATCTGCATTACATCGGTTGTAATATTGTCAACGGTTACACACTCGCCGGTATTTTTAACTGTAAGACGTTTCATAATAACCGGCATACCGTCGTAGATTTCGTATCTGACGGTAATATCTAAAGGCAGTGTTCTACCTGTATAATTAATTTGAACCGCTTTGCCCGGAGGGGGATATTCTCCCCGAAAGGTCATTGTGGGCGATTTTTTAAAGGGCACACGTTCTTCACATGGCACTATATAAAAATCAGAATATTCAAAATCCTCTGCCGTGTAAACTTTTTTATCAACCGACAGCTTAAAATCTCCCACTGGTGCGTTTGTCATTTCAATATCCTTTTGCTTATTATAAAATGACAAAGTTTTGCAGCCGTCAAGTTCAATCTCACGGCGTACAAAAGGATTTGACAGTATTATTTTTCCTTGCTCCTGTGTAATTTGCGACGGTGTATTTTCGGTATAAACAACCCAGTTTTTCATTTTCATCCCTGCCTGTCATCTTAATACGTTTATATTTATTTAAAACACGGTTTATCGGTTATTGTAACAGATTTATTTTTACAGTCTTCAAGTTCAAGAACAACAATTTCATTATCCTCTTTAAGCCATACTCCCGGAAGATAAAGCGCTCTTTGAGGTCCTACCCTCCGGTATCTTCCAAGATTAATGCCATTTACAAAAACGTAACCCTTTGTAAAACCGTCTATTCTTACAAAGCAGTCATCCCTTGAATTTGCTTTAAAAGTTCCCTTAAAATAAGCGGGGTATTTTTGCCTGCCGTCATAAATAAGTTTGTCAAGGCTGTCAACGGGAATTGTATATATGTCAAAATCATATACGTACTGTTCGCCTATGCACACATATTTGAGATCCTTGCGGTCGTAAATTCCTTTGTTAAAATTTACGTGACCCATTCCCTCAACAAGAATATCAATCTTAACCTTTCTGTTAAATGCAGGTATGGGGAAATTAAAGCTTTCATTCGCCTTAACGCCTTGCTTTATCTGCTTTTTGGTAAGCGGAACGGTTCTGTCAAATTTTCCTGCAAATTTTTTATTTACATAAGCATAGGCGATATCATGGACGCTCTGCGCAAAAACAGAGGTATCCGGGTAATTGCTTTCAAGTGAAGCAGTTTCGGTTAATTAATGCTGCCGCCTTGACTTTCTTCAAACGGTCCTCCCAGAATTCACATGGAATACGGAAATAATGAAGCGTTCCGGAATAAATATTGAATTTTTCACCGTTCGGGTAAAAATCTTTTCCTCGGATTTCAAACATAATGTTATTTCCTTTTTATTTCTAATTGTATTCTCTCTCCGCATGCGAGAGAGATTTTCTTTATTTTAAATGCTTTGTCGGGTGAAAGAGGCTTTTTGCATTCCTGTTTACTGTCAATAAATATTCTGTATTCGGCGTCATAAGCGGTGGGATTATAAAGCTCGGCGGTAAATGAATTCTCATTTTTACTTATTACTCTGCATTCTATATGGTCAAGGGAAAAGCAAAATCCTGTGTCTGACTGAATATATACCGCCGGTATTTCAAGATATGTAAGCATAACCGAAACTTCGCACCAGCAAGAACCAATAGGCAGTTCTCCCACGTTATTTGTTCCCTCCCAGTCGGAAAGATTTACACGCTCGTTAATACGTCCCACGGGATTAACAGCTGAACTGTAAATGGGCGAAATTAATTTACTCATCAGCTTTGAGCTTCTGTGAAGCGAAATCAAAGTATGCATATACGCTCTATTGAGCATTTTATGGCGGTGAGCCGGCTTATTGTGCCAGACATAGCTGGCGTAAACGGGATTTTCGGGAGTGCTGACATACTGGGTAATATTATGTGAAATATCTTTAAGTAAGTTAAGATACGCCGTGTTTCCCGTTGCACGGTAAAGATGAATGAGAGATTCGCCGGACATTGTACATATACCCGGTGCGGCGTGCTTATTCTGTACGCTTGCCCACACTGCGCCGGTGGTGGCAATTTTTCGCTCATAAAACTGAGTATCTTTTTCATAATCATAATCATATCCCACGCACCAGCTTGAACAAAGAGAAGCGGTATCTTCGGCATATCTGAGCCACTTTTGACTTTCGGTAAAACGGTAGAGTATTACAAAACTTTCAAGCAGCGCAAACGCCGATTCGCTGTCCGGACAGGCAAGAATTTCTCCGGGGCCTCCTGTTGTATAACCCTTTGATACAAATTTTTTATAGTAATAATCGGCAATACTCTGCGCTGTTTGCATATACAAACCGTAGTCAAAATATGAAGCGCAAAGTGCAAGACCTGCGCTTACAAGACCTGCGCTTGCGGAGCCATATACATAAGGTTTACCCGAGCCAATATCAATAAACTGGCTGATTTCACCGTTATCATTATAATATTTGACAAAAGCGTCTGCAAGACGTTGCAGCCCCTTTTCCCATAATAGGGGCACGTCGGAATTTTGACTTTTAAGATAAAACAAATGCTTTGCAATATAATACAGTGCGTCTGCGTTTTTACGGCTCATAACAATCTCAGTATTTTCCGGGTCAAAATAATTGTCGCCGTATATATTTCCGTCACAGAAAATCCCGTATAAAAATCCGCTTTTGTGCTGTAATTTATTAAACACAAAATCTATGGTTTTACGGCTTCTTTCACGGGATTCGGCATTGCCGATAACAAGTCCGGGCAGTGTGTTCATTGCACCGCCGACCCAGCCGGTCTGCCACTGGCGGAAAATTCCGCTGCCGGCTTCAGAAGATTTGTAAAATCCGTAATCCTCCTGCCAGTTACGGTTGTTGTACTTATCTTCAATCAACCTGAATGCACGGCTCCAGGGAATGTCATCGGGATGGCTGACAGGCAGATTATGCTTTTGTCTGAGAGCAAAAAAATTATTGAGAAATTCGCATACGCTTCCACATTCAAAACGGTACTGCGTATAGTTAAAGGTTACTTTGTGCCCTGATTTGAGAATAGCCGGTTCATCATCCGACGTTTGTTTTGTCGAGCACATTGTATATTTGTACGGCTCCCGGACACAGGGAGATGACAAAATAAACTCTGCCGTTTTATTTTCTGTATTTTCACAAATGGTAACGCCGAAATTGCCTAACTCGTTTTTCTGGCTGAAAAAAAGCAAAAAGCCGATTTTCTTTTTTTCGGAGTAATATCCGATACAGGGCACGGATAAATCTCCTGTATTAAGACTGACGCTGCCGTCCTTTAAATCAAGCCTCGGCACATCGGATATAACCGTTTCGCCCCGGTGTTGCTCCGCCTCGTCCTTTGTTATCATCGGCGGATAATCTCTGTGCAGACTTTTAAATCTGTTGCCGTTATAAAGGGCGGCGGGGGCAAAAACATAATTGTCCGTTTCCCATTCGCTTTCCTCAAAAACAAGTCTTAATGCTGATTTTTCGTTTTGATTTTTATTAACTGTCAGAACCGCCGTTGTATGCAGCGCCGAATCTTCTGTTTCGTTAGTCTGCTTTTTTAAAATTATACCGCAGTCGTCAACAGGACATTCCCCCGACGGAGTGTTTTTGCCGGTATAATGCATAACGGAAAAATGTTCCATATTAATCACCGAACCTTTCGTGCTTCAGCAACTAAAGCGACTCATCAACTTTTATTGAAAGCTGGGTGTAAATTGTTTTTTGCACTTCTTTTTTCATAATCACGCTGTCAAAAATTGCTTTTACCGAATTATATCCCTGCTCAAAAGGCTGCTGGCATATTGTAGTAAGCACCTCGCCTCTGCTGAAAGCCGAACGAATTACGGGAATATCGTCAAAGGTGCACACGCGCACTTTGCGATTTTGCTCTTTGACAGCTTTAAGGGTACCGTCAACACCGCCGGCAACAATATATACAAAGTCTATTTCGGGATGATGCTCAAAGGCGTTTTTTACAGCTGTATATGCGGTTTCGTTATCGTCATTGCTTTCTGCAACTCCGACAATATTAATTGAAGGATAATCACTTTTTATAACTGATTTTATGCCGTCAACTCTCTGGGCATGACCCTTGTGCTGGGAACTGCCGGTTACTATAAACAAATTAGCTTTGCCCGAGGAAATAAGCCCTGTAATCCGTCCGGCTATACGTCCGCTTTTAAGGTAGTCGCATCCTACATATACTGCTTTATCCGCTGACTCAAGAGAGTTTGACAGTAATATTATACGTGTTGAATTTTCCTGCATAGAGCATATTTTTTCTTCCACCCTTTTATCGCAGATAGGCGAGAGAATTATCTGTGACGTGTCATCGGGCAGACTGTTTAAAATATCAAGCAGTTTTTCTGCGTCATAGCCCTTAAATTCAAAAAGATTAATTTTAAAGCCGTAGCTTTCAAATTCCTCCTGTGCGGCAAAAATTCCGGCTTTGATATCATCAAAAAAAGGGTTGCCGATACTGTTAAGAATAACCGGCACATCAATGGTTTTGCCGGAATAAACAAGGGCTTTGCCGATAATATTTGGCTTGTAATCGTATTTTTCGGCAATTTCAAGCACACGCTTTTTTGTCTGCTCGCTTATTCCCGGTCTGTTTTTCAGTGCACGGTCAACTGTACCACGGCTGACCCCTGCAATTTTTGCAATTTCTTTGGCTGTAATAGGCATTGGCTTCCCCTTGATTTTTTCTGCTTTAATGATATAATCACTTTAACGTGCACGAGCACGGTAATGCGTTTATTATATATTGAAGAAAAAGGGTTGTCAAGAAGAAAGAATAATGATCTCCCAAAGCAAAATACCCGCCTATTCGACAAAAAATTTCTTTGAATAATAACAAAAGCCGAGCCTTTCGCTATATGCGATTGGCTCGGTATTTTAGTTTACTTTATTACTTTTGTACATACTCGCATATAATATCAACTATGCGCTGGGGAGAAACTTTTGACGAATTAAAGCACAGAGCATAATTATCAGCTTTGCCCCATTTACCGTCGCCGAAATAATCGTAATAGGAGGCACGCTCTTTATCCTTGCGCTCAATTATACGGCGTGCAGCCTTTTCGCTGACATTATCACGCTGACGGTAACGCTCAATGCGGTCTTTCATATCGGCGCAGATAAACACACTGAGCACATTTCCTCGTTCTTCAAGGATTTTATCGGCTCTTCTGCCAACTATAACGCAGGGGCCTTTGTCAGCCGCGCTGCATATAACGCTGCGCTGTGCCTCAATAACCTTGCCCTCATTCACGGCAGAATCAATGGCATATGGGTCCATAACAACCGAAAACAGAAATGAACGTGTAGGCTGTTCGTCAAACATATCAAATATGCCCTCTTCCAGTCCGTCGTCGCGGGCTTTTTCCCGTAGAAGCGAGGCGTCGTAAAACTCAATTCCCAGCTGTTTTGCCAGCATCCTGCCTATTTCTCTGCCTCCGCTGCAAAACTGTCTGCCTATTGTGATAACATAATTTTTCATAATTACACCTCCGTATTAAAGTGTTACTTAAGTTCTTTCACCGAAAAATCAACGGTATCATTTTCTATATACTGCGCCATTTTTTCCAAATCCGTAAAGCAGTCATATAAGGTTCGGCAGGCAGGTTTTACAAATTTTTCATTTACGGAATGTTCCATCATATCCTGCATAAAGCCGTAATATCCGTTTATATCGTAAACGGCAATGGGCTTTTCGTGTCTGCCTAATTGCTTTAGAGTAAGAACTTCAAAAAATTCCTCAAAAGTACCTACGCCTCCCGGTGTAATAATAAATGCCTGCGCCGTTTCCTCCATTTTCGCCTTTCGTTCCCTCATTGTTTCGGTATAAATGAGTTCGTCACATTCCTTGTAAATAGGTTCAACCTCCACGTCCTTAAAGAAATGCGGAATTACTCCTTTGATATTTGCTCCGCCTTTTTTAAATCCTCTGGCAGCGGCGCCCATAAGCCCGCAGCCCCCTGCTCCGAACACAAGATTGTGCCCTCTTGCGGCAAAAAATTCGCCCATTTTCTCTACTGCTTTTATATACTTTTCATCAATGTCTGTGCTTGCTGCACCAAACACGCATATATACATAATTTAATCATAACCTTTCTGTAATTCTATAATACCATTATTTTTGTCGGCGGTAAAGTAAATTTTTAATAAACTCAGGCAAGCGTTCTTTAAATAATACGAATATTTTGCACTAAATATAAGAAATTCAAAAAAATTAATTGAATTATTTACCACATAATAATATAATAGTTGTAAATATTCGGCAGAGGCAGTGATTGTATGAACATTGATATGGCTATAAAGGCGCTTGCACAGTATGCGATTAATAATAACCTGATTGAAAAAGAGGATTTTATTTACACAATAAATCAACTGTGTCAGGTTCTTAACAAAGATTCTTTTGACGACTGTGAAATTAACGGGGAATGTGAACTTGAAGAAATTCTTTCAGTTGTCCTTGATTACGCTGTTAAAAATTCTCTTTGTGAAGACAGCGTGGTTTATCGTGATTTGTTTGATACAAAAATCATGGGCGTCCTTACTCCGAGACCGTCACAAGTAATCAAAAAATTTAATGAAAAATATGAAAAATCTCCAAAAGAAGCAACCGATTTTTACTATAATTTCAGCCGTAAAACCGACTATATAAGAGATTACAGAATTAAAAATGACGTTAAATGGGTAACTTCAAACGACTATGGCGACATTGATATTACAATCAATTTGTCAAAACCTGAGAAAGATCCCAAGGCGATTGCCGCCGCATTGACAATGAAGCAGAGCACATATCCAAAATGTCAGCTTTGCAAAGAAAACGAGGGCTATGCAGGCAGAGTTAACCACCCTGCAAGACAGAATCACAGAATTATCCCCATTAAGCTTGCAGGCAGTGATTTTTATCTGCAATATTCTCCTTATGTTTACTATAACGAGCACTGTATTGTTTTCAACAGCGAGCACATCCCTATGACTATAAATAAGTCTGCGTTTGAAAAGCTGTTTGCCTTTGTTGAAAAATTTCCTCATTATTTCGTAGGTTCCAATGCCGATTTGCCGATTGTAGGCGGTTCAATTCTTACTCATGAGCATTTTCAGGGCGGCTGCTATGAATTTGCAATGGCAAAGGCGCCGGTTGAAACCAAATTTACTTTCAAGGGTTACGAGGATATTGACGCCGGCATTGTAAAATGGCCTATGAGTGTTATTCGTCTTGCTTGCGAGGACAGTTCAAAAATTGTTGAGCTTTCTGATAAAATTCTCAATAAATGGCGCGGCTACACCGATGAAGAAGCGTTTATTTATGCTGAAACCGATGGTACGCCCCATAACACGATTACGCCTATTGCCCGGTTCAGAAACGGAAAATTTGAAATTGACCTTGTACTCAGAAACAATATTACTACCGAGGAATGTCCTTTGGGATATTATCATCCTCACCCAGAATATCACCATATTAAGAAAGAAAATATCGGTCTTATTGAGGTTATGGGTCTTGCAGTTCTGCCGTCCAGATTAAAGAATGAAATCTCTCTTCTTAAAGATGCTATGCTCAGCGGAGCCGACATTTCTGCTGACGAGAGAATTGCAAAGCACAAAGAATGGGCAGATATGATAATGAGCAAATACGATATTAATGCAGACAACTGCGAGTATATTATTAAGCAGGAAATTGGCACAGTATTTACTGCAATTCTTGAGCAGTGCGGCGTTTTCTCACGCACAGACGAGGGTAAGTCGCAGTTTATCAGATTTATGGAATCCGTATAAACAGGAGAAATTTATTTATGAGTATGCGAGATAAACTTCACACGGGAGAGCTTTATCTGCCAGATGATGAAGAAATTGTAAAAGAGCAGACATTGTGCCTTGAAAAGCTGTATGATTATAATGCAACAAGGCCGTCACAGCAAAAAGAGCGTGAAAAACTGCTTAAAGAAATGTTTGCCGAAATCGGAGAGGGCTGTTATGTAGAGCCCCCTTTTCACGCTAATTTCGGCGGTGCGCACTGTCATTTCGGCAAATATGTTTATGCTAATTTTAACTTAACAATGGTTGACGACACGCATATTTATGTGGGCGATTACACTATGTTCGGCCCCAACGTAACCGTTGCGTCGGCAGGTCATCCTATTTTGCCTGAACTGCGTAAAAAGGCATATCAGTACAATTTTCCCGTTAAAATCGGAAGAAACTGCTGGATTGGCGCAGGGGCAGTGATTGTGCCCGGTGTAACCATAGGCGACAACGTGGTTATCGGCGCCGGCAGTGTTGTAACAAAAGATATTCCGTCAAATACCGTTGCGGTGGGCAACCCCTGCAAGGTAATGAGAGAAATCGGCGATTACGACAAAGAATATTATTTTAAAAACAGAAAAATTGACAAGGATTTACTGAAATAAAGAAGCAGGACATTTAGGAAACACCTTAATGTCCTGCTTTCTGTTTTTTGATTTATTCATTATTCTCCTGTGTAAAATTTACGCTTTTATCTGCTCAAACGAATACATTGTTTGTGCATTATCGTCGAGTACATTGAAATCTTTGATCAATAAAAAATTGACTGAAATCATACGCATCATCAAGGTCGTGGTACATAGCCATTCCAATAGGTGTTTCGTCATCATAAATTAAAAAAGCTTGGCTCCTGTTATTACGAAAAGCGTATGCTCTTGCTAATATTCTGTTTGGGTCAGAGACATATTTGCTTTGATCATCACGAACTTTCAGACCGAGCCTCCAATTATCCGGATTTATTGTTTCCGGACGAACTATACCATTTGTCCTCACAAGTGTTTTTAATAAGGATAGGGCATTAAATCTTCAAGATTAACAATCGTTACTTCATTATCCAAGATAACTTTAATATCTTTTGAATTATTTAATTGCCACATAAATTCACGACAGGCACCGCAAGGTGGTATTACTTTACCTGCCTTAGTAACTGCAATAACCATCTCAACATCATACTCGCCATTCGTGATCATTGTTGATAACGCATTTCGTTCGGCACACATACCAAGTGAGCAATCTGTATCTATACAAACGCCTGTGTATATATTTCCTTGTTTTGTTAACACAGCTGCACCTACACCGCCCGAACACATTTGCTCATTTATAACTCTTGGTATTGCTGCTGATTTTGCCATATCATATAGATTTTTAATCTGCTCATCCTGTATGAGCTTGCTGTCAAACTTGTTCTTAATCATTTTAGTATTCCCCTAAATATATAGTTAGATATGCAACGGAATATTTTCAAGAAATGTTCTTTCAACATTAGCTTTCGTTACACCATATTCAATCATTTCATCCCAAGATTTATTTCTGTGCCGAGATATTTTAAAATATTTTCCCTGTAGAATCACATACAATGATTTCCTACTGAAAGCGTGAATATACCAAGTCGGCAAAATAAAATCTTTAAGAATTTCACAAATGCTTTCAATATCATTATCATCAATGTGGTATTCATTTGCAGAGCATTCGGGAATATCAGGGAAATGGTCTTTTTTGTATTTTTCGCCGGTTATCTCAAAGCCCTTCAAAATCAAATCATCTATAAGCTTAGAAAGCAGGTTAACATTTTCGCTAATCTTTTCCCGAAGCAAATTCATATCCTTTGAAGTAGGCTTATATATTTTCAGCCCGTAACCGTATGCATCACAGCCCATATCAAAATATAGTCCTAATATATTTGTTTTTCTGTTCGTCTGTCTGAAGCGCAGGTATATATATTCCTTTAAAGGCACATTAGGAGAAAATCGTCTGTCCGTGTACGGGGTGGAAATACACCTTGCAGGCTTTGTTTCAAAATCCACATTAATTTGATTAATAACTTCCAACAAATCAAGATATAACAGATTAATAGGTATGGTTATATATTTTTTATACTTAACAAGATTTTTATTCTGTTTTTCAATAGTGTTAATAAATTGCAATTTAAACAGAAAATCATTTGTTCCTTTATCAAAGCCTTTAAAATTACCGCTCATTCAATTTCTCCATATATAATCAGAAATAATTTTACAATATAACAATACCATAAATATGCATAATATCCAAGCGCAATATTAAAGCTATAATAATTAAAGAGCAGGATTAACCTGTCCTTTATATTAAATAGTTATACAAAATCCTATTTCCTGATTTGCAATATTGACTATCTTCTGCGCCACAGCATTTGATTTGTTACTTATTCCTCTTTTTCCTCATCTTCCTCAATATCGGTTTGGTCGGGATTACTTTTTTGCGGAATGGTGGAGATTATGCATATGAAGCCGGCAAAGGCAACGATGCAGGCAAGTATTATCAAA
>CAYXLH010000020.1:12851-25999 GCA_964465835.1 uncultured Bacteroides sp. | reverse complement strand
CTTAGGAGGCGGTCGCTCTATCCGGCTGAGCTATAGCGACATTTATTAAATTACACTTATCGCAAATCTGCAACAAGTGTAATTATTATATAACCCACCGGGTTGTTTGTCAACAAATTTATATACTGCATTTAACGTCGACGGATACTGATTTCTCCGCTTCTTAAAACAGTTTTTTCTCCATTTTCAAGCTGCACAACCAAACCGCCGTCCTTGTCAATTTCAAGTGCGACAGCAGGAGTGACAACGCCGTTTTTAATAAAATTAATTTTTTCACCGATAATCATTGAATGGCTGCGGTAATAATCGATAAAATCATCGTAGGTGTTATCAGTTATACGGTTTAATTGATTGGCAACCTCTGCAATCAGATCGGTTCTTTTAACATTTTCGTCAAGGCAACCTGCATTTTCAACATTATCCGGAAAATCAAATGTTTTAATATTCATTCCGATACCAACAATCACAGATGAAACCGTGCCTGTTTCAAAATCCGTAACGGCTTCGGTAAGTATTCCGCAGATTTTTCTGCCGTCAAGATAAACATCATTAACCCATTTTATTTTAGGACGTTTATCGGTAAGCTTTTCCACGGCACGGCACACAGCAACAGAAGCAGCAGTAGTGGCGGTAACGGCGTTTTTAAGAGCGGTCATAGGGTGTGTAACAAAACTCATATAAATTCCCGTAAGTGGCGGAGAATAAAAGCTTTTGCCCTGTCTTCCTCTGCCAGCTGTCTGCTCATCGGCAAAAACGAGCATTTTTTCGTGTTTTCCTCCATTTTCTATAAGACGTTTTGCCTGATTATTAGTTGAATCAATAGAGGGATAATATATAACACGTGCATCAAAATCAAGCTTTGACTTAACAATATCCTTGTTTAAAATATCGTTGCTTTCACTGAGCCTGTAACCTCTGTTAGTAACAGCGTCAATAGCGTAACCGCTGTTTTGAAGTGATTTTATGGCTTTCCATACGGCGGCACGGCTTTTGCCTAAATCACCGGCAAGCTTTTCTCCGCTGACAAAACTTCCGCCGGAAGAAACCAAAATTTTTAAAACATCCTCTTTTGTGCTCATAATATAAATCAGCAGAAGCAATATAACCACTGCTTCTGCTTTGTCCTTTACTTTTTAATATAGAATATTGCCAGTGTTTTCGGTCCGCAGTGGGATGAAATAGTACATCCTGCATCAGCGGTAATAATCTGCCCAAAACGGTTTTTACCCTCTATCAGACCTTTTGCAAAAGCCAGAGTATCGCCCGAAACATCACCGCTGTTGGCAATAACAATCCTTGACGAGTCTATTTTGTTGCAGTCCTGCAGGCAATCCCGGATATACTGTTTATACACAACATCCATACGGCCGCGGTATTTTTTCGCCACGTCCATAGTGCCGGTAGCATTATCAACTGCAATACTGGGCTTTATTCCGAGAACATTTGCGCCGAACCGGGCAACGCCGGAACATCTGCCCCCCTTATGGAGATACTCAAGACTGTTAAGCACAAATGTTGCCGAAACCTTGGGTACAAGCTTATTAACCTTATCCGCAATTTTCTTTGCGTCCATACCCTTATCACGAAAATCACACGCTTTGAGAACGAGAAGACCCATTGCCGTACACAGTGATTTTGAATCCACGCAGTAAACGCCGTCAAGTTCGCCGGAAGCGATAACAGCATTCTGATATGACGAGGATATTGCAGATGACAGTCCTATATGAACTACCTTGCACCCGCTTTTAACAGCCTTATCAAACACTTCAAAATATTCATTAGGCGTAACTGCCGCAGTTTTTGGAAGCTCGCCTGTTTCACTTACGTATTTATAAATATCAGCAGGCTTAATATCCACGCCGTCACGGCAACTTTTATCACCTAAAAGAATTGACAGAGGAATAATCTTTATGCCGTTTTCTTTTATAAGATAATCCGGCAAATCACATGTTGAGTCAGCCGTAATTAAAATATCTTTACTTTGCAAACCTATTCCTCCTTTTTTGAGAATTATATCACTTTATAGACAAACGTCAATAATTTATTTAAACTCTTAATATATTATTAATGTTTTTTCAAAATATATAACAATTATTTTGAACCGAAATTAATTATAATGGTTTTAATTTCGCTTTGCGGGTATGATTTGTCAAATGTAATCTTCAAAATTTGTTTTTTACCCGAAGTTCTTATGCTCGCTTTATAAGCAATATCAAACTCGTTGTCCTTGCCCTCATTGATAATAACGGAATAACTGCCGTTATCGATATTATTTTTTGCAAACTCATAACCGTCTTTTGAAGTAATTTCCAAATAAGAATCAGTGATTTTTACTTTGTCAGCATCTTTAATATCATTTGTCTGGGATGCATAACTTAGAGTTTGCGTTGTAATACTGGTATCAAATTCGGGAGAATATGTTATCCAGTCAATAATTTTATCGCTCTGTGAGCCGGCGGACTGATTATTTTCGGTATAGCTCCACGGTTTTTCGGCAGTTTCTCTCGGGTCGGATATTTTAAATTTATCATTTGCTTCAAAAACCATTGACCTCTCGGTAACATAAAAATTATTATTTTCATCAAGGCTCAGTTCAAAATAAATATATCCTGCCTGCTGCACCTCGTCTGTATCCTTATATTCTATATTCACACCGATTTTGATACAAATGTGGTTTTTACTGTTAATATAATAATTGCCTATACCCTTGCTCCACTTGTCAATGGTGCAGTATTCGCCGTTTTCCTTCTGCAAAGCCCTTGCATAGCCTGCATATCCGTTTGTGGCTATGCCGGTGGTTTTATTGTATGCAATACTCTTCTGCCCTGCTATCATAGATACCTGTATGGTCTTTTTGCAGCTTTTAAGCTGGCTTACTTCCTCTGTAATATCCTCGTCAATAATATTGCTCCAGGTGCTTCGTGACGCCAGCGTAACCTGATACGCTTCCCTGCCGTCGCTGCCCTTTACAATATTAAGCACATACAAATCATAAATATACTGCTTTGATGTATCATCAACTCCGCTGACAGCACGTATAATCAGCTCTTTGTCATCATCTTCGTCAAAGTTGGCATAATACATCTGAGGAGCTTCAACATCAATCATTGAACTCCAGTTTTCAAAAGTGGTTTCGTTATCGCCGTGAACAAGCAAAACGCCGTTATTTGTTTTGTAAAGGCTGAAGCCGTCATCCTTAAGCTCGGCAAGAAAAACCTTGTTTGAATTTTTTTCTGTGGCAGGAGCCTTGGTAACTGTTGTAAGATTGGCGCTGGGCGTATTGTCTGCACCGGCATTACCGCTTGTGTAATGATAAACACCCACAACAACGCCCACGGCGGCTACAAGAACAATTAGCACTCTCAAAAAATACTTCATTTAATCACCTTTTTACCGACTCTGCATATTTATCGGAATAATTAAATTTAATCTTCTTTTTGTCAACAATATTATAACAATCGCCTGTTGCTAAGGCGAATATGTATTTATCGTGTTTTAAAGAATCACTGTAAACATCCACAACATGAATTTCGTCTTTGTCAAATTCACTGTAAAGACGGCGCACCTTTTCTTCATCACGGCAGTTTTCACCTACAATAACGCCTGTTTTTCTGCTGTGCCTTGTACATATAAGCTTTTCAAATCCCAGGCGGTTTTGAATTTCCTCCAGCAAAAAGTCGGGACTTGCGCTTATTACAACAGCATATCTTTCTCTTTCAAGAAACCAGGGGTTAACCTGATTTTCGTGCCTGTCCCAAAAACCTTTAACCGCTTTATTAAGCGGTATCAAAGGCACAAACATAAAGCAAACCTTTTTAAACTGTGTAAACCCAATAACCTTACACAACATCAAAATACCGAAAACAAGGACAACCGGCAGTATTACTATTATCCATGGATAATGCAAAATACAGTACAGTATAAAAAGAGAGCCGCTGTCAAAAGGATATATGGTTTTATCAAAATCGTATACGTCAACTTTCATTAATTATATCTCCCGGACATCAAAAGAAATATCAATCTTTTTATCGCTGACAAACTGGGTTAATTTTACGTTTGCAGCGTTAAGCATTTTTTTGCTGGCGATTGTATCGTCACTGTCGGCGTATTTGTCGGATATGTAAATTACTTCCTTAATTCCGCTTTGAATAATTGCCTTTGCACATTCGTTGCATGGGAACAGCGCCACAAAAATTCTCGAACCGCTGAGATTTCTTCCTCCGGCATTGAGAATTGCATTAAGCTCTGCATGACACACAAAAGGGTATTTTGTATCATTTGAATTTTCGGCAGTTCTTTCCCACGGGAACTCATCGTCGCTGCACCCTCTTGGGAAGCCGTTGTAGCCCACGGACATAATTTTGTTATCGCTGCTGACAATACAAGCGCCTACCTGAGTGTTTGGATCCTTGCTTCGCATTGATGAAAGCAGAGATACACCCATAAAATATTCATCCCAAGAAATGTAATCTTCTCTTTTAGGCATAACATATCCTCCTTAAAGTTAACGAGGGGTGAATTCCGATCCCTCTACTATTTTAATGCGTCAACAAATTCATCAAGCTGGGGACATTCAACATCCTCAACATTTCCTGCGTCAACAAGCTTTGCAACATCGGGATTTACCGGCAGCTTTGCAAGAATGGGAACATTAAGCTCCTCAGCAGTTTCATCGATCTGAGATTCGCCGAAAACATTTATTTTTTTACCGCAGTCGGGGCACTGATAATAACTCATATTTTCTATAAGACCAAGCACGGGAACATCCATAAGTTTAGCCATATTATACGCCTTGTTAACAATCATCTTAACAAGATCCTGAGGAGTTGAAACTATAACTATTCCATCCACAGGCAAAGACTGGAACACGGTAAGGGCAACATCGCCTGTTCCCGGGGGCATATCAACGAAAAGATAATCCAAATCACCCCAGTTAACATCTGTCCAGAACTGCTCTATAACTCCGCTGATTACTGGACCTCTCCACACAACAGGAGAGTTAACATCCTCCAGCAGAAGATTAATACTCATAAGCTTAATGCCTGTTTTTGTAACGGCAGGCAGAAGCCCTGTTTCGTTTTGCATAGCACGGCTTTCAATACCGAAAGATTTAGGTACTGACGGGCCTGTAACGTCTGCGTCAAGAACGCCCACGTTAAGCCCTGCCTTACGGCATTTTGCGGCTAGAAGGCAGGAAACAAGGCTTTTGCCAACTCCGCCTTTGCCGGATACAACGCCGATAACCTTTTTTATATTTGAAAATTTATTCATTGGCTTGAGAAAGTCCTCTTTAGACGGCTTTCTGTCTGCACAGTTGCTTTGACAATTTGAACAATCATGTGTACATTCGCTCATATATAAAACTCCTTGTATAAATATATAATAGCTATTTTTAATTAGATATAATAATATAGCACAACTGAGAAAAAATATCAATAACGTGTGTTTTTTACTTTTTTAATAATTGCGTATAACGGTTACAACCCTGCCTAAAACTACAACACTTTCGGTAATTATCGGCTCGTAAGCGTCATTTTCAGGCTGAAGTCTGAAATGGCCGTTTTCTTTATAAAAGCGTTTAACCGTTGCCTCATCCTCAATCATTGCAACAACAATTTCGCCATTTTCGGCAACAGGAGTTGACTCAACAATTACAATATCTCCACTGAGTATAGCAGCATTTATCATTGAGTCACCACGAACCCTAAGTGCAAAAAGCTGCTTTCCTCTACCGGATACGGGAACTGTTATATAATCCTCTATTGATTCAACGGCAAGAATGGGTACACCGGCGGTTACGGTGCCTACAAGTGGAACGTGAGAAGTTCTGGAGCTTTGGTTGGTAATTCGTATTGTTCTTTTAAGATTAGGGTCACGTTCAATATATCCGGCATCTTCTAGGGCGTTAAGATTATATTGGACAGTTGAGGTGGATTTTAAACCTACCGCTTTGCCTATCTCCCTGACAGAGGGGGCAACGCCTTTTTCATCTATTTCGTCTTTTATAAAATCAAACACCGCTTTTTGAGTCTTGTTTATCGGCTCCAAAAAATCACGCCCTCTGTTAAAACAAATTCTATATATACTGTATATAGTAACATTTATGCATATTTTTGTCAAACATTTGTGCTATATTTTAATGATATCAATCATAATTTCAGTTAATTTTAAAAAAGTGTTGACATTTTATCCGTAATAAGATATAATCTTGCTTGCAAATTGAAATGGCTTTATAGCTCAGTTGGCTAGAGCATGCGGTTCATACCCGCAGTGTCACTGGTTCGAATCCAGTTAAAGCCACCATCCGGCACCATGGTCAAGCGGTTAAGACACCGCCCTTTCACGGCGGTATCACGGGTTCGATTCCCGTTGGTGTCACCACAGAAAAATCCGTTCTCGTAAGAGAACGGATTTTTGTTTTTTCATCATCATAAAATTGAATTAATCGGTTCAATGTCAAATATTGAGGTAACCCGAAATAAAAACGAGGGATGTACAGACAAAGGCAAGCTTGCTATTTTATTGCATCTTTCATTGACTTTACATAATCATACACCTTATCCGGTGCGTCGGTTTTGTACTGTTCAATCAGCTTAACAATTGCGGAACCTACAATAATTCCGTCGGCAAGATGGGAAAATTCCTTTGCCTGTTCCGGCGTGTTTATGCCAAAACCGATGGCAACGGGCACATCGGTAACCTGTTTTACAGCCTGTGTTATTGAATACAAATCGGTTTTAATTTTATCTCTTATTCCGGTAACACCCAAAGAGGACACCTCGTAAATAAATCCCTCGGCGTCGGAAGCTATCATTTTAATACGTTCCTCGCTGTTGGGAGAAATAAGGGACACGACCTCTATGCCGTAATTTTTTGCAACACTCTGAAGCTCGTCCTTCTCCTCATAGGGCATATCGGGAATTATAACTCCGCTGATACCGGCGTCAGAGGCTTTATGCAAAAATCTGTCGTAGCCGTATTTAAAAAGCACGTTAAGGTAGGTCATAAATACCATAGGAATATCAACCTGAGGCTGAACTTCTTTTACCATTTCAAACACATCGTCGGTAGTAACGTTATTTTTCAACGCACGAATATTGGCATTCTGAATAACAGGTCCTTCGGCGATTGGGTCGGAGAAAGGTATTCCCACCTCTATCAAATCACAGCCTGCCTGTGCCATTTTAATCATAATCTTTTTTGATGTTTCAACATCCGGGTCACCGGCAGTGATAAAGCCGATAAACGCCTTGCCGTTTTTGAATGCGTCGGATATTTTATTCATGCAAATCAACCCCCCTGTATCTTGCTATTGCAGCAACGTCCTTGTCACCTCTGCCGGAAAGGCAGCAAATAATAATATCATCCCTGCCCATTGTCGGAGCAATTTTCATAAGATGTGCAACGGCGTGTGCCGACTCAATAGCGCATATAATGCCCTCTGTTTTTGCGATATATTCAAATGCATTAACCGCCTCGTCATCGGTAACAGGCACATATTCCGCCCTGCCGATATCTTTAAGATGTGCGTGCTCTGGACCTACGCCGGGATAATCAAGTCCGGCTGAAATTGAATAAACAGGTGCAATCTGACCGTATTCATTCTGGCAGAAATACGATTTCATACCGTGAAACACACCAAGGGTACCGGTTGCCATAGTCGCCGCTGTCTCGCCTGTGTCAACGCCTCTGCCTGCTGCCTCGCATCCTATAAGACGAACGTCTTTATCATCAATGAAATTATAAAACATACCCATCGCATTTGAACCGCCGCCTATACACGCTATAACAGCTGTGGGAAGTTTGCCCTCAAGTTCAAGTATCTGCTGTCTTGCCTCACGGCTGATAACAGACTGAAAATCACGGACAATGGTAGGATAAGGATGGGGACCCATTACTGAACCCAGCACATAAGCGGTATCGTCAACTCTTGATACCCACTCCTTAAAGGCGTCGTTAACAGCGTCTTTGAGAGTCATTGTACCTGTTGTAACAGGGTGAACCTTTGCGCCTAAAAGCTCCATACGATAGACGTTAAGCGCCTGACGTTCCGTGTCCTCTTTGCCCATAAAAATCTCACATTCAAGACCCATAAGGGCCGCCGCTGTAGCTGTTGCAACGCCGTGCTGACCTGCTCCCGTTTCAGCGATAACTCTTGTTTTGCCCATTCTCTTGGCAAGCAGGCACTGACCGAGAACATTGTTGATTTTATGAGAACCGGTATGGTTTAAATCCTCACGCTTAAAATAAATCTTTGCGCCGCCCAAATCTTTTGTCATTTTTTCTGCATAATAAAGAAGTGACGGTCTGCAGGAGTACTCTCTATTGAGCCTGTCAAGCTCGGCAACAAATTCCGGGTCGTTTTTATAATGATTATACTGTTTTTCAAGATTAATTATTTCGTTCATCAGCGTTTCGGGTATATACTGTCCGCCGTGAATACCGAATCTTCCTTTACTCATCCTCTGTTCTCCTTATAATTTCCATAATTTTTTTCATCTTATTATAATCCTTAACGCCGTCAGTTTCAACACCTGATGAAATATCAACGGCAAAGGGTTTTACTAATTTTAAAGCGGTTGAAATATTTTCGCAGTTAAGCCCTCCGGCAAGAAAAAACGGCTTATTACAGTAGGGTATTTTTCCCCAATTAAAGGTGTGCCCCGTGCCTGTGCCGGAGTCAAACAAATAATAATCAACATTGTATTTCCTTGCGTTTTTGAAATTTTCGGGGTTGAAATATTTTATAACCGGAGCGTTAATTTTTCCGCAATAATCCGGGCTTTCTGCGCCGTGAAGCTGCACAATATCAATAATACCCTCGCTGATAAAACCGTTTATTTTATCAATATCATCATTAACGAAAACACCCACTGCTTTTATACCGCTGTCAATCTTTGATTTTAGCATTTTTGCAGTTGGTTTGTCCACACTCCGGCGAAAACCGTCCGTCAGTATAAACCCTGCAAAATCCGGCTTCAAAATGTTAACATAATTAACATCCTCCTGCCGGCGCAGACCGCATATTTTAATTTTCGCCATAAAGCAAACCCCTCAGCATTTTCTTTTTATCCCCTGCTCGCATAAATGCTTCGCCAATCAGAACGGCGTTTGTTTTGTTATTTTGCAAAACCTGAATATCACTGTGATTTTTAATTCCGCTTTCCGACACAAAAATCACATTGTCGGGTATCATATTTCTGTATTTGGTTGAATTATTTACGTCAACGGAAAAATCTTTAAGGTTTCTGTTGTTTACTCCGATAATCCTTGCGCCGGCAGCTAGTGCGCTTTCAACCTCGTTTTCATCGTGAGCCTCCACAAGAGCGGAAATTCCCAGACTGTCGCAAATTGAGATATACTCCCCAATTGTATATGTATCAAGCAGGGCGCAGATAAGCAAAACTGCGCTTGCACCCAACATTTTTGCCTCATAAATCTGGTAGTCACAGACGGTAAAATCCTTACGAAGAACAGGGATTGAAACCGTATCGGCAATCTCCTGCAAATATTCATCCCTGCCCATAAACCATTTCTGCTCCGTCAGACAGGAAATGGCAGCGGCACCTGCCTGTTCATACTCTTTTGCAATGGAAAGGTAATCAAAATCCTGTGCTATGATACCCCTTGACGGGGAAGCTTTTTTCACCTCGCAGATAACGGAAAGTTCCTTGCCTTTAAGGGCATTTTCAAATTCAAATGTACCTTTTTTTATTGATAAAGCCTGTGCCTTTACCAACTGGAGCGGCTTTTCTTTTATGATTTTTCCGTATCGCTGTTTTGTATATTCAGCAATAGTGTTAAGAATATCCGGCATAAAAATCACCTTTTACTGCTGATTTGTAGTTTTAATAAAGCCCTGTAGTACATCATAGCTTTTGCCCGACATCAGAATATCCTGTGCCTTTTTAATGGCATCGGCAAGGCTTGTACCAAGTTCTCCGGCATAGATACAAGCGCCTGCGTTCATTATAACGGCGGTATTCTGCGCCTTTGTGCCCCTGCCCTGAAGAATATCGGTTGCGATTTTTGCATTTTCTTCGGGTGTTCCGCCCACAAGTTCGCTTTTATCAATACGTTCAAGTCCGAAATCCTCCGGCTTGATTGTGTGATAAGTAATGTTTTCGCCTCTTACTTCCGCAACCTTTGTTTCAGCGGATGCACTTATTTCATCAAGGCAATCAGCACCGTAAACAACCATAGCGTCGGTTACACCTAATTTAACTAGAGCTTTTGCAATTTTTTCAATATATTCCTCGCTGAAAACGCCTAAAACCATACGGTCAGCCTTGCCTGGATTTGTAAGGGGACCGAGGATATTAAACACGGTTCTGATACCTAATTCCTTACGGACAGGACCTACAAAACGCATTGCGCTGTGATATTTTTGTGCAAACAAAAATGCGATATTGTTTTCTTCCAGTGATTTTTTCATAATCTGAGGTTCACAGTCAATTTTTACACCTAACGCTTCAAGGCAGTCGGCAGTTCCGCATTTTGAGGAAGCGGCTCTGTTGCCGTGCTTAACAATGGTTACACCTGCCGCCGCAGCCACAAAAGCCGAGGTGGTGGAAATATTAAAGGAGTTTGACCTGTCGCCGCCGGTGCCCACAATATCAAGAGCATGACCGCCAATATTAAAGCTCTTCGCTTTTGAACGCATACCGTCGGCACAGCCTGCTATTTCATCTTCAGTTTCGCCTTTCATTGCAAGAGCGGTAAGAAAAGATGAGGTCATAACAGGAGTTACATCTCCGCTCATAATCTCTCCTATTGCAGTTTTTGCTTCGTCATATGTCAAATCGTGATTTTGTGATACTTTTGCCAGTAAATCTTTAATCATTGTATTGTCCTCCTAAAAAATTTCTTAATATTGTAATACTGTTTGGGGTCATAATTGACTCCGGGTGAAACTGAACACCCCATATGTTTTTTGTTTTGTGCTTTACTGCCATTACTTCGCCGTCGCCGGTGCGTGCGATTACTTTAAGGCAATCGGGAATTGTTTTTTCATCTGCAGCAAGGGAATGATACCTTGCAACGGTAATTTTATCCGGCAGATTTTTAAACAGCGAATCGCTTGTATCAACAGTGCATACGCTCTGCTTTCCGTGCATTAATTTTTTTGCATAGGTAATTTCCGCTCCGTAGGCGGTGCATATTGCCTAATGTCCAAGGCACACGCCTAAGATTTTACATTTATCGCCCAATTCCCTTGCTGCGTCAATGCACACTCCGGCATCCTCAGGTCTGCCCGGCCCCGGTGAGAGAATAATATATTCCGGAGCTGATTTTTTATTTCGGCAACAGTGAGTTCGTCGTTTCGTATTACCCTTATATCGGGATTTATCGTGCCGATAAGCTGGTAAAGATTGTAGGAAAAAGAGTCGTAATTATCAATGAGAAGTATCATCAGTTCTGCCTCTGGGGCGTGAGCCGGCAAGAGGATAAGTGTAAAGACTTCTGCCCTCAAGCTTTACAAGAGTTTCAGGTGAAGCGCCGGCAATCTCTATATCATCCGAGGAAAAATAGAACATATAGGGGGATGGATTAAGCTTTCTTAAAACCTCATACGCTTTAAACAACGAGCCTTCCATTTCAGCCTCTAATCTGTTTGAAATAACCGCCTGAAAAATGTCTCCCTCACGGATATAACGCTTTGTTCTTTCCACCATTGCGCTGTATTCGCCGGCATTAAAAAGCGGTTTAAACTCTGTTTTAAGCACCGGTCTTTCAGGTTCTTAATTTCACCATCATTAATAAGCCGGCTCATAATTTCAAGTTCTTTTACACCGACTTCGTAATTTTTTTCAAAATCATCGGTTTGAATATTTACAATAAGAATTATTTTTTCTTCAAGGTTGTCAAAAGCGATTACCTTGTCAAAAAGCATTAAATCAACATCTTTAAAATTACCATCGTCATTGGCATCAAGATTTTAGCTTTCCTCGCTGTACTTAACATAATCGTAGCCAAAGTAACCCACAAGTCCCCCTGTAAATGTCGGCAGATAATCAAACCGGGGCGACTTGTGCTCATCAAGCACCTGCTTTATATAAGGTCGGGGATTACCTTTAAATTTTTTAACTCCCACACCGTCAATCATCGCAACATTATAATCTTTACAGCTGATTTCCATCTTCGGGTCGTAGCCGATAAAGGTATATCTGCCGGTCATTTTCGTATCCTCACGGGATTCCAGCATATAACAGTGAGAAGATACTGCTCTCACCTTTTTGATAATACCCAATGGGGTGTAGTTCATCACTGTTTCGCAGGACAGGGGAATTGTTTTGTAACAACCGCAATATGCGGCGGCCTCCTGCAAAGACGGTCTTATTTTCATAAAATCACAGCCTTTCATATTTAATATGAAGACAGATTTGTACCGAAACAGAGAAAAATGAAAAATCCCTGACAGTCCAATGTAGACTGTCAGGGACGAAAAATCTTTCGCGGTGCCACCCTGATTTACGGTGTAATAACACACATACTCTCTGCGAGATACCATCATATCTCCGACCCTTTACGCAGGCCTTACGTTGCGGGATACTCGGCAAACGCCTTTCACCGCACCCTCAGCGGTCCATTTAATATGCCGTTTACTGCTCCATTCCCAGCAACAAGAGCTCTCTGTGAGTTCGTATCATATTTTTATCTCCGCCTCAACGGTTTGGATTAAATTGTTATCATAATTATATCATATAAAAACTATTTGTCAACGGCTAATTTTATTTTGTCAGAAGCAACCGTGCATAAGCGCTTTCAAGAGTGGAATTAAAAATAATATTTTCAAAATCCTTTGCGCTTTCGTATTTCGCCGAAGAATTTTCGGTAACGAAATAAAAAGGTATACCCCTATTTCTGCATTTGTCGGCAAATTCCGACACATTCTGAGGCGCGGTTGCAGAATGGTACATTGTATGCAGTACCGCATCAACACTGTCCAGATTATAATTGCCGTAATCAATATTCACGCAGGGCGTTATAGCAAGTATATTTTTAGGATTAAATACAGGGTTTGAGAGAGGTGGGTTGACCTCAGCTCTATACAGCCCGTTATAGCTGGCATAAACTTTGTCAATACCGTTTAATATTGCTTTTACAGCGATATCAAAATTTTCAAAGCCGTTGGCGGTATTGTCTTC
>CAYXLH010000020.1:1910-12816 GCA_964465835.1 uncultured Bacteroides sp. | reverse complement strand
AATGTAAAGGACAGAGTATCGCTGCCGTGAAGCACAATAACACCCCTATATTTATCGAAATCAACTGAATTTATGCAGTTATAAAGCTTTTGCCACATATCAAAATTCATATTTTCTGACAAGGCAAAAAAGGGAGATACACAGTCAAAATTTACGTTTTCATACTTACAGTAATCAAGAATTTTAAATGGTCTGTCAAGACCGATTTTTTCTTTTTCGGCACAGGCAATAGTTCCCCCTGTGCCCACAAGCAGTATATTATTCAACAATGTCCATCACTTTCCCATTAGAAAACTCTATATTAAGTATCTCACCACCGTAAAGTTTTATGCCTTTTGCGTAGCCGTTCCACTCCTTGGGAACGGTTTTATTTTTGAAAAGCTCCGCAATTCCTGCGGCAACGCCGAAATTACCGTCAATCTGGAAAGGCGGATGTGCGTCAAATAAATTAGGATAGCTTCCGCCGCCTGACATATTAATTGCATATTTTGAGGGATTTATAGGTCTAAGCTGATTTTTGATAAGTTGAAGGGCATTTTTTGGATTTTTAAGCCTTGCCCACAGGCATACTTTCCAGCCCAGTGACCAGCCTGTACCGCCGAACCCACGGGCGTAAAGCGATTTTTCCGCCGCCTTGTTTATCTCATCACTTTGCTGAATATTTGATGGATAAACGCAATAAAGGTGACTGACATGGCGGTGCTCTTTTTCAGCCTCGCCGTATTCACTGCACCACTCGTTGATTCTGCCGTCGGTGCCAATAGGTATTTCGGGTATTTCAGGAGTGTCAAAGCCAAACTCACGGCAGTTTGCAAAAAACTCCTGCAAAATACCGATATCCATTGTGGGCATATATGTAAGGCTTGCCTTTTCTCCATTGTCAATATATGTATTTTCGGGAGAAAGCGACGGACAGGTAACATTAACACCATTATGCTCCACAAGAAAGTCGTTGTAAAAATCGAGAACAGTTTTAAAATACGGCTTCATTTCATCAAAAAGCTTGCTGTCTTTTGTATATCTGTAATGTTCAAACACCTCATTCAACATCCAGGGCAGGGCGCTCTGCCAGCTGGCATAGCTTTCACTGTCAGCCTTACCCCCAGGGTCACCGGCAGGATAACTTGCGCCCCAGATATCACTGTTGTGATGAGCGCAGGCACCGGAACAATTATAGTAATCCTTTGCGGTAACCTTACCGTTTTCGGTCATCTTCTTAACCTGTTCAAAAAACGGCTCAAAACATTCGGAAAGGTTGCATATATCGGTACACCAATAATTCATTTCGGTGTTTATATTAACGGTATAGCTTGATGACCAAGGGGCGCGCAGATGGGGATTAAATATGCCCTGCAGAGTCATTGCCTGTGTGCCGGGTCTTGAGCAGGAGATTGTAAGATATCTGCCATACTGAAAAAGCAAAGCAATAAGATTGTTATCGTCTGCACCTCTTTTAAAATCTTTAAGGCGTTTATTGGTGGTAACCTCCGACCTGTCGGAGCCTAAATCAATATCAACTCTGTCAAACAATGCAGAGAAATCCGTCTTGTGTTCGCTGAGGAGTTTTTCATAAGGCTTTACTTTATCAAAATATGAATACGCTCTCTCAACGGCATCTGCATTGGGAATTGATTTATAATCCACAAAGCTTGTAGCAAGCGAGATAAGGAAAGTTGTATCTGTCTGATTATTAACGCTTATGCAGTCTTTTTCAAAAACTGCACTGCCCAATACTTTAACAACTCCGCAGAAATTCATTGCGCCGCTGCCGTAATCAAAAGGATTGCCGTCATTATGATAAGGGGGCATACAAATTTCAGGAGCCTTACCCTCCATAACAAGAGCGTCCTCTTTTGTATAACATTTATTATTAAGCTGGCTTTGCAGGCGGACTTTATATGAAATAGGATAAGCGCTTTTGATATTTACAACAATTAACTGTGCCGGATGGCTTGCAAAAACCGTCTGTGTAATAACAGAATCACGCGTGGTGCTAATACCTTTTGAAATATCAAGAGTTCTTTTATACTCACTGTCCTTAAAAAGTCTCTTTTTATATTCAATAACAAAATCGCCGAAAGGAAGATATGCTTCACTCCAGTGACCCCGCCTTTCACCGTTTGCAATCCGGCGTGCTTCTCCGTGATTACCGCTGAATATCGCCTGACGGATTGCATCAAGATGCTTTCCTGCGTTTTTTCTGTTTAAATCTTTAGGATAACCGGACCAAAGGGTGTCCTCGTTAAGCGCAATACGCTCCGTACCCGACAGATTGCCGAAGACCATTGCCCCCAGTCTGCCGTTTCCCACAGGGAGCGCTTCCTCCCATGCTTTTGCCTTTGATTTGTAATAAAGAATATTTTTCATAAGCCTTCCCCTTAAAAGTTACTTATTTTCCTTTTTTCTGTTACGCAGAACAATCATAAAAATCATACCTGCAAGACCGCCCACGGCGTTCATAATCATATCCGTCATCGTATCCACAAGACCGAGATAGCCATACTCATTGTGATATTTTGACAAATCAAAGCCGGCGGTTTCTTCTCCCGGTGCGGCGAGCTGGAGATTTGTACCGTGGAAATAATCCATCAAAAACTCATAAAATTCCCAACCCACAGCTATTGACAGTGCAAACATAATGCTGAAAAGTGCAGCTAATGTAGCAGCGCACTGACCCTTCTTTCGCTGAATAATACAGGCAAAATCGTAACCGAATACTGCACACACAACCCCCGACATAATATGCATAAAATCGTCAAACCACCAGATTTTATCAAAAAGTTCCAGATATGAGCCTATCACTATACCTATAAATATAATAAGATTAAGCATAGTCTGACTGAGAGGGGGAACCTCCTCAATAAAGCTTGAATTTCCAAACACCTGAAACATATCCCACAGATGAGTAAAAATAAAGCAGAATACGCTTTCAAATCCCATAACTACATCGCCTGTTATAAATGAGTAGGCGGCGCAGATTATCATAGATATTCTGACAATTATCCAGAATACAAACTGACCTTTGGGTATTTTATCAACAGGATCCTTTTTAATTTTATACGCCATATATTTTTACCTCTTACAGTTTTCTTTTTTGAACATTTCTTATAATAACACAAAAGAACGCCAAAAGAAATAGTTAATATTAATGTATTATTATCAAAATATAAAATAATAATAAAATAAATCAAAATTGTTTGTATTGACAAGCCCTGTTTTGCTATAATTATTAAAGCTGAAAATATAAACGGAGTTAAAGCTATGGAAAATTTTGTGACAAAATACGACGTCAACAAGACGATGTATCAAAAATTTAAAGAGTCTGCGGATAAGAGAAAAGAAAATCCCTGTTTTTACTATTATAATAACACTATCAGCTGGACTCAGGCCCAGACTATGGTTGATGAATGTGCGGCAGCTATGCTGGCAAACGGCGTACAAAAGGGCGACAGAGTAATAATCTGCGCACCTAATATGCCCCAGTGTATATGTGCAGTCTATGCTGTAAACAAAATCGGTGCAATCGCCTCAATGCTCCACCCTCTTTCTGTTGCCAGCGAGGCTCAGTATTGCAAAAATCTTGTAGGAGCAAAATTTGCATTTTGCTTTGACGTTTCGGAAAAGGCGTTTGCCGGTATGGAGGATTTAATACTTGTAAAATGCAAAACTGCAACATATTTTCCTAAAACACCTTACGGCTTCATTGCCAATATGCTTTATAAGAAGAAAATCAAGGGTAAAACCGCTCCTGCAAAGGGTGTAAAAAAGCTTATTGAATGGAACGATTTTCTTAAAGAGGGCAGAAAATATCTTAAAGAAAATACAGTTACACCTGCGGATGACCCCCAGGCTACTGCCGCAACAATGATGACCGGCGGCACAACAGGAAATCCAAAAGCGGTTATGCTTAACAGCTACGCAATAAACAGTCTTTCTTACCAGCTTGTAGATGTTGTTGATACCACAATTAAAATGGACATTGACCCGGATAAGGATGCAATGCTTACCGCTCTTCCTGTATTCCACGGCTTCGGATTTGCCCTTTGTATGAACGTATCAATGTGCGTTGGTATGCCACAGTCGCTGTTCCCTCAGTTTGACGCAAAGATGTGCTCCGACGCTATCAAAAAATATCACATCAACTATATATTCGGCGTACCGGATTTCTTTGAAAAAGTATACAAAGCCGGTTATCTCAAAGGCGTAGATATGAGTACAATGAAACTTATCGGCTCCGGCGGCGACGTTGTTCCCTATTCTCTTACTGAAAAAATGGATAGACTGCTTAAAGAAAATGGTTCTAAATTCCATTTTGCAACAGGCTATGGCCTTACAGAGTGCGTTACTGTGTGCACATTCACAGATATGAAGCGTGAAGCACCACAGGGCTGTATCGGTTTGCCCTGCTACAATATTGAAACTATGACTGTTAAACCGGGAACCACCCAGGAAGTTACAGGTGAGGACGGCGAGCTTTGCGTTTACGGACCCACGCTTATGCAGGGATATTGGAACGACCCCGAAGAAACCGCAAAGGTTCTTGTTAAGCACGATGATGGCAAGGTATGGCTTCACACAGGCGATATGTGCTACATTACCCCTGAAACAGGCGACATTTACTATCGTCAGAGACTTAAGAGAGTTTACAAAATCGCAGGTTATCTTGTTTATCCCTCATTTATTGAGGAATCCTACCGTGCAATGGCAGAGATTTATGACTGCTGTGCAATCGGCGTAGGCAAGGAGGGCAAAACAACCCTTAAATTATTCGTTGTTAAAAATAAGAACTTCAAAAATGACGACGAAGAAGAACTTACGAACAAGATTATTGAATTTGGTAAGCAAAACCTGTCAAAATGGTCAGTGCCCAAACAGGTTGAATACATTGACGAACTGCCGAGAACAAAAATCGGTAAGGTTGACTTCAAGGTGCTTAAATAATCATAATAAATGCCATATAAAAAGGAACGCCGCTCCGGCGTTCTTTTTTGATATATAATATATTACCTAATGCATTTGCTTTTTTACGGTAAAATGATATAATAGAAAAACGGAGAAAATCAGTTTCGGCGGTGATAAAATGGTTATATTTTTTACAGGTACAGGCAACAGCCGTTACGCCGCAAGGCGAATTGCAAAGGCAACCGGAGATGAGCTTTACGACAGTTTTAAGGCAATACGTGAAAATCAAGGCGACTGTTTTGAATCCAAAAAGCCTCTTGTTTTTGTTTGCCCTACATACGCATATAGAATACCCAGAATTTTTGAGGAATACATAAGGCGTTGCAAATTCAGCGGCAGTAAAGAAGCGTATTTTGTAATGACCTGCGGAAGCTACATCGGTTCGGCGCAGACCCATATTGCAAAAATGTGCAATGATTTGGGGCTTAAATTTATGGGCGTTGCAAAAATTGATATGCCGGAAAATTATATTTGTATGTTTGACTCACCAACTGATGAACAGGCGCAGAAAATTATATCCGACGCCGGCAAAAGCATTGATAACGTGGCAAATGCCATAAAAAACAACAAAAGGCTAAAGCCTATGAAGGGCTCCGCCTTTATGACATATATTGTAAATCCTGTATTTTACAAACTGTATGTAAATGATAAAAAATTTTATACCACAGATGAATGCACCGGATGCGGTATGTGCAGTGCGCTGTGCCCTATGAACAACATAAAAATGCAGGATAAACATCCTGTATGGCAGGGTAACTGTACCCAATGTCAGTGCTGTATAGCTGTTTGCCCTCACCATGCAATAGAGTATGGCGAAAAGGCAAAAGGCAAAAACAGATATTATCTTAAATAATTACTCATTTTCGGTATAATCAGGTAAATCAACAATAATCGGATTATGATTAACGGCAGGCAGGAATTTTTCCACAATATCAGCCGTATTGAATTTTAGTGACGAGGTGTTTACGCAGGGATGACAGCCTAATGTATCTTTTTCAAAAACAGGCTTATCCACCACAAGCTGAACACGGTTGCTTTTGTCATTCATAAGCCCCATAATTGACACTGCGCCGGGTTTTATATCAAGGAATTCAAGCATAAATTCCTCCCCTGCAAAGGACAGACGTGAACATCCTATTTGCTTTGTAATATCCTTTGTTTTAAAAGGCTTGTCACCGGGCATCATCAGCAAGTAAAAATCCGTTTTTTGCCTGTTGCACAAAAATAAATTTTTACATATAAGAGTGCCAAGCACGCTGTCAATTCTGTTGCACGCCTCCATAGTGTCTGCGTGACCGTGGTCGGTGCGCTGATACTCAATTCCAAGGCTGTCTAAAAAATCATATACTCTTATTTCTCTTTCTTCCCTGCCTGAAATATCGGCAGGCCTGCCTTTGTAAATTTCCATAATAAACCTTTCCTGTGTGATTTTTAAATATATTAACACAATCAGTAACAAATTACAACCGAGGGAAACAATATGTCTGTTTTAATCTGTCCTGTCTGCGGCGGTGATTTAATCAAAAGTGAAAATACGTACAGGTGCCAGTCAAATCACTGCTTTGACATTGCAAAAGAGGGATATGTTAACCTGCTGCAAGGCAGTAAAAGCGGAAACAAAATCGGTGACAGCAAAGAATCCGCCCGGGCGCGCCATTCGTTTCACGCAAAGAATTATTACATACATTTAAAGAACGAAATAGTAAAAAGAATGTCCGGCACGGTACTAGATATTTGCTGCGGCGAGGGTTACTACGACGATTACGACGGCGAAATTTACGGTTTTGACATAAGCAAGGAAATGGTACGTCTTGCATCAAAGAGAAATAAAAACACCGTGTATTTTGTTTCAAATCTTGCAAAAATTCCTGTAAAAGACGGCAGCATTGACACTGCCGTTCATCTATTTGCACCCTTTAAGGGCAGAGAATTTGCACGGATTTTAAAGTGTGACGGCAAACTTTATTCGGTAATTCCCGGTGAAAACCATCTGATTGAACTGAAAAATGCCGTTTATGACACGCCCTACAAAAACGACGAAAAGGCGCCGGAATGTGACGAATTACAGCTTATATCAAAAACAAAAATCTCCGACAGAATTGATATTCCGGCAGAGGATGTAAAAACACTGTTTTCAATGACTCCTTATTATTACCGCACAAGCGAAAAGGACAAGTCAAAACTTGATATTAACTGTCCTGAAAAAATCACCTTTGAATTTGTAATACTTGAATATGAAAAGTCCCGGTGAGCGCTGTCACCGGGATATATTTTTTTAAAATGTAAATGTTTTTTCTTCTCCCGCTTTGAAGTCAACGGACTGTGGCTTTGAACCTTTGCAGGAGATTTTTATTGTTTGGTCGGCATTTGACTTAACTGTTGCCGTAATTTTATCCTTGTTCCACTTAATTGAAACCTCTGCCTGCGTTTTTGCCATAAGACCACTGACCGTTCCCTCAGTCAAATCGTCTGTCATAGCAGGGAAAATCTCAATTTTGCCTGTATCAGAATAAAGCATCATTTCGTCAATTACACCTACAATACCGAGAGACGTATCAGTGCAGTAACAATCTGAACCTCTGTTTGTGTTATGGTCGGTCATAAGTGAATCATAATAAACCTTGTTGGTAAGTAGTTTTTTCAATGCTTTTTCAACATTTTCGCTGTCCTTTAGCCTTGCGCCGACAAGACCTTTGTGAAGCCAACCGTGAGTTTGTGTTTCCTCGCTTTCTTTGCCTGCACTGTTTCTGTTGTCAAGCGCCTGAATACAAGCCTTGCGAAGCTCATCATTACCTTGGGTTTCATTTGATGGCCATGCACAGTAAAGATGGCTTATATGGCGGTGCTCATTATTCTCTTCAAAATTATATGCTGCCCACTCTTTCAGCGCCCCTGTATCATCATACAGATACGGCGGTAATTTGCTGTTAAGATACTCCCACTTTTCAATATCAGACTTATACTGCTCAGCGTTAACAGTATTTTCCACATCAATAAGCATCTCAAAACCTTTTCTTGCAGCACTTATATCCGCCGTAACATTCGCCGTTCTTGCTGACTCCATATTGGCAGGAGTATTTTCGGGTGAATAATCGGGCAATATACAGTAATATTCATCATCTGAGAGAGCAGCTTTGCCCTTTTCATAATGAATATATCCGTCGCTGTCGGTGTAATATTCCTCTGTAAGCATTTGCTCCCAGAAATTTGCCTGAAGCTGCAGCACAGGAAGGAGAACATCCTCTAAAAGCCATTTTTCGCCCTCGTCTGTATCAATAGTCACATTGCCGTAACACTGATAAAACTCATAAATAGGCTGAATCATCCAAGAAGCGCCGTTATTCCAATATTCAAAGGAGTAATCCGTACTGTACTCAACAGACACTGCACTGGTGCCATCGGTATTGCAGGGCACCTGAATCGCATCCTTGAAGCCATAATTGTGAAGCGCATTGATTTTCCAATCGTCAATTTGGTCAAGCACAAATTTAATATAGCTTTCGCCGTAGGAAATTGTATTTGAACTGTTCATACCGGAGCACTGCAAATTTACATTGGCATCCATAGTAAATGCGCCATTCCATCTTGCTCCCCATTCTCCGGTCCACATACCATATAGCCTGCCTATAAGATTGCCGCCACTGCAGCAAATCATAGCGTAGCGTCCGGCGTTGTAAGCCTTTTCAACCATTGAGGAATTGAGGGTATCGCTTTTTCTTTGAAGCGAAATAACATCATCGTTTGACAAAGCACTGTCCTCTGATTTTAATTCAAAGGATACACGGTTAAATAAATCTCCCTGCTCTTTTCTGCTGGGTGCAAGAGCCTTTGAGTAATCAAAATTATCTCCGCCGAATTTACCGGCAACTGCCCGGCACCTTGACAGAAGAGAATCAACAAGATTGTACGACTTTGCATCGGCAAAATCATCGTATGCGCCCATATCAAAATCTCTGTCCGACAGAGTAATTAAATAAACTTCATCAGCGTCTGTAATTTTAACCGCCGGGTTTTCTGCGCCGATTTTAACATCCTCTTCACTGCTGTCAAGGTAGATTTTCTCCTTTGTTCCGCCTTTGCACACAATATATGTAAGAGTCGCAAATCCGCCATTTATAAGTTCACTGCCCTCAAAAGACGGATAATGAGCGGCAACAGCAAGATAGGAGCCGTCATCGCCGGCAAGTTTTTTGTATTTGATGCCTGCCTCGGCGTTATCACCGAAATTGTACATCTTTGAAATATCATCAAATGACAGAGTAAGATTTACCTTTTTGCCCTCTGCCGACTGCGCAATTTTCGTTATTGTAGCGTCATCGGTGCGTGATGTAAATGTACGCCGCTCCCATGTTCCGTCTTTATCTGTGTATTTTACGCAGGCTTCCCCTGTTTCATAATCGCACCAGCGGATATAATTTTTACAGCTCCTTTTATCCTGAGCCAGCCGAAGCTGACCGCCCGGATGAAAACAATAAACGGAATACCATGGTTCGTCGGTTTTGTATGATTCACCATTAACTATCATTTGCCTTACATCATCAAGTTTTCCTGAAATATCTGGGTTTTCCCTGATTGTATCGCAGGGCATAATAAAATAGTTGTTCTGATAAATAATTGTGTCATCATACGGTGAGCCTGCAGTTACACATCCGTTAACGCCATTGCCTGTAACAAAGCCTTCTCGCCATGCACGCATTTTTTTGCCCTTCTGACCCTTTGCCTTTACCTGTGAATACTCAGTAGAATATACCTTGTATGTATCGGTATTGTCCATAAGTGCCGCAGCATTTTCCGATTTACCGCATGCAGTAACAGAAAACACAAGAACTGCACACAAAACAATGCACATTGACCTTTTAATTAATTCTTTCATACGCACACACCTCTGATTACATTTTATCACTTAATGCTGATTTATTTATGAAAATATCAATTATGATTTAATATTATTGTATATTTTGGAATGAAATAAATCAATAGTTTTTTGTTTGCAAATTTATAAAAAATAGATTATTTTGCGGTATAAATATTAGTTTATATAACAATATTGCATTTTCACCTTACAGTTTTTAGTTTTTTTCAGTTTTTGCATTATTTTTTGGTATTATATTTAAAATTGTTCTTCTAACACAGGCAATAAAGAGGTTTAATTATGAATCAAAAAATAAAGTTTCTTCGTGAAGCATTAGGTTTAACTGAAAAAGAAATATCATCATTTTTAAATATATCTTCATATAAATATAGTTCTTTTGAAAAAGCGCCAACAGATATACCTTGTGATATACTGATACTCCTTTCAAGAATTTACGCAGTAAATATAGAATTTTTGCTTAACAGTAAGTTTGACAATCAGGATTTGCTGTCTGAATTAAAAAAGCAGGGACTTACAGAAGAAGAAAATATATTAGACAGATTAAGACAGAACTTATTACAAAATAATACCAAAATGACATATAGTTCTATAAGAAATGTAAAAAACGGATTTCAGCAGAACATTATTAATTTTATAAATAATTTTATAGAAAACAATGGAATAAGCGTAATTGATTTTGCCAAATCTGTTGATATAGATAAACAAAGCTTAAAATCAATACTTTTAAAAAATCGCTTCATTGAACTTGATGAGCTTAAAAGTATTTCAGAAAAATTAAATGTTTCAGTAAGTAACATTATTAATAGTTAGTTAATAAAAAGCGGAGAGGGTTTTGTGGACCCTCTCCGTATTTTTAAAATTTGAATTTTTCCATTGCTTTAGGTTCTTTTGGCTGATGCCATATCAAATTACAAGCTGAATTTGCTGTTGAAATTCCAATAATCAAGGCTAATGCAGCAAAAGAACTTCCGAATTTCATGATGAAATTTTTAATTTTTTGCATTTGTAAATCTCCTTTCTATTTTACTGATAAGTAATGCAAAAGCTTCTAAATCAATACCATAACAAAAC
>CAYXLH010000020.1:0-1900 GCA_964465835.1 uncultured Bacteroides sp. | reverse complement strand
AAAGTATTTGTTTACAAGCAGATTACCTCTGCCGCTTAATTCGATCGCAGAGAAAATCAATATGATAATAGCAGCTAAGGCCTTACTTATTATTTTAAATCTTTTGTACTGTTTATCAGTGAACGGTTTATTGTCATCCTGAATAGGGGACAGAAACAATATAATCAGTAACCCAATAATTAATAAAAGATATGATGCATTAAAGAGTATTGTTATTTTCTTTACTGCCAGTATTAAAAACAAATAACTAAACAGCGACATAATACCGCACTTTGTATAGCTGCCGGCATGATATCCTCCGCAGGTTTTTCTGAACACCCAAAATGAAAGCAGGAAAATCAGCGAAATAAGCGGCTCGCCAAATATAATAGATAAGGCAATTAATATCAGATAACTTATTCCCATAACTATTGTTGTTTCAAAACAATAATTATATATTTCTCTTTCTTCGGATTTAATTATATTGCTGTCAATAAATCTATTTGTTATTTTTTCTGCCAATGTTTTAATCATCTTTAATTTCTCCAAAATAAAAAGCACTATATATACAATAGTGCTTAAAACTTATATATTTGTAAATTTATGTAAATTCGTTAACTCAAAATGCAAAAGTGTTAATTATTCATCGTCACATATGATGTAAAAACATTATCACTATACGAAAATTTTGCGTATCCATTATACTTTTTTGCAATATGAGATATGCTTTTCAATCCATATCCATGTGATTTCTTATCGGCCTTAGATGTTTTCAAATTATTAGAATCAATGGCAGTATTTTTAATATTTATTATGATATCCTGTTTATCAACTGTAACAGAACCCCAGATTTCCCTGTTATCTGTAATTTTTTGACAAGCCTCAATGGCGTTATCAAGAATGTTGCCTACTATTACCGCTATTTCAATTTCATTGATAGTGATAGGTTCTTTATACTGATATGAAAGATTGGTATTTATATTTAATTCATAACATCTGCCCAGTTTACTTTCAATAACTGAATCAATAGAAGGATGACCGGTATCTATTGATTTGCTTGATTGTTCAATAATATCAATATTACTCTGCAATTCTTCAATGGCATTTTCTGTTTTACCGGATTTCAATTCTGCAACAGCGCCAATGCAGATACTTCTCATATTGTGGCGGAGCTGCCTTATTTCATCTTGGGAGGATTTTAGTTCCTCATAATGTCTGGTCTGCTCATCTATATTGTTTTTTAATAGTTTTAAGTCGTACTCCGATTTTGCCAACCTGTTTTGAACACGGATTATTTCAAATATTATCGCATTAGATAAAATTAAAAGTATGCAGGCTAATACAAAAACAAACTTTATAACAGATGAATCTATTACAATTATAACCTGATACATTAAAATACTTAATATAATAGTTGTTATCGGCAAGATGCTTAGCAGTGCAAGATACTTAGGAGACAAATTTGATATTGCAAGTGATTTCTTCCTTGATTCAAAAACTAGAATAATGGCAAACACAAGGAATCTGGTCAATAAAGTTCCTATTGCATATGCTTCCGGAGTTGTATTAACTTGCATAAACTTATCTCCGGAAACAAGCATAAATATACCGGCAAACAGTGCTTCTGATGACATATACATAACAGACAAGGATATAGATATTATCATCTTTACATATTGCTTCGATTTATAAAACTGATTAAACAAAAATGTTGTGATCAGTGAGATTATCGCCATTGGGATGCCCTTAATAAAAACTGACTTCAATATATGCACAATAGCTATTAATATGAATGACAGATAATACTTATACTTATTATCCTTGTTTATCTCTTTTCTCGGTGAAAATATATCTGCAAACTTAAATATACAATATATTTCAAAAGTGGTACCTAAAACTATTGATATGTATTTAATTGCCA
>CAYXLH010000019.1:16611-26086 GCA_964465835.1 uncultured Bacteroides sp. | reverse complement strand
CTATTATACTAAATATTGTATATAAAATCAAGAAATAACAACACAAAAGTTCTAATATTTACATCATTTTCAAATTAATTAAAAAAACACTTGCATTTTAGTAACAATTCTGTTATTATATTTGCGTTGTAAATATATAAGGAGGTGTTCGCAAATGGCAAAATGTGAATACTGTGGCAAGGAAATGTCATTTGGTATTAAAGTATCACACTCACACAGACGTTCAAACAGAACATGGAAACCAAATATTAAGAAGGTTAAGGCCGTAGTTAACGGTTCACCTAAGAGAGTTTACGTTTGCACAAGATGCCTTCGTTCAGGTAAGGTAGAAAGAGCGTAAAAGAAAACCGTCTGACAACAGACGGTTTTAGTTTTTGTGTATAAAATGGCAGTTAAATCAACTGCCATTTTTCTTTTTATCAGTAATTTTACTTTCGTTATGATTAATCAGTTTAACTATATTTGTGCGGTGAGCAACAAAAACCACTGCTGCAAAAACCACTGCAATCACTGTTAAAATAATATCGTGATAAAAAATAAATATAAAAACCGGGTAGAAAAACGCCATAACAAGCGAGCCGAGGCTAACATACTTGGTTATCGCCACAATAATAATGAACATTGCAAGAAGGATCAGCGCAATCCTCCAATCAATCATAAATACCATACCGCCGCTGGTGGCAACTCCCTTTCCCCCTTTGAATTTAAAAAAGCAAGGGAAAATATGACCGAGAACGCAGAAAAATCCCGAAAAGGATTTTACAATCATATCTGTGTTATCCTCAAACAATTCGCATAAGAGAGAATATACCGACGTTGTTTTTAACAATGCAAATGCAATTAATATTGCAACAGCAACCTTTGACATATCGCCTAAAATTGTGAAAATTGCTAATTTTTTGCCGTAATTTCTCAGTATATTGGTTGAGCCGGCGTTACCGCTTCCGTGGCTTCTAACATCATCCTTTGCCATTTTTAGTGAAAGGATAACACCGAAATTAAGGCTGCCGAGAAGATAAGACAGCACGGCTATAAGAATATATACAGCAACGGCTATCATTTACTGCCTTCTCCCCTTTCGCGAATAATAAAACGTACCGGTGTACCGTCAAGTCCAAATATCTCTCTAATCTGATTTTCAAGATAACGCTGATAGGAAAAATGAAAAAGCTGTGCGTTATTTACAAAAAATACAAATGTAGGAGGTCTTGTTGAAGCCTGAGTCATATAATAAATCTTCAGTCTTTTTCCTTTATCCGTAGGAGGCTGAACTCTTGCTGTTGCGTAAGCAAGAACTTCGTTAAGCTTACCGGTTGAAATTCTCATAGAATTCTGAGAATGAACAAATACAATGGTTTCAAACAGTCTGTCAATCCTCTGCCCTGTCTGTGCGGAAATAAAAACGACAGGAGCATAGGACATAAAGGAAAAATCTACAGCAAGTTTATTTTTAAACTCTTTCATAGTATTTCCGTCTTTTTCAACCGCATCCCACTTATTTACAGCAATTACACAGGCTTTGCCCTGTTCAATGGCAATGCCTGCCACCTTGGAATCCTGCTCTGTAAAGCCCTCGGTAGCATCAATCATAATAACACAGACGTTTGCTTTCTCAACAGCCATACGTGCTCTGATTATACTATATTTTTCAATCTGGTCGTTAACTCTACTTTTGCGCCTTAATCCGGCGGTATCAATAAAGTTAAACTTACCGTAGGAATTTTCAATGAAAGTATCGGTTGTATCACGTGTTGTTCCTGCTATATCGGACACAATGGCTCTGTTAGTTCCGCTTATACGGTTAACAAGCGAGGACTTGCCCACGTTAGGTTTACCGATAACAGCAACGCTAATAACTTCCTCGTCATCCTCTTCATCTTCGTCCTCGGGGAAATACTTAATAACCTCATCAAGTAAATCACCTGTACCATGACCATGAGTAGAGGAAACAGCAATCGGGTCGCCGACGCCTAAATTGTAAAATTCGTAAAATTCAGGCTCCGGTGCTCCTATTGTATCGCATTTATTAACGCACAGAACAATCGGCTTGCCGCTTCTCAAAAGCATTGATGCAACCTCCTGATCAGTTGCAACAACGCCGCATCTCAAATCCGTTACGAGAATAATAACATCAGCAGTATCGATGGCAATCTGAGCCTGAGTACGCATCTGTGACAATATTACGTCATCTGAATACGGCTCAATTCCGCCTGTATCAACAAGCAAAAAATTATGATTAAGCCATTCACATTCACCGTAAATTCTGTCTCTCGTAACACCGGGAGTATCGTTTACAATAGATAAGCGTTTACCTATTAATTTGTTAAAAAGTGTTGATTTACCGACATTTGGTCTGCCAACAATGGCAACAATCGGTTTTGGCATAAAATAACACCACCTTATAACAAGAAAGGCGGACTAACAGCCCGCCAAATGCTCAGTTTATTATCAGTCTTTGCTGATTACTTCTTTGCCGTTGTAATAGCCGCAGCTTGCACATACCTTGTGAGGAACTGTGTACTCAGAACAATTAGGGCACTTTACAAGAGTCGGAGCGTCCAATTTCCAAACGCTGGAACGTCTTTTATTTTTTCTTGTTTTTGATGTTTTTCTTGCAGGTACTGCCATTTTTATTGCCTCCTTTATTTAAAAAACATTATTCTTCATCAAGTAACTGCAAAAGTGATGATAACCTTGGATCAACATCGGCTTTGCAATCACATTTACCTGAATTGAGATTTTTACCGCATTTTGGACAAAGTCCTTTACAGTTATCACTGCAAAGCATTTTGTGCGGTAAAAACAACTGTATCTCCTCATTGACAAGAGCGTCAATGTCAAGTACATTATTTTCTACAACAATATACGATTCATCATCGTCATCATCGTTAGCCAACTGAGGTACAAGGATTTTTTCTAAATCAAAAGCATAATGCTTTGTAACATCCTCCGCACATCTGTCGCAGACGCCGAAAAAATCAAAAGATATATCCAGCTGAAGATAAACAACATCTGCCTTGGAAAAAATCTTTCCGCACGCTTTTGCGCCGTTTTTTATGGGACGGTATGTTGAATACTCAAAATCAGTCATATCAACAACGCAGTCAATACTAATATCTTCTGTGCTGCCGTTGAACAGATTTGTCAAATCGAGCTGCATAAAATCACCTCAAGTTCGCACTTTAAGTATTATATATATAAGAAGTGCCTTTGTCAATACTTAAATTAAAAAAATAAGCACAGCAAACACACTGTGCTCATTAATATGCTGTAAAAAAATATTAAACTTCTTCGCAATAATCAAAAATTTCAACAGGTAAATCTTCTTTATCACAACTAATGGTGAAATAGAAATCTACATCTGATGCTTCGCTGAGATTTGAAAGCATCTCAAAAAACTGAGGAAGTTTCTCATACTCACGGCCGACAATCTTGAATGTAGCGTCAATAAGAATATCGGTTACATCGTAGTTACCTGCACATATTCCTGCCAAAAATCCATAAAAAGCCTTGTGGCCTCTGATAGCATATGTATCGGTTTCCAAAAGTCTTGCCTTTGATGATACATCGTAAGTGAGCTTAGGCTCATTTTCAATGCATACTACGTTGCCGTCTGAATTCTCCACACAAGAATTTACAAGGTCAATCAATCTTTTAGTTTTACCGTGACCTTTGTTACCAATGATAAGTTTAATCATTTTATTTCCTCCCGAAAGGTTCATTTCACTATTATAGTATCATAAACCTAATTGTTTTTCAAGTTTTTCTTTTTCACTTTCGTATCCCGGCTTGCCGAGAAGAGCAAACATATTCTTCTTGTAACTCTCTACACCCGGCTGATTAAAAGGATTTACGCCCAAAATATAACCAGAAATTGCACATGCTTTTTCAAAGAAATAAATTAAATATCCTATTGAAAATTCATCAATACAGTCACTTTCAACTATAAGATTTGCAACTCCACCCTCTGTGTGAGCAAGCAAAGTACCCTGTCTTGCCTTGTCGTTTACATAGCTCATTGTCTTGCCGGCAAGGAAATTCAGTCCGTCAATATTTCCCTCTTGTTCATCAATAACAAAATCATTGTTGACATTGTTGAATTTTACAACCGTTTCAAACATAAGGTCAGAACCAGACTCCTGAATATACTGTCCGAGAGAGTGAAGGTCTGTGGAGAATACACATGATACCGGGAACAGTCCTTTGCCGTCCTTACCCTCAGACTCAGCAAAAAGCTGTTTAAGCCATTCATTAAACATTGCCATTGACGGTTCGTAAGAAACAAAACACTCACATTTTTTACCTGAGTTGTAAAGACAGTTTCTAACTGCGGCATATTTAAGGCATGGGTTTTCATTTATATTCTCGCTGCAAAGAGAATTTTGGGCTTCCCTTGCCCCATCCATAAGCTTATCAATATCAATACCGGCTGCCGCAATAGGAAGAAGTCCTACTGCCGTGAGAACTGAAAAACGTCCGCCTACATCATCAGGTACTACAAAAGTTTCGTAACCTTCAGCGTCAGCAAGAGATTTAAGAGTTCCTTTAGCCTTATCTGTCGTACAAAAAATCCTTTTTGCCGCTTCTTCTTTAGAATACTTGTTGTTAACAAGTTCTCTGAATACTCTGAAAGCAATGGCCGGTTCGGTAGTTGTACCGCTTTTTGAAATTACGTTTACACAGATATCCTTATCCTTGCAAAGTGATACAATTTCATTAAGCATAGCAGGGCTGATAGAATTACCGATATAATAAATTTGCGGAGTATCTTTAGCCAAAAGATTATAGTTGCAGGACTTAATGCTTTCTATAACTGCTCTTGCGCCGAGATAAGAACCACCTATACCGATAACAATTAAAACATCTGCGTTGTTTTTAATATATTCGGCTGATTTTTTAATACGGGCAAATTCTTCTTTATCATAATCTGTAGGAAGATTTATCCATCCAAGGAAATCATTTCCCTCTCCGGTTCTATTCATAAGTGTATGCATTGCGTCAACGGCTTTGGGTGCCATTGCTGCGATATCCGCCTTCGCAACCGTATTCTGCGCATACTTGGATTCAAATTTTAATGACATAACAATACCTTCTTTAAATCAATTAGTAAATATATTACAATATACGCAGACAAAAATCAACATTTTATCAAATATTTCTTGCAACTTCACATAAAACTTTGACAAAAGTAATCTTTTTTATAGTTTTAGAAGCAACAAGAGGGATTGTTTTTGCTTTTTTATCTTTTGTTTTTATCGTAATTATACCCAGTTTTTGATTTTTCTTTACAGGAGCATTTACAGCTTTTTCACATTTATATTCAAGGGTATAGTCATTATTGCCCTTTTCGGTAAGGATTTTAACGTTATCAGATACAGTGGGTATTATTTCTTTTACTACTCCGTTTTTAACTTTAACAGACTTGATTTTGCCTTTGTCAATTTCCGGAGTAACAATTTGATAATTTGCAAATCCTGTATCCAGCAAATAGGAAGCCGTACTGAATCTGTCTTCGCTGGTTTCGCTGCCGAGGACAACGGCAACAAGATTCATATTATCACGGCAGGCGGTGGCAGCAATGCAAAATCCTGCATTTGATGTAGTGCCTGTTTTAAGTCCTGTAATTCCTTTATAAGTATTGACAAGTTTGTTCGTATTATTAAGTTCTGTTTTTCCTCCTCTTAATGAATCAAGCCAAATTGTAGTATATTTGCTGATTACTTTATGTTTCATTACTTCTTTTGAAATCACTGCTAAATCGTGAGCGCAGGAATAATGGCTTTTTACCGTATCGTCAAGTCCCGTGCAATTTTCAAAATTAGTATTTTTCAGTCCGAGGGATTTAGCTTTATCATTCATCATTTTTACAAAGCCTGTTGAGGAGCCTCCCACATACTCTCCAAGCGCAGTACAGGCATCGTTTGCGCTGGCAACGACTACCGCTTTAATCATTTCATCAACTGTCATTGTTTCCCCTACTTCAAGCCAAATCTGCGAACCGCCCATTTTCACTGCTTCCTGTGATGCGGTAACTTTATCATTAAGCGAAATTTTACCGCTGTCTATAGCCTCTGAAATCAGAAGTAATGACATAATTTTTGTAACAGATGCCGGCGAAAGATGTTCATATTCATTTTTAGTATAAAGAAATTCACCCGTGTCCATACACATCAGTACAGCAGATTTAGCTTTTACATTTTCATCATCTTTTTCCTTTGCATTGACAACAGCAGGAATGTTTATGCAAAGTGCTGTGCAAATAAGGAAAATAAATACTTTTTTCATATAAATCACCACTTTATTATTATTCATAATCTATTGTAATAATGATACATTTTTGGTATAATGCAACTAATTAACAAACAAAAAGGATTGAAAATATGAAAGCGGCATTTTACACATTAGGATGCAAAGTAAATCAATATGAAACTCAGTATATGGCAGAACTTTTAAGAAACACCGGTTTTGAAATTGTTTCGCCTTATGAAGACGCTGATTTTTATATTATAAATTCCTGCACAGTAACAGCTACTGCAGATCAAAAAACAAGGCAGAACGTAAGAAAATTTAAAAGAAAGCACCCTAATTCAACAATTATTCTGACAGGATGTATGCCGCAGGCATTTCCTGAAAGTGCAGATGAATTAATTCAGGCTGATATAGTTTTAAGCAACAAAAATAACGGCGACATTTTATCCTTAATCAATCAGTATCTTGCAGACAGAAATAGAATTATTGATATAGAAAAGCACGAAAAAAATGATAAATTTCAAAAATGCTCTATTGAAAATTTCGGCGAAAGAATAAGAGCATTTGTTAAAATTGAAGACGGCTGCGACAGATTTTGTTCCTATTGTATTATACCGATGTCTAGAGGTCGTGTCAGATCTAAATCCCCTGAAGATTTAAAAAACGAGGTACATATTCTTGGTGAAAATGGTGTTAAGGAAATAGTTCTTGTAGGAATAAACCTTTCTTCCTACGGAAAAGGTGAAGATTTTGATTTGGTTGACGCTGTAAAAATCTGCAATGACGATAAAAATATTTTAAGAGTGCGTTTGGGTTCACTTGAACCCGACCACATTACAGATGATGTAATCAGCAGATTAAGTACATTTGACAAACTTTGTCCCCAGTTTCACATTTCACTGCAAAGCGGATGTGATAAAACGTTGAAAAATATGAACCGCCACTATACGAGCAGAGAATACAAGGAATTATGCAATAAACTGAGGAGCACTTTTAAAGACGCCACAATCACCACGGATGTTATGGTTGGCTTCAACGAAGAAAGTGAAGAAGATTTTTACGATTCTCTGTCCTTTGTTAAGGAAATTAAATTTGAAAAAGTTCACGTATTCCCCTATTCACAAAGAGAAGGCACTGCCGCTTCCAAAAAGGGCGACAGTGTAAGCAAAAGTGAAAAAGAGCACAGAGCCTCAATTATGATAGAAGAATGCGAAAAAATACGCACTGAATACTTTGAATCCCTTATCGGTAAAGAATTTAAGATTCTTTTTGAAAATGAAATTGAAAGCGGAATTTATCAGGGATACACAAAAAATTATGTACCGGTGAGAATAAAGTCAGATGACAATCTCATTGGAAAAGAAATTACAGTAAAAATAAAAACAGCAGACATTAATTCTGACTGCTGCTTTGCATAGCTGAGAGAAGATTTTCAACCTCCTGTGCTTTGTCTTTATCGTATAAATTACTGTAAGAAAATATGTAAAAGCCCTTTACCTCATCAATTTTGCCAAGATAAGTAATCTGACGCGAAATGATATTATGATTTTTTTTAAACTCGTTTATAGCAGTCTTATCGGAAGCAGAAGCATATTTATCGGCTTTTGAACACTTATAAAGCCCAAGTCCTACATAGATAGTTTTTTCACTTAAAGAAACCCACTTTTTTGCAGTCTGCATAAATGGCTGTTTTTCGTTTTTAAAGCCAAAGTAAATCTGCGGACAAATATAATCAATATAACCTTCGTTTGTGCACCATTTTTCAACATCTGCATAAAGTGCGCTATAATCATTTTCTATATCCGACGCAGGACTTATGCCAAATAAAACATTTTTATTAATAGATTTAATTGCTTTATAAACCCTGCTTACCATATCGTTGACGTTATCACGGCGCCAATCAGCAAGACTTTCATCACCGCCGCCCTGCTTATATTTTTTATACTGAACGCTGTCAATTTTCTTATCCTTTGCAGGATAAAAATAATCGTCAAAATGAATGGCATTTACGGAATAGTTTGAAACAATTTCCTTTACTCCGTTGATTATAAGATTTTTTACTTCATCGGCGGCAGGATTAAAATATATCGAAGAATCGCTTACATAAACATAGGATTTTTTATCCTTGCTTTTATACCATTTTTTCGCGATATTATCGTCGCACAGTTCGCTGATTTTATTGTTTTGGCTTACTCTGTAAGGATTTATCCAGGCTTCAATTACTAAACCCTTATCTTTTGCCTGGCTGCACATAATTTCAAGGGGGTCATACGCCATATCCGCCCCTTGAAAACCAAAGCAATACTTGCTTGACGGAAAATATTTACTGCGGTAAAAAGCGTCGGCACAGGGTCTTACCTGCACAATTACAGTATTAAATCCCTTATCTTTTAAATCGGAAAAGACAGATGAAATTTTATCTGTAAACTTACTTTCTGAATTATTCTCAATAAATCCCTGCAATTCATAATATGTAATCCAGACCGCTTTCACATACTGTTCTTCACTTTGGCTGTTGGTTTTTGTTTGCGTAGCGGGATTGTTATAACTGCATCCTGTCAAAAGAATAATGGGTATTAATAAAAATATTATTTTTTTCACTCTTGAACACTCCGCTTTAATATTGTATCATATTTACTTAGAGGTGATTATAATGGAATACAGACTCGGTAATTCCGACAAAATTCACGCCTACGGCGAAACTGTTGAAATTTTATGTCCAAAATGCGGTAAAAAGGTTAATTTTTCCGTATTTACAAATTTTGATATGAGGCTTGCAGTTAAATTTCCGCCGGTTGAAGTTAATAATGTATATTTTCTTGTTTGCCCCGAATGCGCAGGCATTTTTACCGTTGAAAGCGAAAAAGGCAAAACTTTCAGAAAAGGCGAAAAGCTTGCAATAGGAAATTACGATTTAAAGGAACTTAAAGTATTTGATAAATAAGGCAATTATAATTTACCTAATTGCAATTAACTTAGCAGGCGTTATAATCAACATAACAGACAAATACAATTCAGTTCACAAAAAGAGACGCATACCGGAAAAGGTTTTATGGACAACGGCATTGCTGGGAGGAGCAGCCGGCAGTTACATAACAATGAAACTTATTCGCCATAAAACCAAGCATAAATCATTTATGATATTTTTTCCGGTAATAACTGTAATTCAGAGTATTGCGGCAATACTGTATTTTACTAAAGAATTATACATATAAGACCGCTGCAT
>CAYXLH010000019.1:0-16601 GCA_964465835.1 uncultured Bacteroides sp. | reverse complement strand
GTTAAAGTATGAAACAGATAAGTCCCGAACAGCCCTCGTTAATTACACGTTCAATAGTTTCTCTGAATTTATTTCTTGCATCCTCCGGCATACGATAAAGCTTATTGTTAAGACCTTCGTTAACCAAAGAATTAAGGGATTTACCGAATATATTGGTATTCCAAATCTCTGAGGGATTTTCCTCAAACTCTTTAAGCAGGTACATAACAAGCTCTCTGCTTTGCGACTCACTCCCCACTATCGGCGCAACCTCTGTATAGGTGTTACATTTTATCATATGGATTGACGGTGCGTGGGCTTTCAGGCGAACGCCGTATTTTCCGCCCTGTTTCATAATTTCAGGTTCTTCAAGGGAAAGCTCGTCAATAGTGGGCATAACAATACCGTAGCCGGTAGCATTAACCTGTTCAAGAGCAGTTTCAAGCCTTTTGTACTTATTCTTTATCTGTGACAGTTCTGAAATTTCTCTGAGTAAATCTTCGTCGTTTTTAATTTCAATACTGCACTTTTGAGAAATAATTGAATAAAAATATGAGTTATCTATATCGACCTTGACGCTGACCTTACCGCAGGACAAATCAAGGTCGTTTATTCTTACATCCAAAACATTGTCATTATCATTTATTGCAGATGTAAATTTGTTTACCGATCTGATACTGCTAATGTTATCTGCACTTGATTTAATACTATTAATAAGCGATGTACGCATACCATCTTTTTCATCAAGGCCTTTAAACCAACCAGGCAGATTAACGCCTATACTCGCCACAGGAAATTCATAAAGCACCTTCAGCAAAATTTCGTTAATCTGATTTTCGTCAAGTTCAAGACAGTTTACCGGCAGAACAGGCACATCATATTTATCGCTTAAATCATCACAAAGCTTTTTTGCAGCAGGAGATGTAGGATTGACGCAGTTCATAAGAACGATAAACGGTTTGTTTATCTCTTTAAGTTCATTGATTACACGCTCTTCTGCCTCTGCGTACTCACTGCGTTCTATGGAACTTATTGAGCCGTCGGTAGTAATAACAAGTCCGATAGTTGAATGTTCCTTGATAACCTTTCTTGTACCGATTTCGGCTGCCATATTGAAAGGAATTTCATCATCCGACCAGGGGGTCATTACCATTCTTGGCTGATCTTCCTCAATATATCCCTCTGCGCTGGGAACAATATATCCCACACAGTCAATCATTCTTACCTTAAGATGCAGATTTTCACGCATTGTCAGTTCAATAGCATCTTCTGGTATGAATTTAGGCTCCGTTGTCATTATTGTTCTGCCGGCTGCGGATTGTGGCAGTTCATCCCTTGCTCTTTCTTTTTGAAATTCACCGTCAATATTAGGTATAACAAGTGTATCCATAAAACGCTTAATAAATGTTGATTTACCGGTTCTTACAGGACCTACAACACCGATGTAAATATCGCCCTGCGTTCTTGAGGAGATATCCGAATATATATTTTCATTCATATTGTCACGCCCCTATATTCCCGGTATTATTAATACTTTATTAGTATCAAGCATTTCATTTTCAAGATTATTCTCTTTCATAATCATATCTATGTCAGATGAAAAACTTTTTGCTATGCTCCATACCGATTCGCTCTTTTTGCCAAAATAAACGGTAAGAGCCGGAAAATTTATATTTTCATCGTTTGCTTCAATTTCGTTAAGAACCTTTACAACCTGCTTATTAAAACAGTAAGCAGAATATGAAAGTGATAAACGAACATCTATTCTTGTATCATTAACAATGGAGTAGTCAACGCTGTTAATCCAAACAGACGACAGCGCATCCTCGTAACCCTCAATGGGAATTTCTATATCAACAGAATTATTAAGTGAATTAATTGTATTGTCGCTACCGCAGCATATAGCGCAGGCAGTAGCCCTGAAAACTATTTTTTCATTTCTTACGCTTGGTGCAGACAGCCTTATACTGAAATCTTTAATGCAATTAATTGAAGTTCCGAAATCAAACGATAAATTCTTCATAACAGTATCGGTTAAAAATTTTCCATTCTTAACACATCGGTAATCTGAATATTTACAATTACATTCTCTGTTTAAAACATATCCGTCGGTAACAAGAGTTTCTTGGGTTTCACGAATAAACACACTGCTGATTGCCAAATCTCCGTAAACCTCTATAACTGTAAGTTTATCGTCGCCGGCGCATTTCGGCTTAAAATATACATTGCACAAATCAAGTGTCACAATAGGAATATCGTTCTCCTGTATTCCTGCACAGTCAATTATTTTTGACACCTCAATGGTATTACAACACCTTATACATTCACAGTTTGTATCATCAGCCGTATATAAAATTGAAATATTAAGGTTTGTTTTTACAAGCATTTTATCGTTTATTATTTTTGTTTCAGCAAGCTGAGGATAAGCAAAACAATTAATGACTCTTTTTATCGGCTTTGAATCAGCAGGAATAGGAAATTCATCATCAAATTCAGACTTGCTGTTGGCTGTAGCGACAATGTCGGCACTACTGATTTTTTCCAACCTTAATTTTGAAGAGGAACAGGAGGTAAGGCAAGGGCTTGAATCCCTGTCATAAGCCTTTACGAATATATCACAGGCAATATGAATATCAATCCTCTTTTGATTTATAACTCTGAAATTAGTATATTTATCTGTGATTTGCGCCGTAGCAAAGGCTTTTTCACTGAGATTTTCTATACTTATATTTTTTATAAATTCTTCTTCAAAATCAGCGTATGCCAATTCCATATTTTCATTGTAATATGTAAGATTTATAACGGTTTTACAAAAAATTTTTACCTCGCTTGAACTACTGTCAATATTGGTAACAAAGCTGTGAGCAGAGCATTTTACAATTTTAAATAGCTCATCGCAATACGCCGGCACAGTTTCCTGATAATCCTCATCATTATCAATGTGTTTTGAATAAACACAGGCATTTCTCTCAAGACATGCATATTCCTTTTCAATATCCATAATTTTGCTCCTTTCTGTTTATATCTATGCAATATTAAAACGGAATATAACACAAAAAGATAAGGCTTAAACCTGAATCCGGTTTAAGCCTTATCTTTATTCGCTGTATGTTATTTTTTTGACTTTGAATACCGCTCTTAAAATAGGAGCCAGAATTTTAGGGCTTTTAATAAGTATGACTTTCATAAAAAACACTCCTTATCGTTTGCAGCAAAAAATTCCGAGAATGATTACTACAATAGCCAGAACTCTGGTTACCCAAACAGTAGGCAAACAGCACGCAATAACGCATCCTGCTCCGAAAGCAATAAACAGAAAACTTCTTCTGCAGGTTTTATTCATAGTAAACACCACCATTCGCTGCATTTACTACATAATATGAAAAAACTCTTTAATCGTTACTCTCTACCAACAATAAAACTCCTTTTTCTACCGAAACAGTACATTCTTCACCGTCAATATAATTACTGTTAGCAAACTGGTCACCTTGTCCAAAATCCAGTTTTTCCAAATCATAAAAGCCTGCGTCATAGTACGCACCTTTAATTGAAACACCTTTACACTCTCCCATAAAGGCAAACAAAGAAAAATTATCATATTCTTTATTAAAGGTTTTACTGCCATCAATCAGTGAAATCCTGTTATGGTTGTCAATAATTGTACATTCAGCACCTTTTTTACGGCAGTATTCAAGGCAAAGAACATTTGCATAAGTATGGTCAAAACGATTACCGACAGCAAAAAATATATCTATATTTTTAAAGCCTCTTTTTACCGCTTCCATTACGCAGGTAAACGTATCGGTATATGCTTTTTCGGGATTAAGTACAATAATTTCGCAGTCTGTATCAGGCTTTGGCGAGGAGTCAAAGTCGCCTATTATTAAATCAGGTTTAATTCCGGCTTTTTTAAGCACTGTGTATCCCGAATCAGCAGCTATAATAAATGAATTATAAGCAATTTTATCTGCCAAAAATTCTGCATTATTCATCGGCGAACCCGAAACAATCGTACATTTATTTACTTGCTTTCCCATTTCTTAATATCCTTTACGTCGTTGTACATTGAAATATAGTTGTTATGCCGTGAGTCGCTTATTATTCCGTCATTAACAGCCTGCACTACAGCACAGCCCTTATCATTAACGTGAGAACAACTGTTAAATTTACATTCACCCAAATAATCACGAAAATCTCTAAAACAGTAGGGCAAATCGTCCTTTAATATTTTTTCGCAACGTTCAAAATCAAGGGAGGAAAAACCGGGAGTATCCGCAATATATCCGCCCTCAACCTTAAATAGCTCGCAATGACGTGTTGTATGACGTCCTCTGCCCAATTTTTTACTTGTTTCACCTGTGGGCAATTGAAGGTGTGGAAACAGAGCATTTAAAAGAGATGACTTACCTACACCTGTATTTCCTGTAAATGCGGTTATTTTGCCTTTCAGCATTGATTTAACAATATCACAGCCTTCGCCTGTTACGTTATTGCAGGTTATGACAGTAAATCCGGATTTTTCATATATTTCCTTGTACTTAATATATAAATCGTCCAAATCGGTTTTTGTGATAACAATCACCGGTTCAATATGTTTATACTCTGCTATGGCTGTAAGCTTATCAATAATAAGGGTATTGATTTTTGGGTCAACAATAGAGGACACAACGAACAGCGTATCTAAGTTTGCAAGAGGGGGTCTTACCAACTCATTCTTTCTTGGACAAATTGCATCTATTGTATTTTCTGCATTTTCATTTACGGAGAACTCAACATTATCCCCTACAAGAGGAGTAATTTTTTGATTTCTGAAACTTCCTCTCGCTTTACATTCATATACAACATCGGCGGATTCTACATAGTAGAAACCGCCAATGCCTTTAATTATTTTTCCTAAACTCATATATTAATCTTCTGTTTCTTCTTCAGATGGCTCTTCCGGCTCCGGATCGGGTTTGGTTGGTTTTGGCTTTTTCGTTGTTTCTGTACTTGAGAAGCTTCTGAAATCAACTGTAAAGCTTTCCTCTTTCTTGCCGGTTGTATTGATTGACTCTGCCGCACCCAATGAACTAAGTGTTACAACAATAGTCTGTTTACTGTCGTCCTGAAGATTAACACTGAGCGGCTGACTTGTTCCGTTAAGTTTAACATTTTGATTGCGATAAGTCTTTCCGCCGATCGTAACCTTTAACTTATCTGATTTATAATTACCCTTTGCGTCAATGCATTTCGGCAGACGAACATTGATAGATACTTTAATCGACTCATCCTTAGTGGTTGTTGTACCGGAACTGATAACAACTTTTATAGCAGTATTTGCTTTAACTGTTTCACCTGCACCAGGCGATTGAGTAATTACAACATCTTTCGGGAAATTACTGTCCTGTGTTTCAAAAGAAACCTTTTTAAAGCCGTATTTTTCAAGGAAAGCACGGGCACCGCTCTTTGTAAGTCCTGATACGTCGGGAACCTTAACTTCCTCAATAACGGTAGTTGATGGACCTGATGAAACGTATATAGTTACCTCTGTGTCTTTTGAAGCTACCATTGTAGCCTTAGGGTCTGTATAAACAACCTGACCCTCTTCAACATTTTCGCTGGGTATCTGCACAACTTTATATTTGGTAAGTCCTTCACGTTCCAAAGCCTGTTCGGCACGCTCAACGGTAAGTCCGTAAACATTAGGAACGGTTATATCATCCTCGGAAGATGCAACAATAAGCTTAACTTGTGAGCCTTCAAGAACCTTTGAACCTGCTTCAGGGCTCTGGTCAATAACAGTACCTGGGTCATAATCGCCCGTCGGCTCATATTCGGCAACAAAATCATAATTGTAAGTTCCCTGGTCTTTAAGCTCATCATATGAAAATCCAACAAAATTAGGAAGCTTATCGGTAGTTTTATTAATGTTGCCTGTAAACGCCATTACAAGAAGAATTACTGCTGCTGCTAGGACAATAAGACCTATTGCTACGGCAGAAATGACCTTTTTCTTATGGTCAGGATCGGTATATTCAACCTGTTCTTCCTCATCATCGCCGTCATCATTGGAGTCTATCTGTTCAGAAATATCATTTTTGCTGACAATTTTTGTAGGATTTGAATCAACTTTTGAAACATATTCAAAAGTAATATTTGGATTTTTTATAACTTCTTCTATATCAAGAAGCATTTCTGTAGCTGTCTGATATCTATCCAAAGGATTTTTCTGCATAGCGTGAATACAAATCTGTTCAAGTCCTTTTGGAATATCAGGATTGATATCGGTAAGCTTTTTGGCGTCTGCCTGAAGCTGCATAAGAGCAACAGAAACAGCGCTGTCAGCCTCAAATGGTACAGTGCCGGCAAGCATCTCATAAAGAACTACGCCGAGAGAATAAATATCTGCTTTTTCGTCGGTAAATTCGCCCTTTGCCTGTTCAGGAGAAATATAATGGACTGAGCCTATTGCATTTTCTGTAAGGGTTCTTGTTTCACTTCTTGAAAATCTTGCAATACCGAAATCAGTAACTTTAATATTTCCGTTAGGAAGCAGAATAATATTCTGGGGTTTAATATCCCTATGAACAATTCCCTTGTCATGAGCGTGCTGAACGGCATGGAGAATCTGTGTCATAAAGAACAGCGCATCATTCCAGGTAATTGCCCCCTGTTTATTTATATACTCTTTAAGGGTGATACCGTCAATATATTCCATTACGATATACTGAAGCTTTTCACCGAAATTAACATCATAAACCTTAACTATATTAGGATGTGAAAGCAACGCAATAGCTTTAGATTCATTTTTAAATCTGCGCTTAAATTCCTCATTATTCAAAAATTCTTCTTTAAGAATTTTTATTGCAACAATCCTATCGTCAATATTATCGTACGCTTTATAAACAACAGACATACCGCCTACGCCTATTATTTCCTGTACCTCATATCTGCCGTCTAATCTCTTACCTACATAATTATCCATATATTAAACACTCCGATTAATTTGCTATTGCAACAACGGTGATATTATCTCCGCCGCCGTTATTATTTGCCTTTTTTACAAGTCTGTCAGCAAAGGCATAATACTGACCGTCGCTGATATTTTCCAAAAGTTCATTTGAGCTTACATAGTTACTTAAACCGTCAGTACATAAAATAAGCGTTTGCTCATCATTGAGCGGTATCTGATTGAATTCAATATCAATCATTTTGTCAACGCCTACTGCACGGGTAATGATATTTTTATTAGGATGATTTTCAGCTTCCTCAGGTGTAATTTTACCCTCGTCGACCAAAGCCTGAACCATACTATGGTCAGTAGTGATTTGTTTAATACCGTTTTTGTCGGCAATATATGCTCTGCTGTCACCGGCGTGAGCAATAAACGCCTGCTTGTCACGGACTATTGAGCACACAACAGTAGAACCCATTCCCTTGAGTTCGGGACGGGCATCCGCCATATCATAAACCTCAATATTAGCCGCAGTAATTGCAGAAGCAAGAAGATTCTTGATTGATGAATCTTTCATATTCTCGTTGTAAGAAGCATTTATCTTGTCGCTTATAACTTTTACTGCCAACGCAGAAGCAATATTGCCCCCTGCAGCGCCGCCCATACCGTCACAAACAACAGCCCAGGCAACCTCGCCCGGAAGCTCTCCTACCGCATAAGCATCCTGATTTGATTCACGAATCATACCTTTATCGGTCTTTGCAACAATTTTCACTGCTGTCACCTTCATTCTTTTTGCGCCTTAGCTGTCCGCAGGACGCATTTATATCTTTGCCTAAAGTTCTTCTTATTGTAGCATTAATCCCTTTAGATTTCAAGGTTTCAAGGAAATTTATAACAGAAGTTTGCGTACTTCTTACATTTCCCCTTTCTTCTACATCATTTACAGGGATTAAATTAACATGACAAATAAAGCCTTTCAGTTTAGACGCAAGTTCATTTGCACATTGGGTGGTATCATTCACACAGTTAATAAGAGTATATTCAAAAGAAACACGTCTTGAAGTTTTTTTTGCGTAATTACGGCAGGCAGAGATTGCCTCGTCAACACCGTACCTGTCGTTAATGGGCATCATGCTGCTTCTGAGCTTGTCGTTAGGTGCGTGAAGCGACAGAGTTAAAGTAATTGGAAGATTTTCATTAATTAAATCATATATTTTAGGAACGATACCGCAGGTTGAGATGGTTATATCTCGCATACTTATATTAAGTCCTGCATCGTTATTAACAGTTTTTAAAAAAGAAATAAGGTTATCATAATTATCAAGAGGCTCGCCTATTCCCATTAATACTATATGAGAAATACGGATATTCAAATCGTTTTGTGCTGCGTGAATCTGCGATTCCATCTCGGCAGGAAGCAAATTGCGCTTAAAGCCAGCTAAGGTTGAAGCACAGAATTTACACCCCATTTTGCACCCAACCTGACTTGATATGCAGATTGTATAACCGTATTTATATTTCATAATAACAGATTCAATATATTCACCGTCAAACAATCTAAACAGATATTTAACCGTACCGTCTATGGACGAAACATATTTATCCTCAATAGTACAATGAGGAATGAAATATGCTTCGTTTAATTTACTTCTAAGTGACTTTGAAATATCTGTCATTTCTTCAAAAGAGGAAACACCGGATTTATGAAGCCATTTATATATTTGATCTGCCCTGAACTTTGGCAGGGAAAGTGCGGATAATTCACTTTTTAATTCTTCATAAGTCAGTGATTTAATATCAGTCATTGTTTTTTTCCATTAAAGCGTAATAAAAGCCGTCTCCTCCGTCAGAAGTTATAAAAGTTGTATTATCTTCAACCAGTGAAAAATCACTGTGATTATCAAGAAATCTTAAAACGACTTTTTCATTTTCTTTTTTATTCAAAGTACAAGTAGAATAAATAATTCTGCCGCCCGGTTTAAGGTATTTTGATGAAGTATCAAGTATTTTATACTGAATATCAGGCAGGCCTTTAATATCATCAAGATTTTTATATCTTATTTCCGGCTTTCTCCTTATAATACCGAAGCCCGAACATACAACATCGCAGATAATTTTATCTGCCAAAGGAATCTGCGGATTAAAAATTTCTGCGTCATTCACACAGGCGGTGATATTATTAAATCCTAATCTGCTTATACTGTCCTGAATTAATTTTACACGGTGCTCGTACAAATCATAAGAATAAACCCTGCCCTTATCATTCATTGATGAGGCGATAGTAAAAGTTTTTCCGCCCGGTGCAGCACATACGTCAAGAACGATTTCACCGGATCTTGCATCAAGAGCTTTAGCGCAAAGGTAAGAGCTTTTATCTTCTATGTAAAAAAGTCCGTCATTAAACGCTTTGCATTTATCCAAATCAAAAGATGAATTTATTTTAACAAGACCGCCGCTGACTTCGCCGTCAATGCCGCAGTTGGTGAGTTCATACAAAAGTTCCTGCGCATCAACATAAAGAGGGTTAGGAACGGCAAATACAGGAGGCTTGCTGTTTAGACATTCAAGTATCTGCACTGTTTTTTCTCTGCCGTACATCTTGTTCCACATATTTATGAGATTTTGCGGACAGGAATATTTTACGGACAAATCATCAGTCAAGTCAAGATTTATCCTGTTATTGTCAACCTTGTGCAAAACGGCGTTAATCAGGTTTTTATAATATCCTGCGCCAATCTGTTTTGAAAGTTCCACACTTTCGTTAACGGCAGCGCTTGAGGGAACCTTATCCATAAAATAAAGCTGATATGCTCCCATAAGCAAAATGATTTTTACTTTCGGCTTTGTTCTGCCATTTATGAATTGATTAATAATATATTCAAGTGTAAGACGGCGTTCAATTACTCCGTAAACAAGAGTGGTAACAAAAGCCTTATCTTTCACTTCATTTTCTTTAAAATACTTTTTCAGAGCAATATTTGAATATGCATTATTGCTGAACACCTCATATAGTATCTCAAAGGCTGCAAGTCTGTTATTTTTCATCGTCTGTTACCACTGAGAATAACCAAAATTAGTCTAAGCATTGTTACAAGGACACTGGCAAGTGCGGCAACATAAGTCAGCGCTGCAGAAGTGAGCACCTTTCTTGCACCTTTATATTCTGTATCAGTTAAAAATCCATAGGTTTCAATGGTCTGCAATGCTCTTTTGCTGGCGTTAAATTCAACAGGCAAAGTAACAAACTGAAATAGTGCAACAAACCCGTAAAGAGCAAGACCGATATATGCTAACTCTGCTGTATTAATAAAAATACCTATTAAGCAAAGCGGAATACCAATCCATGAACCAATACGTGTAATTGGAATTACTGCGTTTCTGAATTTAAGTGGTGCGTAACCCATAGCGTGCTGACAGGCATGACCGGCTTCGTGACAGGCAACGCCTATAGCGGCAATACTGCGTGAATCAAAAACATCCTGTGATAGGCAGATTTCTTTATTCCTTGGGTCGTAATAATCAGTGAGTTTACCGTTTATTCTTCTAATTTTAACATCCGTTATACCGTTTAACTGAAGCAATCTCCAAGCGGCGTCCGCGCCGGTCATACCGCTTCTGCTTATAGTACGTGAATACTTATTAAAATTTGAATTTACTTTTATCTGGCAAAAAACAGAAAATAAAAATACGGGAATTACTAAAAATCCTGTAAGATAATAAACCAACATAAACCTATTCTCCTAAAATTGTACCAATTTCAACCTTGTTGCCCTGTAAAAAGGATTTTGCATCCATAATTTTTTTACCCTCGGGTTGTAATCTGAGAATTTCAACGCATTTTCCATCACCGCAGCAAACAACAAGATCATTTTTATTATCAATAACTTCCCCGCAGTTTATACCTGTTTTATCTGATAAAACAGTACGGTGAATTTTTACATTTTTTCCGTTAATTTTTGTTATAGCCACCGGCCATGTTTGCAGTCCTCTAACTTTATTATGAACATCATTGGCAGCAGCAGACCAATCAATAGGGCACAAATCCCTGCCAATCATTCTTGCATACTGATACTCGCCTGGCTCCTGTTTTTGAGCAATTACAGACCTGTTTTCAATCATATCAAGTGCCTGAATCAGTGCGTCGGCACCGATAAGAGACAACCTATCAAAAAGTTCGGCGGATGTTTCATTTTCGCCTATATCGGTCTCTTTTCTTAAAATAATATCGCCGGTATCAAGACCCTCATCCATCTGCATAATGCAAACACCTGTTCGACTGTCACCGTTGAGCACTGCCCATTGAATAGGTGCTGCACCACGGTATTTCGGCAATAGCGATGCATGAACATTAATACAGCCATAAGGTGCAATATTCAATATTTCGGCAGGTAAAATCTTACCATATGCAACAACTACTATGATATCAGGAGCAAGCTTTTTAATAATATCAACAACCTCGGAATTTTTAATTTTTTCCGGCTGATATATGGGAATATTATATTTTAAAGCAGTTATTTTAACCTCGGGAGGAGTCATTACCTGCTTTCTGCCTACAGGTTTGTCCGGCTGAGTAAAAACTCCAGACACATTATGCCCTGCTTCTAATATTTTTTCGAGGCAGGGAACAGCAAAATCAGGCGTTCCCATAAATACAATATTCATTAGCCTTCTAATTCTCCTACAACATGTGAAGTAAATAATACACCGTCAAGATGGTCAATTTCGTGACAAAAAGCACGTGCTTTAAGGTCTTCGCCGGTAAATACCTGCCATTTTCCGTGTCTGTCCTGGGCTTTTACCTGAACTTTTTTTGGTCTTACGGTTACACCGTATTTCCCGGGTAAAGAAAGACATCCCTCGGATTCACGCTGTTCCCCTTCTTCAAACGTTATTTCAGGGTTGACAAGTTCCATAGGTCCTTCACCGATATCTATAACAACAACTTTTTTTAAAATTCCTACCTGAACTGCAGCAAGACCTACGCCGTTTGCATTGTACATTGTTTCAAGCATATCGTCAATAAGCTGTGACAGACGGTCATCAAACTTTTCAACAGTTCTGCTCTTTTTGTACAAAATCGGGTCACCCAATTCAACAATATTTCTTAATGCCATTATAATTCTCCTCAGGAAATTTCACCGGGATTTAAGTCAACAGAAAGAGAAACTTCCTTATATTTATTAATTTTACTTATTCTTTTTAAAATTTCTGTTATCATATTACGAACATTTATAGAATTTTTACATTTGATAGCAATTCTATATCTGTAATTATTATTAATTTTGGATATTTTCGCCTGCGATGGACCAAGAACAACCAACTTAACATTCTTATATTCTTTTGAATTAAGTTTAACCAAAATATCAAAGAATTCTTTTGAACATAAAGCAGCTTTATTTTCATTCTCACAAGTAAACGTAACGCTGAAAATATCGCAGAAAGGAGGGTAAATCATAAGCTTTCGCAGTTGAATCTCGTTATTATAAAAACCTTTGTAATCCTGATGTGAGGCAAATTCAATAGTTTCATTATAAGGATTAATGGTCTGAATAACTGCCTTACCTGCAACTCCGCGTCTGCCGGATCTGCCTACAACCTGTGTAATCAGGTCAAATGAGCGTTCACCGGCGTTGTAGCTTTCATCATAAAGCGAATTATCAGCATTAACAACGCCCACAAGAGTAACATTCGGAAAATCAAGTCCCTTTGCTACCATCTGAGTTCCGATTAAAATATCATATTCGCCTTTTGCAAATGAATCAAACAACTTCTCATGAGAAAACTTTTTAGCCGTTGTGTCCGCATCCACACGCAATATACGTGCGTCGGGGAATAGCGAGGCAAGCTCATCCTCAATTCTTTGAGTTCCGTAACCGCTGTAGCGCACGCTGTCACTTTTACATTCAGGACAGACATTATCAAGCTTTTTGCTGAATCCGCAATAATGACAAACAAGACGATTTGAATAACTGTGATATGTCAGCGATATTGAACAGTTCGGACAGGTTAAAACGTGGCCGCATTCGTTACAGGCAATAAAGGTATTGTAACCTCTGCGATTGATAAGCAAAATAGCCTGTTTTTTATTCTCAAGACACTCTCTGATTAAATGATTAAGTTCAGCAGAAATAGGCGATTTATTACCGTTTTTCAACTCATTTTTCATATCAACGGTAATAACCTTCGGAAGATTTGAATTTCCATATCTCTCACTTATTTCGCATAGCTTATATTTGCCTTTTAGTGCATTGCTGTAACTTTCCAGCGACGGTGTTGCCGATGTCATCAAAAATAAAGCGTTATTGTATTTTGCTCTGAATTTTGCAACATCTTTTGCGTTGTACCGAGGAGTGCGCTGTGATTTATAAGTGCTCTCCTGTTCTTCGTCCATAATGATAAGTCCGAGATTATGAAGCGGAGCAAATATTGCAGAACGTGTGCCGATTACAATTTTCGCCTCTCCCCTGTCGGCTCTCTTGTATTCATCATTTCTTTCACCGAGGGACAAACCGCTATGAAATACAGCACAGATTTTTCCGTATCTGCGATGAAAAATTTCAAGCATCTGCGGTGTAAGGGAAATTTCAGGTACCATAACAATAGCATCTTTTCCCTGTTCAACAGCGTCATCAATAAGTTTCAGATAAACCTGTGTTTTGCCGCTTCCCGTTACACCAAAAAGAAGTCCGCAGCCGCCGGTTTTCATCATATCACGATAGGTATTATATGCTTGATTTTGCTGTTCAGAAAGAATAATTTCCTGCTTTTTAGGTTCAGCAATATTACTGTACGGATTACGATATACTTCATTATCATAAATCTCAACAATACCGTTTTTTTCAAGATTTTTGATTACCCCGATGCCTACACCGCAAAACTCGCAAACCTCGCCGACACCGGCACAACCTGCATCAAGCAGTAAATCACATACAATGCGCTGTTTTTTTGTAACACCGCTAAGGCAGGCTTCATCATCAACAAGCAGTTTTACCATCTTTTCACTTTTTGATTTAATTGAGCCGTATCTTCTCGGAAGCATTTGCTTTAGACAGTCGTATGTGGTGCAAAAACAGCGTTCTTTAAGCCACAAAGCAAGTTTAACCATTTCTTCGGATAAAACCGGTCCGCCGTCCAAAATACTGTCAATATCTTTTAATTTAGAGGCATCTGTATTTTCACCAAATGCCACAACAATACCACTTCTAAGGACATTACCTTTGCCGAAGGGCACACGTACTTTGCTACCAATAAAAATGCTCTTTTTCAGATTGTCGGGTACAGAGTAGCTGTAATCAGTATCAAAGCTGAAAAAAGTATTATCAACTGCTACAACAGCAATATTATTATCCATTATGATTTTTTAATTCTTCCGGCTCTTCAATAACATATTTGCCATCGCAAATATCATCAATGGCTGTTGATACTGTCTTTATATCAATAGCTTCTTCCTTTTCAATAGCCTCATCTCGAATTTCTCTGGCTCTTTTTGCCGTTCCAACAACAAGGCTGTAACGGCTGTTAACATTTTTAAGCATTTTCTTTAAATCGGGATTAAACATAATAATAACTCCTTAATATTTTATAAATGATTAACTGCGTTTTTGCAGTTCATTATCAATGATTTCGTTAATTTCGCTGACTGCCTTATCCAAATCATCATTAACAACCTGATATTTGTATCTGTCCGCAAAGGAAAGTTCAAAATCAGCGACAGACATACGTTTTTCAATCATTTCAGGCGAATCAGTACCACGTGAAGAAAGACGTTTGCACAGTTCTTCATGACTGGGAGGCAGGAGAAAAATTGAAACAGCGTCAGGTAGCATTTCCATAACCCTTTCAGCGCCCTGAACTTCAATAATTAAAAAACAGACAAGTCCCATGCCAACAGCTTCTTTTACTCCGTCAACAGGAGTACCGTAATAAGAACCATTGTAGCAGGCATATTCAAGCAGCTGGTTGTCGACAATCATCTGCTCAAACTCACTTTTTGTCTTAAAATAATAATTTACTCCGTTTACCTCACCCCGTCTGGGAGAACGTGTGGTTGCAGAAACAGACTCAATACAGTCGCCCCTTAATTTACGAAGCTCATTAAATACCGTGTCCTTTCCGCATCCGCTGGGAGCGGAAAGAATTACAATAAGACCCTCATTTCTCATCGTCCAATTCCTTTCCGAATCTTTCAGCAATTCTCTTCAAGTCCATATAAGACAAAACAACATTAGGGGTATCGGTAATAATTACGCTCATTGTTTTTCTGCCATGAGTAGCGTCAATCAAAGTGCCGTTTTCCTTACATTTTTGAACAATCCTTTTTATCGGTGAGGATTCTGGGCTTACAACGGCAATAACTCTGTCGGCATTTACCATATTGCCGAAACCAACATTAACTAATTCCATTCGCTCACCTATTCTATATTCTGAATCTGCTCTCTGATTTTTTCTACCTCGGCTTTGATGTCAACCACCTTGCGCGCAATTTCAACATCGTTTGCCTTGGAGCCTATGGTGTTTGTTTCACGATTAATTTCCTGAACGAGGAAATCCATTTTTCTACCCACAGGTTCATCAGAATTAATAAAATCATTAAGCTGTGCAATGTGAGAACGCAATCTTACAGTTTCTTCGGAAACGGCAACCTTGTCGGCAAAAATTGCAACTTCCTGAATAATTCTTGCCTCATCAAGAGTAATATCACCGATAAGCTCATGAACTCGCTCAATAAGTTTATCATTATATTCTTTAACAGTCTGCGGCGAACGTTCCTCAATGAAGGAAACACATTCAAGAATATAATTTGACCTTGAAGCGATATCCGCTTTCATATTTTTGCCCTCAACTGTGCGCATTTGAATAAATTTATCAACTGCTTCACAGGCAACAGTGCGAACATAATTCCAAATTTTTTCCTCGTCCTCTTCTTCTTTTTTAACAACAAGAACATCAGGAAAACGGCTTAGTGCATTAGCGCCGATATCGTCTTTAAGTTCATAATTTTCTGCAAGTTCTTTTAAAGCCTTAACGTAAGCACCAGCGAGAGTTTTATTAACAACTACGCTTGCAGAATCGGTATCAAGGGCTTCAATGGTGACAAAACATTCAACCTTTCCCCTTGATACACGAGAGTTAATATAGGACTTAAGTTTGTCATCCAAGAATCCAAACTGACGCGGAATACGTGAATTGAATTCAAAATATTTGTGATTGACGGACTTAATTTCAACAGTGATAACATAGCCGTCAATCTCTTTAACGCTTCTCCCGAAGCCTGTCATTGATTTGAGCATAAGCAACTCCTTAAATTTTATTAAAAAATATTATATTAAGTTACAATTATAAGGTCAATAGTTTGTTAACAGTTTATTTACAATGTTAAATATTTGTTTACAATTCCTGTCAACAAGAGAGCAAAAAAACAAGGACGGATTGCTCCGTCCTTGTTTTAGTTAATCAGAATTCTGGTCCTGTCTCTGAGAAAGGATCTACTTCTTCACCGCCCTCTTCAATACCACCATCGTTTTTAGTGGATTCGGTCATAACGGTTTCAATCATAAATCTTTCAATCTCCGCCTCGGGAGAAATATATTTTTTCTTAGTCATAATTTTATTCCCCCCTGTTAGTTATTGCAAATGTTACCATAATCAATAGACTGAACAACTGTGCCCTGATTGAAGTTTATAT
>CAYXLH010000018.1:0-26185 GCA_964465835.1 uncultured Bacteroides sp. | reverse complement strand
GTAGCGATATCCTGAAGCATATCCTTTCTTCTGTCACCAAAGCCAGGAGCCTTAACGCACACGCAGGTAAATGTACCGCGGAGTTTGTTAAGAAGAATTGTCTGAAGAGCCTCGCCCTCTACATCTTCTGCAATAATAACAAGTTTCTTGCCTGCCTTAAGAACTGACTCAAGCAAAGGAAGAATATCCTGTACAACAGTAATCTTTTTATCTGTAATAAGGAGCATTGCATCGTCAATAACAGCTTCCATCTTATCGGTATCAGTTACCATATAAGGTGAAATATAGCCACGGTCAAACTGCATACCCTCTACAACCTCGCATACTGTTTCTGCGGTCTTTGATTCCTCTATTGTGATAACGCCGTCGGAGGTAACCTTTTCCATAGCTTCAGCTACAAGTGAACCGATATACTCGTCAGCTGCTGAAACAGTTGCTACTCTTGCTATATCGTCGTTATTCTTAACTGCCTGAGAATTAGCCTTAATTGCGTCAACTGCTGCGTCAACTGCGCCCTGAATACCTTTTTTAACGGTCATCGGGTTTGCACCTGCGGCAACATTTTTCATACCCTCTCTAACAAGAGCCTGTGCAAGGAGAGTTGCTGTTGTTGTACCGTCGCCGGCATCATCATTTGTCTTGGAAGAAACTTCCTTAACAAGCTGAGCGCCCATATTTTCAAATGAATTTTCAAGTTCAATCTCTTTTGCGATTGTAACGCCGTCATTTGTAATAAGCGGTGAACCGTACTGCTTATCAAGAACTACGTTTCTACCTTTGGGGCCTAATGTAATTTTTACTGTATTTGCAAGCTTATCAATACCTGCCTGAAGAGCCTTGCGTGCTTCTTCGCCGTAAATTATATCCTTTGCCATAATTAATCACCTCGTTATAAATTATTCTACAACTGCAAGAATGTCTTTAACTTCGGAAATTGTGTATTCCGTGCCGTCGATCTTTACCTGTGTACCTGCATATTTGCTGATAATTACCTTATCGCCCACTGCAACTGTCATAGGATTTTTTTCTGTTCCGGGGCCGACTGCAACAACCTCTGATACTTCCGGCTTTTCCTGAGCAGACGCTGCAAGGATAATACCTGACTGTGTAGTTTCCTCTGCTTCAACTGCTTTAAGAAGAACTCTGTCTGCCAATGGTTTAATAGTCATTTAATATCACCTCTAAAAAATATTATACAATGTTTTAGCACTCTCAACACCCGAGTGCTAATATATATTTTAGCAAGATTTTTCCATTTGTCAATAGTCTTAACAAAATATTAAAAAAATATATCCACAGCAACCTAAAAAATGTACTGTGGATATAAATTATTACTTAAAATACATATAATACTGGCACTTTATCATACCGTTATAAAGCTTTCGGCGCTTATCGGCTTTTCTGCCGAAACATTTTTCAAATTCCTCATCGGGTGAAATTATACCATAAGACCAACCGTGACGGCGCATGAACTTATTGCCCATTATACGGTATAGCGCCTCCGCCTGCTTAACATCCAGCATCCTCTCACCGTAAGGAGGATTTGTAACAAGAGTTCCTTTTTCGGTAGTTGGATTAAAAGTGCGGATATCAGCCGTATTCACACGTATAAATTTATCAACGCCGATATTCTTAGCATTTTGCATAGCAAGCTGAGCTGATTTAGGATCAATATCACTGCCGAAAGCAACAAAATCCGTATCAGTTTTAATTAAATCATGACACCTCTGTCTTTCACTTTTCCAAACACTTTCGCCGATAAATCCCCAGCGGTCGACAGAAAAGTTTCTATTAAATCCGGGAGCGATATTATTTGCCATCATTGCACCCTCTACAAGAATAGTTCCGCTGCCGCAGAAAGGGTCGTACAAGGTATGATAATGGCGAAGCTTTGACAAACTGCACATTGCTGCCGCAAGAGTTTCTCTGATTGGGGCATCATTTCCAACCGGACGGTAACCTCTTTTATGAAGTCCGGCGCCGGTGGTATCAAGCATTATGCAAACTTCGTCTTTCATTATTGAAAACTGAATCTGATGGATGGGTCCCGTTTCTTCAAACCACTCAATACCGTAATCCGCCTTTAAAGATTCAACAACCGCTTTTTTAATAATTTTCTGACAGTCAGGAATTGAATGAAGCTGAGAATTAATGGAAAAACCTTTTACTGGAAACGCATCTCTTGAACCGATAAACTCCGACCAGGGAAGAACTTTTACCCCCTGAAAAAGCTGTTCAAAAGTTACTGCCTCAAAGGTATCAAGGACTATTAGTATTCTTTCACTGAAACGTGACCATATATTCGCTCTGGCAAGTATGGTTTCGTCCCCTTCAAAAAAGACTCTGCCGTTTTCGGCACGGACACCCTGAGCCTGCATATTTTTAAGCTCCTCGCTCACCAGACTTTCAGTACCCAGCAGACATGGAGCGCACATTAACATATTCATATATTATTCCTTTGGATTATTATTGGTGCAAATAAGCTATATCTGTGCCGAGCAATGGCGTGTTACGTGACAGCCGATATTAACCGCAACGGGAAGTCCTGCAATGTGGGTGGGATAAGTTTCAATATTAACACAAAGTGCGGTAGTTTTTCCTCCGAAACCCTGCGGTCCAATATCAAGGGAATTAACAGAATCGAGCATATCCTTTTCCATTTGAGCATAAAATTCGTCGCTGTTTCTCTGTGACAGGCTTCTGCACAATGCTTTTTTAGCTAGAACTGCACTGTATTCAAAGTCGCCGCCGATTCCCACGCCGATAACCATAGGCGGACAGGGATTAGAGCCGGCAATTTCAGCCGTTTCGGTAACAAATGCTATTATATCCTCTCTCTTTGCAGAAGGTGTAAACATTTTAAGCCTGCTCATATTTTCACTGCCGAATCCCTTGGGAGCGGCGGTTAAAGTTATTTTGTCGCCGTCAACAATTCTCGTATGAATAATGGCAGGGGTATTATCGTTTGTATTAATACGATTTTTAAAAGGATCGCACACAACAGACTTTCTGAGAAGGCCGTCGGTATAGCCGTCGCTGACGCCTTTATTAACCGCCTGTTCAAAGGAACCGCCCACAATATGAACCTCCTGACCTATTTCGGCAAAAAGCACCGCCATACCCGTATCCTGGCACACAGGAATATCAAGCTCTTTTGCGGCGTCAATATTATTCTGCAAATCATCCAAAATTGATTTCGCAGTATCATTACATTCCTCCGCCTTACAGCATCCAATGCACTCAACCAAATCATCCGGGAGAATTTTATTTGCTTTGATAAACAATTTTTTTACGGTTTCGCTGATTAAATCAGCACTAATTTCTCTCATCACAATTCAACCTCATAAAAAAATACCGAGTTAAAATATTAACCCGGCTTAACAATTATTTTATTTAAGAGGAAACGTCGTAAAATACAACCTCTCCGTCTTTAACATAGCCTTTTTCTCTCGCCTTTTGCTCAATGTAAGCATTTTTATCATCGCTATTCAAAATAGCTTTAGCCTTATTGTTTTCTTTAATCTGCTGTTCGTACTGAACCTGTGCGGTTTCATACTGAGAATTAAGTCGGCTGATATCGGCTGTATTTTTTATAAGAGAAACTGAACAATAAAACACAATTACAGTGAGAAGTATTCCTACTGCACATTTAAGGATAGTTTTTTTACTAACCTTTGCAACCGGATTCTTTTTCACAGCCGTACCTCCTCTCATCTAACAACATTTATATTATAATATAACTACTTATATAAATGCAATAGTTTTTTTAAACTTTTTTCACTATTTTTTAATCTAAATGTCAGCGATTTGAAAGAACGATGCAAAGAAGAGGTTATTTTATTGCAAAACGGTGACAAAAGCCGGTTTATCGTCAGCAAATAAATAATTAAACCAACTAATGATGAAATCAGAAACTGCATACGCATCTGTCCGTTGTAAAAAATCAACTGACATGTAAAAAAGGTCACTGCAAACACGCATAACATAAGAAAATCAATAATAAAATCTATAAATTTTACAGCAAAAATTTTTCTTATAAAATCCGAGAAAGAATAGATTATGCCCCAAAGCAGTCCGAGGATAAAGAATGCGGTAATACATCTTATCAAGAAAACGCCCTCTTAAAAAAACTCTTTGCCTGAGATTTTTCGTTATATACAACGGCAACAATATTTCCGCTGACTTTAAGAGTTCCTGTATCAAGATCCAATATTTCAACATGCAGTTTTTCACCTTTAATAAGCAAATCGCCGAAATCGCACTGAGCCGTTACAGCTTCCTCGTTAAATTCGGTAACATCCTTAATTCCGCTTGTTTCAAGTATTTTTCTGTCCTCAATGCAAAGAGTATGTTTATTCAGTTCATTGTTAATTTCGCTCATAAAAAATCCCTCTGTAAACAATATGTATTACAAAAGGATATAATTACAAAATTATGATATTATTTTATACATTGACGACGCATTTTCTTTCAGTGCGTGTTCGTTGATTTCAAGAACTTCAAAAGTTTTGGAGGACTGTCCCAATGACACAGTGATTTTATCCCCCACTTTAACATCGTATGACGCTCGCTGAACCCTGCCGTTAACCTCTACCCTGCCGGCGTCGCAGGCTTCATTAGCAACGGTGCGCCTTTTAATTATTCTTGAAACTTTTAAATATTTATCAAGTCGCATAACTCACCCCAAAAAATCAGGCGCTGCCTGAGCAACGCCTAAAAGATTATATGATTGAATCTTATTTTACAGCATCTTTTAAGGCCTTACCAGCTTTGAAACCGGGAACCTTTGCTGCAGCAATTTCAATCTTTTCTTTTGTGCGAGGATTAAGACCTGTGCGGGCTGCACGCTCTTTAACATCAAATGTACCGAAGCCAACAAGAGCAACCTTTTCACCGTCTTTAAGTGCTTCTGTAATAGAATCAATTACTGCTGTTACAGCTGCTTCTGCGTCTTTCTTTGAAATTTCTGCCTTTGTAGCTACTGATGCTACGAGTTCAGTTTTGTTCATAAAATTTCCTCCATTCCGAATTTAATCGGTTAATATTTCTTTAGCCTTGTCCCACAAATCGTTAAGCACATCAAGAGAAACGGATTTCATATCAACGCCCTGTTCAGCTGCAAGCTTTTCAACAACTGTAAAACGATTTACAAACTTGTCCGTTGCAGCGCTCAGAGCTTCCTCGCTGTCTAAATCAAGAAAACGCGAAAGGTTGACACATGTAAACAAAACGTCTCCGAACTCTTCTGTAATTTCCACTTGGTCATTATGTGATAAAGCTGTTTTTAACTCATTAATCTCTTCATCAAGTTTATCCGTTACATCTGAAATATCATTCCAGTCAAACCCTACTTTTGCAGCCTTATGCTGGATTTTTTGGGCGCGCATAAGTGCGGGAAATTCTCTCGGTACGGCAATCATAGATTCGCTTTGAGATTTCATTCCCTTTGTTTTAAGTTTAACAGCATCCCAATTATCCAAAGCCTGAGCTGTATCCTCGGCGGTTTTACTGCCGAATACGTGTGGATGACGAATAATAAGCTTTTTAACAATATCATTTGCAACATCGTTAAAATTAAAACTGCCCTTTTCATCTTCCATCTGTGAATGAAGCGCAATCTGAAGCAGAACATCCCCCAATTCTTCTTTTAAAGAATCGTTGTCCTGCTTATTTATGGCCTCTACAACCTCATAGGTTTCTTCGATAAAATTCTTTTTTATAGATTCGTGAGTTTGCTCTATATCCCATGGGCATCCGCCCGGGGAACGGAGCACTCTGACTATTGAAATTAAATCGTTAACGTCATAATAATCCTTAAATTCAAAATCAACAGCCATAACGTCCTCACATTAGATTAATCAGTCTTACATAAGATTACTATATTTTTTCTGTTTTTTCAAGTATTTAAACTATTTTTTTTACAATTTATGAAAGTTTTTATCTCATCAAATGTCAAACAGCCCGCAATAACGCAAAAAATCACAAATATTAAAATACTAAAAATGCCCTTTAATACAAGCGTTACAAATAATCCGAGATTTAAATTAACATTATAAAAAACATAACTGGCACAAACATAAAAACATATTCCGGCAAAAAGAGGTTTTATCAACGCCTGTGAAAATGCAAATTTCATTTTAGTTTCACGAACAGCTATTGTAATATTCCAAACAGCCATAACAAAATATCCAACAAATCCTGCAATGACTGCTCCATTTAATATAAATCTGCTGTCTGATACGAGAATTAAATTAAGCACAACACGTATTGAACCGGAAACGCAGTAGGGCAAAATTGATTTTTCAGGCTTTCCGATTGCCTGAACAGCAAATACCGCCGTACCTGCTATACTGTAAACAGGAACGGTAAGTGAAAAAAGCCTAACAATTTCATCACATCCATCAACAATATCCTGTGAAGATGAATAAAAAAATGTTAAAATTTCTCGGCTGTTAAGGGCGATAAAAAAGCCACCGAAAACAGAAAGCAGGGTTGTATATTTAAACACGCAGGTACATAGTGATGACAGTTTTTCTTTATCTTTCACCTCAACGGCGGCGCTTATTGCAGGTACTGCGCTGACCCCCAAAGCCATAGTAATTCCAGGAATAAGATTTTTAAAATCAAGCGCTGTACTAAACAGTCCGTAAACATAAGTAACAACATCGTTTTCAGAAGAACCTGCAAATTCAAGGCTTTCGACATAAGCACTTTTAAGCAGTAACAAATCCGCATTACCCAAAGAATACTGAATAGAAGCGGTATCAAGAAACTGAAACACGCTCTGAACGGCACAGCTAATCATAATGGGAAAGGCGAAAGACAGCAGCTCATTAACCGCAGGAGATCCATAATTCTTAATGCGTTCAATAGTTTTGTCGCATTTGATTTTATGGTATAAAAAGACATAAGCGAGGCTGACGAAAGAACCTAAGGTTACGCCCAGCATTGCGGCGGCAGATGTATAAGGATAAATTATACTGAGCGCCTCCTGCTCGGAGGAAACGGCAGTGCCTAAAACGGTACCGCCATTTTGATACTGTAAAATAAGATACCACATTGAAAAGCGAGCAAAAAGTATTCCGAACGCCATTTTGAACACAGCCTCTATTAACTGTGAAACCGACGTGGGCACCATATTTAGAAATCCCTCATAATATCCACGGTAAGAGGCGGCAAGACAGGAAAACAGAATACTGGGTGCAAGAACGGCTATTGTATAAATACAGTCAGGTGATGAAGCAATATACTTTGCATAAGGCTTTGCAAAAATCATCATTAGTACTGTTCCTGCTGCACCGACAGCAAAAAACAATCTATCGGCACCTGCACGCAGAGCTTTAAGCCGTGTTTTATTGCCGCATGCGTTATACTTGCTTACAAGCTTTGAAAGTGCCACAGGAAAGGCGCCCATAGTAATACCGTGTATAGGTATGCAAAGATTATAGGCGTTGGCAAAATACCCTCTCCCTGTCGCTCCTATATATGCAGTAAGAGGTATTTTATAAACCGCACCGATTATTTTTACAATCAGTGAAGTTATCATCAATAAAAAAGCGGACGAAAGATACTTATTTTTAAGATTTTTATTCAAAAAATCACCACAAAAAAAAAGCAGCGCATAAAGCGCTGCCTTAAAATTATTAAATTATTCTTCGGGATTATCCTTAACGACTTCCTTCCCTTCGGTCGGAATATCGTTATCCTTGCTTTTAGCGGCACGTTTTGCCTCTCGCGCGGCGCGTTTGGCTTCCCATTTTGTATCGGACTTAAAAGCCGCTGCCGCCTCAGCCTTGATAATCTCAATTTCACTGCTTATATACTCAATTCTGTCTTTGAGCATTCTGATTTCTTCTATAGAAGCGTTAACATCATCTTCACTGACTTCTACGCCCTCAACTGCAGAATACTGAAGCTTACCGAATTTTTCATAAGCTTTGGCAAGTTTTGTTTTACAATCAAGAAATTCTACCATTTTTCTTGACGCTTCAAGAGTTTCTGCACTTTTTTTCTGCGCTTTTTCAGCATAACTTTTAGTACGTGAAAAAACGTCTTCAAAATTAGAGAGCTTTGCGTTGTTGAGAACTTCGTCAACGCTGGAAATGACATCGTTAAGATTTTTCAAAATAAACACCTCGTAACCGAGCAAACACCCGATAATATGAAAATATTAATCTCTGTAATGTCATTATATTACATTTTGTATTTTTTTGCAATATGCAAAGCAGGCACTTTGTAAAAATTTATGATTTATAAAAGTCATATATGCCTGTCTTTCGGTTAATTATTTCATCAAAACCGTTAATATACTCATATGGGTACTTATAATTATAAATTCTTTCAATATGTCCGCTTTGCTGATTTTTAAGTTTTGTAACCGCTCCCGCGCCTGCGGCAAGGACGGTATGGGTTTCGTCCATCATATAAACATTATACAGACATTCCATATCGTTTTTGCACCAGCCTACGTTTTCAAGATTACCGAGTGATTTGCTCTGGCGGTACATATAGTACGGAAAATAGCCGCACTCACGCAGTTTAGCCGAGGAATAGTCAATCATTTTACCGGCAGTATCGCGCATGGATAAATCATAATTTTTATTTTCAGTAACGAGAAACGCTCCGCTTTTAAGGGAAAGATTATGTACGGTAATACTTTCTGCCTGCAGTTCAACAGCTTTATCAACACTGTATTTAAAGGAATCAAGGGTATCGCCGTCAAGACCTGCAATCAAATCCATATTGATATTATCAAAGCCGCATTTTCTTGCAAGTTCAAATGCTTCAGCAGTCTGTTTTACGGTATGACGTCTGCCAATGTTTATAAGCACATCATCATTAAAAGTCTGCGGATTTATGCTTATTCTCGTAATGCCATAATTTTTCAGCACTTTAAGCTTTTCGGAAGTTATGGTATCGGGTCTCCCTGCTTCAACCGTATATTCAAGGAGGTTTGAATAATCAAAATACTTTTCAACAGTATTAAAAAGCATCTCAAGCTGAGGTGCAGTAAGTGTCGTAGGAGTACCGCCGCCGAAATAAATTGTGCGTAGGTGAAGCCCCAGGGATTTTGCAGCATCGGCAACGTGCTTTAATTCGTCACAAAGCAGTAATACATACTGGTCTATAAGACCCGAAGCATTTTCTATACTGTGGGAAACAAAGGAACAGTACAGACATCTGCTTGGGCAAAAAGGAATTGAAACATAAAGGGAAAATGATTTCTCATCTGACAGGGATATTATTCTGTTTTCCGCTTTCATAACGTCAGCGGCAAGCTTCGCTTTGCCTGGATTCACACGGCATTCTTCGGTAAAATACTTAAATGCCCCCTGCTCGCCCAATTCCTCACACTTTCTGTGCATAAGCCTTGCGGGTCTTACGCCGTAAAGAATACCCCATGGAGGCACAAATGACGTCAGCTCACTCAAAACATTAAACAGCAAAAGGGACATGTTGTTTGCCATATCTTCGTTTTCGCTAAGCTTATATTCAATGTATTTCCGCCTGCCGTAAACCTTTGCATTTACGCAAAGGATATCAGCCTTTTTCTCGGTTATCACGGTTATATCGCTTTCACCATCGGAGCATATTTTTTCCAACGGAAAAAATATTGTACAGATTTTCTGTGTGTCATAGGACAAATCGTGATTAATGTTTTTAAGTATCATAATTATTTTATATAGGGATTATTTTTTCTTTCAAAGTCAAGAGTAGATATTCTGTCATGTCCGGGATAAATATTATAATTTCCCTCAAGAGCGGCTATTCTTTTTAATGACTGTATAATCTCCGGCGATGAGCCTCCGGGGAAATCCGTTCTGCCGCAGGAACAGAAAAAGAGCGTGTCACCGGTGAAAATATTATCATCGGCAATATAGCACACGCCGCCTTTTGTATGTCCCGGCGTTGACATAACTTTAATTTTTGTACTGCCGAGAGTAATTATATCTCCATCATTGACTGTAATATCTGCGGTAAAATTTGTCTGTTTTAAACCGCAGAACGCCGCAAGAGAATTTTTAGAAGATTCGGTCATAGGACTGTCCTGTTCGGAAATAACAACCTTACAGCCGTATTTTTTCTTTACTGCGGCAACTCCGCCAATATGGTCAAAATGTCCGTGGGTAAGCAGAATATATTTAAGATTTGCGCCGTCAATGAAAGAGAACATTCTTTCGCTGTCCTCGGTACAGTCAATAAGTGCGCTTTCACCTGTTTTTTTATCGGTTAAAATATAGCAATTATTCTGTAAATCGCCGAATACAGCCATTTTTATCTCTGTCATTTTAAATCACCGCTGTCTAAAATTATTGTAACAGGTCCATCATTAACAAGTTCCACTTGCATATCTGCGCCGAATCTGCCCGTCTGTACACTTTTTACGCCGGATTTTTTAAGTCCCTCAACAACGTATTCATACAGCGCATTGGCTTCATCGGGAGGTGCGGAATTAGTAAAGGACGGCCGTCTGCCATGGGAACAGTCGGCGCAGAGCGTAAATTGAGATACTACCAGCATTTCGCCGTCAATATCAAGGCAGGATAAATTCATTTTGCCATTTTCATCCTCAAAAATACGCAGATTGGGGATTTTTTTAACAAGCTTATCCGCCTCCTGCTTAGTGTCACCGTTCATAACGCCAAGGAGTATCATAAATCCCTGCCTACATTCCCCTGCGATTTCTCCGTCAATTTTTACATTTGCATATTTTACTCGCTGAATTACTGCTTTCATATTATCACCATAGCTTTTCAGGCTTCAAAGTGTGATTGTTCACACTATCTTCGTTATAAATCACTGCGCTCAATCAGATATACGCCTTGTATTCTGTTAAGCATTTTAATTACATTTTCAAGATGTTCCTTACCGTTTACGCTTAATGTAAGAGTGGTAAGGCAGTTGCCATCATTAATGGGACGTGCATTAATAGAATGAATTTTAATATGAGCCGCCGCCAGCGTTGTTGTAATATCAAGCACAACGCCGTCACGGTCTATTGCATAAACATTAAGAGTAGAACGTGCGTCAACCTTAATATTGCCGTCCCATCTTGCATTTACCCAGCGTTCCGGCTCCGGTGACAGAGCAATATCAATAGGCACATTTTTGCAGTCTCGGCGGTGAATTGTAAGTCCGTGACCTCTTGTGATAAATCCGACAATCGGCTCACCGGGGAGCGGATTACAGCATCTTGCCATATTAATAAGGCAGTTATCAATTCCCTCAACAATAACGCCACCTGAAGATTTCGGCTCTCTGTGCACTTTCTCAACCTTATTGGTATTCTGTACGGAAGGTTCTTCTTTTTTAGCCCAGTTACGGTTATATTCATCCTTAATACCGGGCATAAGACGGCTTATCTGTATTCCGCCATAACCAATGGCGGCATAAAAATCGTCTATTGTACTAAAATGCTGACGATCTGCAATTTTAAGCACAAATTTTTCAAACTGATCATCCTCAAATCTGAGAAAATTACGTTTAAACTCGTGGATAAGCTGATCCTTACCCTCAACGATATTTTCATCACGGCGTTCTTTTTTAAACCATGAGCGGATTTTTGACCTTGCTTCGCCTGTTCTGACAATATTAAGCCAGTCACGGGATGGGCCTTTTCCCTGCTGATTTGAAGTAAGGACTTCAACAATCTGCCCTGTTTTCAGCTTTGTATCAAGGGGTACAATTCTTCCGTCAACCTTCGCGCCTACCATTTTGTTGCCTACCGCAGAGTGAATGGCATAGGCAAAATCTATTACCGTAGCGCCTTTAGGCAGGGATTTAACATCACCCTTTGGTGTAAAAACAAATATTTCATCAATGGATAAATCGCCTTTGATAGTAGTGACCATATCAACGGCGTCCTCGGCGGAATTTCCTGCTTCAAGCATACGGTTAATCCACTGAAGCGAGGTATCAAAATTATCCTTTCCGCCTTTTCCCAGCTTATATTTCCAGTGCGCTGCGATACCAAATTCCGCAGTTCTGTGCATTTCCCATGTTCTTATTTGAATTTCAAAGGGTATGCCCTTTTTTGACAGAACCGTTGTATGAAGCGACTGATACATATTAGGCTTCGGCGTAGAAATATAATCTTTAAATCTGCCCGGCAGAGGAGTAAACATATCGTGAACAATACCGAGAGCGTTGTAGCAGTCAATCACACTGTCAACTATAATACGCACGGCGTAGATATCATATATTTCCTCAAAATTTTTGCCCTTAATATACACCTTGCGGAATATGCCGTGAACCGATTTAACTCTTGAGGTAATCTGACAATTTTTCATAATAGGCATAAGCTTATCGCTTATCTGCTGTTTTATATCCGCAAGGAATACCTCGCCCTCTTCCTTTTTCATAGAAAGATTATTGTCTATTTCTTTATAAGCGATAGGGTCAAGATAGCGAATTGCCAAATCTTCAAGTTCTTCCTTAAAAGCACGAATACCTAAACGGTGAGCGATAGGCGCATAAATTTCCAGCGTTTCAAGTGATTTTTCACGCTGCTTATAAGGAGGCATATGCTGGAGAGTACGCATATTATGCAGTCTGTCCGCAAGCTTAATAATAATTACACGCACATCCTGGTTCATTGCAATAAACATTTTGCGTATATTTTCCGCCTGCACTTCCTCACGTGTAGAAAGTGGAATCTGACCCAGCTTTGTTACGCCGTCAACAAGAAGCGCTACTGTATCGCCGAAATTCTTTTGTATATAATCAAGGTCATATTTTGTATCTTCAACAACATCGTGAAGCAAAGCAGCAATAATACATTCGTTGTCCATACCAAAGTCAAAAAGAATTTTTGCAACGGCTACAGGGTGCATTATATAAGGCTCACCGGATCGTCTGCGCTGATCTTTGTGGGCATCCTTTGCAAGCAGATATGCTTTTTCTATTTTTTTACTGTCATATGACTCATTCTGTTTGACCTGTTCAAAAAACTTGTCAAATCTGTCGTTATATTCTTCAGTCAATATTCAATCTTCCTTTCAGGAAAGTTATAATTTGAGTATTTTCCAAATCTACCTTTTGCTTTACTGTATTCACAGTGATTTTTCCGTTTTCGGCATTAATAAGCCCTGCCTGCTTAAAAGCTTTAAGGGCAAATTTAAGCTGACCATATGTAACATTGCTCTGCAGTTCAAAATACAAATCGTCAAAGGAATAGTTATATCCGCCGTTTTTCTTTAAATAACGGTAAATATCAGCGCATACAAGCCTGTCGGGATAAAGAGAACTGCAGGATATGGATTTATTTACAAAAAGCTGATAATCATTAAGCTCCTCAAAATATTTATCATCATCTGTCGAAGCAAGGCGAACATCAACAGCACGCACCGAAAGATACCACTTTCCCTTGTACAGATTTTTAGATACCTTAACTGCAAGATTAAGAATATCGCCGGTTTTGTACGGGAACTCATCGGCAGGAGATGAAAATTTTACAACCTTAATGCGTCTGCCCTTTTTCTCAAGTTCCATTCTGATATGCTTACCTTCGCTGAGAGGTGTAACGCTGACAAGTTTCATATTAAATATACCGAAAACCGCAGGGGGATTCATCTCTCCGCAAGGCTCCAGCGCATTTAAATTATCAACCAAATCAAGGGTTAGATAAAATGGCGACAGTTTACAGTCAAGTACAATCTTTTGAACGGGCATCACAGGATATTTTTCATAAGCGTATTCATTAATATGCTGTCTGAACAAATCAATTTTATCCTTATCAATGGTAATTCCTGCCGCCAAAGGATGTCCGCCGAACTGAATTAAATCGTCGGTGCAGGCATCTATTGCCTCAAAAATATTAAATCCCTCAACAGACCTGGCGGAGCCTCTCGCAACGGAACTTTCATCAACACCGATTATTATAGCAGGTTTAGAATATTTTTCCAATATATGAGAAGCAACGATACCGATAACACCGTGGTGATAGCCCTCGCCGTCAATAACAATAACTCTACCCTGTGCAAGCTTAGGATTTTTACTTATTTTTTCTTCAATATCATCAATAATATTTTTTTCAATTTCCTGACGGTGAGCATTATCTATAAACAGTTGTTCACACTTAAATGATGCGTCATCATCATTATCGCAAATAAGAAATTCCAATGCTTTAAGCGCACTGTCAATACGTCCGGCAGCATTGATTTTAGGACACAGCTGAAAAGCAATATCCGTACAAGAATAATTCTTATCCGCCGCAGAATTTTCTCTTTTAAAAGCAGAAATACCGGGACGTGGATTGTTATTAATTTTATTAAGCCCTGCTTTTACAAAAGCACGGTTTTCATAAACAAGAGGAACTACATCGGCTATTGTGCCTATTGCTACCAAATCTATATATTTTTCTACTAAATCATCAACACTGCCCTCATACATTGCGCAGACAAGCTTAAAAGCAACGCCAACCCCGCAATAATCCTTAAATTTTAAATTATTATCATCACGGTGAGGATTTACTATCGCCTCCGCTTTAGGCATAACGCTGCCAATCTGGTGATGGTCGGTAATTACAAGGCGCATGCCCAAATCGTAGATATGCTGCGCCTGCTCAACACAGGAAATGCCGTTATCCACCGTAACAATCAAATCAGCGCCCATATTCTTTATTTTATCCACGGCTGAATTATTAAGTCCGTAACCCTCGCTTTCACGGTCGGGGATATAATAAAAAACATCTGCGCCTTCGTCACGCAGGAAAGTGTAAAGCAAAGCAGTGGCAGTAACGCCATCGCAGTCATAATCACCGTATATACAAATTCTTTCTCCGTTATCAACCGCATCGCCTATAACAAAAGAAGCCTCGTCCATATCGGCAAAATCAAAAGGAGATACAACTTCAAAACTGTCCGACAAAAAAGACGATGCTGACATATCATCGTCAATACCCCTTGATACCATCAAAAAGGCGATAAAAGGGTCTATATTAAATTTTTCGCTTAATGCGGAGGCTTTTTCTTTATCAGCATCACGCACTACCCATCTTTTATGCGCCATTTAATCTGCCTTTAACCTATGAATTTTTATCTACAACGTGAAACTTTTTAAGATTGCCGGCTTTTTCGGCACGCTTATCAAGAACTGCTTTTACATCTTCAATGGTTATATCGCAGTCAACCATCATAACAAGGGTATGATAAATAAGGTCACAGATTTCCCCTACGGTTTCTTCCTTAACGCCGTTTTTTGCGGCGATAACCATTTCCGTTGACTCCTCGCCTACCTTTTTGAGGATTTTATCAATGCCCTGCTCAAAAAGATAACAGGTATAAGAGCCTTCCTCTTTTGCATCTTTTCTTGCAAGTATGGTTTCGTAATCGTTTTTAATACTATCTTTAATGCTGTCCATTTTTATTCTCCGTCTTTGGTAAATTCTATATCGTTAAAAAAGCAGCTGTGAGAGCCGGTATGACATGCGGCGCCAGTCTGAATAACCTTTATCAGCAATGTATCATCATCACAGTCGCCTTTAATTGAAACAATTCTTTGCAGATGCCCCGACGTTGCACCCTTATTCCACAGTTCCTGCCTTGAACGTGACCAAAACCACGTATAGCCTGTTTCAAGAGTTTTTTGCATAGATTCTCTGTTCATATAGGCGAGCATAAGCACTTCGCCTGTTGAATTCTCCTGAATTACGGCAGGAATTAAATCAGACTTTTTAAAATACTTTTCTACATCAATCATTTTTACAAACCTCCACCGCTTCAGCAAGTGACAGCGTGCCCTTATAAATAGATTTACCGCATATTGCACCGTAAAGCTTATTGTCACGCAGAGTTATAATATCGTTGATATCGGTAACGCCGCCTGATGCGGTAATATTACAGGAAACGGCATTATTAAGTTCGGTAAGCTGCTTAACATTTGGACCGCTAAGAGTACCGTCCTTGGAAATATCGGTATAAATTATAGTTTTAACCCCCATATCTTCCATACGGCGAGCCAAATCAATATAGTAAATATCAGAATTCTCCGTCCAACCTTCTGCAGCGGCATATCCGCCTTTAGCGTCAATACCGACAGCAATTAAATCGCCGAATTCCTTTACTGCTTCTTCAACAAGCGTTGGATTTTTAAGAGCAACAGAACCGAGAATTACACGGCTGATACCGTTACTGGCATAGTAATCTATATCCTGCATAGTACGTATTCCGCCGCCTAACTCAACTTTAAGCGACGTTTCTTTTGCAACAGTAACAAAAGTTTCGCTGTTTACTCTCTTTTTTTGCAGTGAACCGTCCAAATCAACCATATGAATCCAGTCTGCTCCTGCTTCAACAAAATCAAATGCCGTTTGCAAAGCGTCATCGGCAACACGCTGAGCAGTGGAAAAATCGCCTTTAAAAAGCCTTACGGGCTTTCCATCAATAATATCTATTGCAGGAAAAATTATCATTATAAAACTCCTTTAGTGGATAGTACAGAGCCGTCCGAATTTTTTGATACGGCAATTTTAAGTGCATGCGCCGCCGCTTTGAATATTGCTTCAATCTGGTGGTGTGCATTACTGCCGTATGGTACGTTAATGTGCAGAGTAATACCTGCATTTACGGCAAAGGCACGCCAAAATTCCTCTGTTACGCAGTTTTCGTAATCTCCGCAGAATTCCTGCTTAAAATCGGCATTAAAAACAAGAAACGGTCTGTTTGAAATATCAAGGCTTACACAGGCAAGGCTTTCATCCATAGGGATAAAAAACGTACCGTAACGTTCAATACCGCTCATATCGCCCAACGCCTTTTTAAAAGCGGTACCAAGAGCGATACCGGTATCTTCTGCGGTATGGTGGGTATCAACGTCAAGATCGCCGTTAACATTCACCTTTAAACCGAAACCTCCGTGAACACCGAAAGCAGTAAGCATATGGTCAAAAAAACCGATACCTGTTGAGATTTCAACATCGCCGCCGTCAAGATTAAGTTCAATGTTTATCTGTGTTTCTTTAGTATTTCTTTCTACCGTTGCTGTTCTCATAAAATTACCTCATTCAAATCTTACTTTAATTGAGTTTGCGTGAGCGGTCAGACCCTCGGTATCTGCAAGCTTGATTATATCATCCTTCGCATTGCGAAGCTCGGCAGGGGTATAATATATAAACGATGACTTTTTAATAAAGCTGTCAACAGAAAGAGGGCTGAAAAATCTTGCCGTTCCAGATGTAGGCAGAACATGGTTCGGTCCTGCATAATAATCGCCCAAAGGCTCCGGCGCCCAGTTTCCAAGAAATACAGAACCTGCGTTATCAACCTTGCCGATATATTTAAGTGGTTCGCTGATACAAAGTTCAAGATGCTCAGGAGCAAGCTCATTGGCAAAATCAATAGCCTGCTGTAAATCTTCGCAAACGATAATTTCGCCGTAATTTTCAAGTGACTGAAGAATAATCTCCTGTCTGTCAAGATATTTAATCTGCTTGTCAATTTCTCTTAACGTTGCCTTTGCAAGTTCTGATGATGTTGTAAGCAGAATTGCACTTGCCATAGTGTCATGCTCTGCCTGGCTCATAAGGTCCGCTGCCAAAAATGACGGGTCTGCAGTTTTATCGGCAACAATAAGTATTTCGGACGGACCTGCAACCATGTCAATATCAACAACGCCATAAAGCAGTTTTTTTGCCGTAGCGACAAAAATATTGCCGGGACCTACGATTTTATCTACCTTAGGTATTTTTTCCGTACCGTAAGCAAGTGCTGCAACAGCCTGTGCTCCGCCCACAAGATATACTTTATCAACACCGGCAACTGCTGCGGCAGCCATAATATTTTCATTAGGATTGCCGTCCTTTCCGGGAGGAGTAACCATAATAATTTCCTCAACGCCGGCAATTTTTGCAGGAATAGCGTTCATCAGAACAGATGAGGGATAAGCAGCTGTACCGCCGGGTACATAAATACCAACTCTTTTAAGACCTCGTACACGCTGACCCATAATTACGCCGTTTTCCTTAGTTGTCATCCAGGACTGCTGAGCCTGACGCTGATGGAAATTAAATATATTATTTTTTGCATTTATAATTGCCTTTTTAAATTCTTCATCAACCATATCAAGATATGTTTGAAGTTCATCTTTTTCAATAACAGATTTTTTAGGAAGTCCGCCGTCAAAACGAACTGTAAACTCCCTTACAGCCTCGTCGCCATCTTCTTTTACACTTTTAATTATATTTGTAACTATGTCAACGATTTTTGCATCGGTTTCTCCGGCACGTTTTTTTAGATTTTCAACAAGGGCATATTCCGCCTTGCCGTTTGCTCTGGTGATTTTCATATCCCGTCCTCCTATACCTGACTTGCAAGTTCCAAATCAGTCAAAAATTCTTCAATTTCTGCTTTTCTGAGTTTAATTGAAGCCATATTTACAATAACTCTTGCAGAAATAGGCATAATTTCTTCTACTACTTCAAGTCCGTTTTCCTTTAAGGTTGAACCTGTTTCAACAATATCAACAATACCATCGGCAAGTCCCAGAAGCGGAGCCAATTCTACGCTTCCTTCAATTTTAATAACATCAACATCCATACCCTTTGATTCAAAAAATTCTTTTGCAACCTTTGGATATTTTGATGCAACAACCTTTCTCTTATAGCCTGAGAAGAAATCAGTTCCTTTCGGGCAGGCAAGGGCAAATCTGCATTTTCCGATATTAAGATCCATAACCTCGTAAAAGGAATTACCGTGCTCAACAATAGTATCTTTTCCTACGATGCCGATATCACAAACACCGTGTTCCACATAAGTAATTACATCGGGAGCTTTTGAAAGCACCGCCTCATATTTATCAACAGGCAAAATCAGTCTGCGTCCCTTGTTTTCAAGCTGGGATGTATCAAGACCCATTGTTTTAAACAAAGCAACAGAGCACTTTTCGAGCCTGCCCTTGGTTAATGCAATACGAATAGGGCGTTCAATATTTATAACCTCACGCATTGCCTCGCATAATGCGCCTACTTCAACAGCAAAGCCGATAGCAGGAGCCGGCATACCAAACTCTTCAAGCAGATTATCATATCGTCCACCTGACAAAACGGAAATTCCCGAACCCTCAGCGTAACCGTGAAAAATTACGCCGGTATAATAATTACTTCTGTTAACAAGACCCAAATCGAGCATAATATACTTTTCAAGTCCTGCTTCGCAAAGCATATCATAAACTTTTTTAAGATAATCAAGGGCATTATTTGCAGTACGGTCGTTATAAATCTCCTTTGCCTCGTCTATAACCTCGCATCCGCCGAAAAGACGTGGCAGACGTTTGATAACATCAGCCTCTTTGCAAGGCTCAAGACGATCAAGCAAATCGTTAAGTGCACCGTAATTCTTACCCTCTATCAAATGACAAATATCCACCTTGCAGTTGTCGGGAATATTCATTTTATCAAGTATTAAATTAAAGAAAGCCGCATTGCCTATTTCAATTTTAAAGGAATTAAGATTGCACCTTTTAATGCTTTCAACAGCCATTTTGATAACTTCAACATCGGCCTCAATACTGCCGTCTCCGATAAACTCAACACCACTTTGAGCAATTTCATTAACATTACCGGCAAGGTCTTTACCTCTAACAAAAACACTCTGATTGTAATATAGCCTTACCGGAAAAGCCTCGGTATTAAGTCTTGTTGCAACCATACGTGCAATGGGCATAGTATTATCGGGACGAAGCACCGTTGTTCTGCCCTTTGAATCGGTAAGCTTATACATATTCTCTGCTTCAATTCCTGTGTTATTGCTTTTGAACACATCAAAAAATTCTATTGAAGGGGTTATTACTTTTCTGTAAGAATTTTCCTTGAACAAGTCGGACAAAATTCTCTCAACCTTACGGCGGTCATCACATTCTTCAAAGAGATAATCGCGGCTGCCCTCAGGCGTTATTTTTGAATATCTTTTCATATAGTAACCTCACAATTTTCACTTTAGCGTGCTAATATGCTATCACAATAAAGCGATATTGTCAACTGTTATTTTTAAAACAGAGAAATCTGTTTTGATTCGGGCAAATCGCCCAGCGCTCCTGCACTTCTGAGAGCATCTACAACCGATTTACCGACACCCGGCTCGTTGGCCAAATCATCGGAAGCAATAAATCCCTCTGGATTTCTTTGAACTGCATCAGCAATAGATTGGGCAGCTGTTTCACCGATACCGTCAATAGCGGAAAACGGCAGCCGAATTTTACCGTCCTCAATCTGATAAATACGCCAGTCGGATTTATACAAATCAACTGGTAAAAATTCATATCCGCGGGCAAGCATCTCTATAACAATCTGAAGCACCACATACTGGGATTCCTCTTTTGCGGTAGCGTCGTTGCCCTTTAATTTGATTTCATTCATTTTCTTTTTAACAGCCTCTTTGCCCTGAACTGCGGCAACAGCGTCAATAGCTCCGCCGCGGACAGTAAAGAATGCAGAATAAAAATGTATGGGATAATAAATTTTGTACCAGGCAATACGAAGTGCGGCAATAACATAAGCCGCAGCGTGTGCCTTGGCGAACATATATTTAATCTTATAGCAGGAGTCAATATACCACTGCTCAACTCCTATTGTTTTCATTGCTTCCTCGTAGGGAGGCAGTTCCTTAGGTGCTTTACCCTTTCGGGTATATTCCATAATCTTAAAGCAGTCTTTTTTAGATAAAGGCGACTCCTTGCCTGTATTTTGCTCGTATGCCTCAACCTTATGAAGCAGATATGTCATAATATCGTCACGGCATCCTATAACGTGTGAAATATTGCAGGTGCCGTTATTGATAAGCTCCTGAGCGTTGCCCAACCAAACATCGGTGCCGTGGGACAAGCCGGATATCTGGAGCAGATCCGAAAAAGTTTTTGGATGTGCCTCAACAAGCATACCGATAACGAAAGGCGTACCCATTTCGGGAATTGCAAGCGTGCCTGTTTCGCAGTCAATATCGTCGGGAGAAATTCCGAGAGGCTTTGTCGATGTAATCAGCTCGTAAAGCTTAGGGTCAGACAAATCAACATCCATAACAGGAATTCCGGTAGAATCTTCAAGATATTTATACAAAGTAGGATTATCGTGTCCTAACTCGTCCAGTTTAAGCAGTGTATCATGAAGTGAATTTTTAAAGTCAAAATGAGTTGTATATGTACCTTTTTTCTCATCATTTGAGGGATACTGAATAGGAGTAAAATCCTCAACTGTATATTTATCGGGAACAACAACCATACCGCCCGGGTGCTGACCGGTTGTTCTCTTGATGCCTGTACAACCCACTGTAAGCCTGTCAATTTCCGCCTTTGAGGTGGAGGCATACAAATCACGTTCTTCAAGATACTTACAAACATAACCGTAAGCAGTTTTATCGGCAACAGTTGCCATTGTTCCTGCTTTAAACACATATTCTTTACCGAATAATTCCTCGGTAAATCTGTGAGAACGTGACTGATATTCACCGGAGAAATTAAGGTCAATATCAGGCTCTTTATCACCGTCAAATCCCAGGAAAGTTTCAAACGGAATTTCGTGACCGTCACGCTTCATCGGTTCTCCGCATTCGGGACAGTTTTTAGGCGGAAGATCAAAGCCCGAGCCATATTCACCTTTAAGGAAAAACTCACTGTGCTTGCACTTTTTACAGTAATAATGGGGAGCAAGAGGATTAACTTCTGAAATACCACCGAAATGAGCGGCAAGAGATGAACCTACTGAACCTCGTGAACCTACAAGGTACCCGTTTCTCTCCGACTCCTCAACAAGACGCTTTGCGATAACATAAAGCACGCCGTAGCCGTGACCGATAATTGACTGAAGCTCACGTTCAAGACGTGACGCAACATACTCGGGAACCGGATCGCCGTAAAGATCCTTTGCCATGCTCCAGCATTTTTCTGTCAGGTCCTCGTTGGCGCCGTCAATATGAGGCTGGAAAGTTCCGGGAGGGCTTGGGGGAATATTATCCTGAATCATATCGGCAATTTTATTGGGATTGTCAATAACAAATTCCTTTGCCCGATCCCCTGCCCATTCAAAGTCTTTAAGCATTTCGTCAGTAGTTTTAAAATACAAAGGCGCCTGATTATCAGCATCGTCAAAACCCTTTGACGCCATAATAATCGCTCTGAACTGAGCGTCCTTTTCATCAAGGAAATGGACGTCACCTGTGGCAACAACAAGCTTGCCTTGCTTATCGGCAATATCAATAATTCGTTTATTAATATTAATTAAATCTTCTTCGCTGTTGACTCTTTCGTGAAGCTCTCTTTCACTGCGGAACATAAAGGCATTATTGCCGTTGGGCTGAATTTCAAGATAGTCATAAAAAGAGGCTATTTCCTCAATTTTTTCCTGGCTTTCATTTCTAAGAATTGCCTGATAAACCTCGCCCTGCTCGCAGGCAGAGCCTATAAGAATGCCTGCACGCTTTTTTGCAAGCAGTGATTTCGGAATAAGAGGACGTGATTTAAAGGTTTTTACATTTGAATGGCTGATAAGCTCATAAAGATTTTTACGGCCGTACTTACGTTCTTCCTTGGGTATATCCTCGTCCATTGAGGTATCTTCTTTAACAAGAAGAATTATATGATGCCGCCTGAATTCCTTTAATTTCAAATTCATAAAATCGGGATAGAGTTCATCATCAACCAGATAACCTTCCATACCTAAAATAAGTTTAATTCCCGATTTTTTTGCTTGGGCATAAGCCTCCGGCAGAGCTTGTACAACACCGTGGTCTGTAACAGCAACGGCTCTGTGACCCCATTTTGCAGCACGCTCAACAAGCAGTTTTGCAGAAGTAATACCGTCCATTTCCGACATAGAGGTATGAAGGTGAAGTTCAACTCTCTTTTCGGGGGCATTATCCTCTTTTTCACTCTTTTTAACGCTTTCTATTGAGTTAGGGCGAAGCACAAATTCATTTGAAAATTTATCATACTGGTAAGAACCATTAATTATAAGGGTACCTGATGAACCTATAGCCTTAATAACAGGCTCAATCACCGCATTTTTCTCAAACATTTTTACGGTAATTGAAGAAGTATAATCGGAGATATCAAAAGAGAATATTTTTGAATCTCCTCTTTTGGTATCTCTGCTTTCACTTTTGAGAACATCACCCCAAACGGTAATAAATCCGTCATCAGGGTTTACCGTGTTAATCGGCTTAGGAAGCTCTCTTATCTGTCTGCCAAAAACGACCCTTCTTGTGTCGGCATAAAGAGGTGTGTTACCAAGAATTTCGTGAGTAACATTTTTCTCTTTTTCTTCTTTTTCTTTAATTTTTACCTGCTGTTTTTCGCTGACAGCTTGTTTTACTGCCTTTTCAATATCAAACGCCTGAACCTCCATAAAAGATACAGTTAAATCAATTTCAAAGCTTTCATATATGTACTGCGAAATAACGGAGTCAATTTTCTGAGCTTCAAGCACGTCCTTGCCGCCCATTTTCAAAAACAATGTCAGCGTATCATCCTCAACAGCGCCCTCAACGCCGCTGAAAAAACCATTAATTACTGCGTGTGCGCTACATACCGGCTGTAGAATTTTCTCAATATCATCAACATTAAAGGCAGATTGGGGATATTTGCACCTTATAACTGCCTTATTTAGCTCCATATTTTCCGCCAGCGATTTCTGTGCTGAAGCAATGACGGAATAATCAATAACACTATCAAGAGCAATACCAATTTCAACTGTTCTCGAAGCACGCCTTATTTTAAGATTAAAAATCTCTCCCGAACCAATTACGGCAAGGTCGCTGTCTTTTATGTAATTTGCAAAATAATTGTAAAATTGCATCATTATAATTTGTCTATCTCTTTCATCAATTCGTCAAGTAATTTATCTTCATCAACTTTGCGGAGAATTTCGCCTTTTTTGAAAATCAGTCCGCATCCGTCGCCGCCAGCAATACCGATATCCGCCTCTTTTGCTTCACCGGGTCCGTTTACAATGCAACCCATAACGGCAACCTTAATAGGCTTATTACAGCCTCTAAGTCTTTCTTCAACTTTATTTGCAAGTCCGACCAAATCTATTCTTGTACGTCCGCAGGTAGGACAGGATATAAGATATGGGCAGTCTGTTTTCATTCCTATTGCTTTAAGGATATCAAAAGCGGCATAAACCTCCTGAACAGGGTCGTCGGTAAGACTTACACGAATTGTATCACCTATACCGTGAGTTAGAAGAGAGCCTATACCAACAGAAGATTTAATTATACCCATATGTTTTGTACCGGCTTCTGTAACGCCGAGATGAAGCGGATAATCACACTCCTCGGCGGCAAGCTCGTATGCCTTAATCATCGTGTTAACATTGGAGGATTTAATTGATATAACTATATCGTCAAAATCAAATTTTTCAAGAAGTGAGGCATGATAAAGGGCAGATTTAACCATAGCCTCCGGAGTTGGAGAGCCGTATTCAGCAAGAATCTCTTTTTCAAGAGATCCGGAATTCACGCCGATTCTTATAGGAATATTTTTCTGACGGCAGATATCGGCAACCGCTTTAACTCTGTCGTAAGATCCGATATTACCAGGGTTAATTCTTATTTTATCAATTCCTCGTTCGGCGGCGCCGAGAGCAAGTTTGTAATCAAAATGAATATCCGCCACAAGAGGAACACTGACTGCATTTTTGATAGGCTCCACGAGGGCGAGAGCATCATTATCAGGAATGGCAAATCTTATTATCTGACAGCCTGCTTTTTCAAGTTCAACAGCCTGCTTTACCGAGCCTTCTATATCTGTTGACGGCACGTTAATCATACTCTGAACAAGCACAGGAGAGCCGCCTCCGATAAAAGTATTTCCTATTTTTATTTTCTTAGAAGTTCTTTTCATAACACTCACCACACACATTTTATTTAATAAGTTTTGTTATATCCGAAAAAGTAATAACACACATAAGTCCCAAAAGAAGAACAAGTCCTATGCTATTTATTGCCCATTCCCATTTTGACGGCAGTTTTTTTCTTGTAACGCCCTCAAAAATAAGCATAAACAGTCTCCAGCCGTCCAGTGCCGGAATAGGAAACAGATTAAACAGTCCCACATTAATCGTAAGCAAAGCCATTATTCTGAACATTGACGGCAAACTTACTTTAACTGCGTCAGAAACTATGGAAACTGCGCCTACCGGACCTGCCAAATCGCTGAATCCGTAACGTCCTGCTATGATGTCATGGACAGACAAAAACACCATTCTCGCATATGACACCCATTCTTTAAAAGTGTTCAAAATCACATTTCCGACTGTTTTTTCAACTCCGAGAATGTAAAAGTCCATTGCCAGATACTGATGTCCTTCATACTTTTGAGTTTTAAAAGGTACATCAATTTCTATGTCTTTTCCCTGCCTTTCAACCACCATTGTCACATGGTCATCGGTGCTTCGTGAAAGCCCTGTTGACACGTCGGTAGCAGTATAAACGCGCATACCGTCTATTGACTTAATTTTGTCCCCTGTCTGCAGTGCGGAAGAACTTATAGCGTCGTTGTCAAATTTTGCCACGGTATTTGTACCGATAAGATTTTGAGAGCAAAGCATAATTGAAATTATGATTAATCCCAAAATCAAATTCATTAACGCACCGGCAATGACAACAAATATACGCTGAATAACCTTTTTGTTGGAAAATGCGTTTTTGTCATCACTGCTTTCGTCCTCCCCTTCCATAGCACAGTATCCGCCAAAGGGAATCAATCGCAGGGTATATGCAGTATCGCCTTTTTTTCGCTGAAAAATTTTCGGTCCCATACCGATAGAAAATTCATTGACCTTAATTTTCATAAGCCGTGCGGCGGCAAAATGCCCTGCCTCGTGAATTATAATAATCAGTTCAAAAAATAAAACTGCAATCAATATGGGATATACTGTATTCCAAATATTAGTTAACACTTAATCGCCTCAAGTACAAAATCTCTTGCTTTTCTATCGGTATCAAGAACATCCTGAAGTGTAAAATCTTTTTTATCATCAGCGTTCTTCATAGCTTCGTTATTAAGATATGCAATATCAGTGAATTTAATTTTACCGTCAAGGAATAATTTTACACTTTCTTCATTTGCGCCGTTAGCGGCGGCAGGATGAAGACCGCCCATTTCAATAGCGTTTTTACAAACATTAATACATTTAAAAGTATCATAATCCGGCTCAAAGAAAGTCAACTTTCCGTAATCTGAAAGAGAAAGGGGTTTT
>CAYXLH010000017.1:0-28748 GCA_964465835.1 uncultured Bacteroides sp. | reverse complement strand
CCGTGACCCAATGGCTATGCTTCCGTTCTGCGGTTACAATATGGGTGATTACTGGAAGCACTGGATTGAAATCGGTGCAGGTCTTGACCCTGAAAAGGCTCCTAAAATCTTTAATGTTAACTGGTTCCGTAAGGATGATGATGGCAACTTCCTGTGGCCTGGATTCGGTGATAACCTTCGTGTTCTCGACTGGATTATTGACCGTTGCGACGGTAAGGTTGACGCTCAGGAAACTGCTATCGGTTATCTTCCTTATGCAAAGGATATCAACCTTGAAGGTCTTGATATGACTGAGGAAGACCTTGACAAAATCCTTGACGTTGATAAGGACGCTTGGGAAGAAGAACTCAAGGGCGTTGACGAGCTTTACGCTAAATTCGGCGACAAACTTCCAAAAGAACTTGCAGACGAACTTGCTTCTGTTAAGAAAGCACTTGAAGACTAATTTAACACTGCATTTAACCAAAAAACACCCTGCGGTTTTCCGCAGGGGATTTTTATACTTTGTACTGTTTTTTGAATTTTATGGCATAATATTTGATAAAAAAATAACAAATAAGTAATTAATTGTTGCATATTTGCTCAAAATAATATATAATTGATTAGACTGAAATTAATAAACTATATTCTATTAGAGAGGTTATATTATGGAAGCATTAAACAAAAAGACTATTGAAGATATTGATGTAAAGGGTAAAAGAGTTCTTGCCCGCTGTGATTTCAATGTTCCGCTTAAAGACGGCGAAATTACCAACGACAAGAGAATAGTTGCCGCACTTCCAACCATTAAGTATCTTATGGAGCAGGGAGCAAAGGTTATTCTTTGCTCACATCTTGGCAGACCTAAGGGCGAGTACAAGCCTGAATTTTCACTTGCACCTGTTGCAAAGAAGCTTTCCGAATATCTCGGTACAGAGGTTAAACTTGCAGAGGATGAGAATGTTGTAGGCGAGAATGCAAAGGCTATGGCTGCCGACCTTAAAGACGGCGAGGTTATGCTTCTTGAAAACGTACGTTACAGAAAAGAAGAGACAAAGAACGAAGAGAATTTCTCTAAAGAACTTGCTTCTCTTGCAGATATTTTTGTAAACGATGCCTTCGGCACAGCCCACAGAGCACACTGTTCAACAACAGGCGTTGCATCATATCTTCCTGCTGTATGCGGATATCTTATTCAGAAAGAAATTAAGTTTATGGGCGGTGCTCTTGCTGATCCTAAAAGACCGCTCGTTGCCATTCTCGGCGGCGCAAAGGTTTCCGATAAAATCGGCGTAATTTCAAACCTTATTGAGAAGTGCGATACAATCATCATCGGCGGCGGTATGGCTTATACATTTATGAAATATCTCGGCCACAATATCGGCACCTCACTTCTTGAGGCTGACTGGATTGAGAAAGCAGGTCAGATGATGGCTGACGCTAAGGCAAAAGGCGTTAACTTCCTTATTCCCGTTGACAACAAGGTAGGCAAGGAATATAACGAGAATACCGAGGCTATGATTGTTAATTCCGATGAAATTCCCGACGATTGGATGGGTCTTGATATCGGACCTAAGTCACAGGAGATTTTTGCTGACGCAATCAAGGGTGCAGGCACAGTAATCTGGAACGGTCCTATGGGCGTTTCAGAATGGGATAATTTTGCCGCAGGTACAATCGCAGTAGCTAATGCAGTAGCAGAATCCGGCGCTATTTCAATCATTGGCGGCGGCGATTCAGTTGCAGCAGTTACAAAGCTTGGTTTCTCAGACAAAATGAGTCACATTTCAACAGGCGGCGGCGCTTCTCTTGAATTCCTTGAGGGCAAAGAACTTCCGGGTATTGCCGCTCTCCAGGACAAAGACTGATAATTTTTATATGGGTGAATTCGTTTCGCCCATATAATTGCATAAAAAGAGGTAATAATAATGAAAAAAGAATGAAGAAAAGCAGTTATCGCAGGTAACTGGAAAATGAACAAACCTCCTGCACAGACAACAGAACTTATTGAGGCTATGAAACCGCCTGTTGCAGACGCAGACTGTGAAGTTGTACTTTGTGTGCCTTTCGTTGATATTCCGGCGGCAGTTGCAGCAGCTAAAGGCTCAAACATCAAAATTGGCGCTGAAAATGTTCACTTCAAGGACAGCGGCGCATATACCGGCGAGGTTGCCGCTGATATGCTTCTTGAACTTGGCGTTGAATACGTTGTAATCGGTCACAGCGAGAGAAGAACATATTTCGGCGAAACAGACCAGACTGTAAACCTTCGTACACTTAAAGCTCTTGAAAAGGGTCTTAAGCCAATTGTCTGCGTAGGCGAAACACTTGAGCAAAGAGAGCTTGGCTATACAGAAACACTTCTTAAATATCAGACAAAGATGGCTCTTACAAATGTAACAGCAGACCAGCTTAAAAATGTAATTATCGCTTATGAGCCTGTATGGGCTATCGGTACAGGTGTTACTGCTACAGCGGATCAGGCAGACGAGGGCAACGGATTTGTCCGCAGCGCTATTGCAGAAGCTTACGGCGCAGACGCTGCTGAAGCAGTTACAATTCAGTACGGCGGTTCAATGAATGCTAAAAACGCAGATGAGCTTGTTGCAAAGGTAAATGTTGACGGCGGTCTTATCGGCGGCGCATCTCTTAAAGCAGAGGACTTTTCGGTTATTGTTAAAGCCGCTTCAAAATAATATATTAATACGGGCAGCAGGTGTTGCCCGTATGATTTTTATAACAAACATTGCTTTTCGGAGGAATATATAATGAAAAAAACTAATGTACTTTGTATTCTTGACGGCTTCGGACATAATCCGTCCGACTACGGCAATGCGGTTGCCGCAGCAAAAAAGCCGAATATTGATAAACTGATGAAGGAATACCCTTACACCTATATCGGTGCGTCAGGATTGGACGTAGGACTGCCTGACGGTCAGATGGGTAACTCTGAGGTTGGCCATACAAATATGGGAGCCGGCAGAGTTGTTTATCAGGAACTTACACGTATTACAAAATCCATTGAAGACGGAGATTTTTATCAGAATGACGCTCTTGTTACCGCTATTCAGCAGTCAATAGATAACGGAACTTCTCTTCATCTTATGGGTCTTATGAGCGACGGCGGAGTACATTCTCATAATACTCATATATGGGCGATTGTACGTCTTGCAAAAATGCTCGGTCAGGATAGGGTTTACCTTCACTGCATTATGGACGGTCGTGATGTGCCCCCTACTTCGGGTAAGGATTTTGTTGCCGAAGCTATTGAAAAAATGAACGAAATCGGCGTGGGCAAGGTTGCCACTGTTGTAGGCAGATACTATGCAATGGACCGTGACAATAACTGGGACAGAGTTAAAAAGGCTTACGACGCTCTTGTTTTCGGCAAAGGTATTCAGGCTGAAGACCCGGTAGAGGCAATCAAGGCTTCCTATGAAACTATTGACAGTGATGGTAAAAATCTTACCGATGAGTTTATTCTTCCCACAGTATGCCTTAAAGATGAGGGAAGAATAGGCGAGCTTGACAGCGTTGTATTCTTTAATTTCCGCCCCGACAGAGCAAGAGAAATTACAAGAACATTTGTTGATGATGATTTCACAGGTTTTGAGCGTAAAAAATTTGATGTAAATTATGTTTGTATGACCCAGTATGATGCAACAATGCCTAATGTTGACGTTGCATTTAAACCACAGGTGCTTACAAATACTTTCGGCGAGTATCTTGCAGACAGAGGTATGACCCAGCTAAGAATTGCTGAAACAGAGAAATATGCGCACGTTACTTTCTTCTTTAACGGTGGTGTTGAAGCTGTTAATGAGGGCGAGGACAGAATACTCATTCCATCCCCTAAGGTTGCAACCTATGACCTTCAGCCTGAGATGAGCGCATACAAGGTTTCTGAAAAACTTGACGAGGCTGTGCGTTCGGGTAAGTATGACGTTGTTATCGTTAACTTTGCAAACTGCGATATGGTAGGACATACGGGCGTGTTTGACGCAGCCGTTGCCGCTGTTGAGGCTGTGGATAAGTGCGTAGGCTCCCTTTATGAAGCTGTTATGGAAAATGGCGGTACTCTGTTTGTTACTGCCGACCACGGCAACGCCGACCTTATGAAAGAGGAGGACGGTTCTCCATTTACTGCTCATACTACTAATAAGGTTCCGTTTATTGTAGTTAACTGCGGTGATGTTGAGCTTCGTGAAGGCGGCAAGCTTTGCGATATTGTTCCTACAATGCTCAAGGTTATGAATCTTCCCCAGCCGGAGGAAATGACAGGAACTTCTATCATTAAATAATAATCAACAATTCAAAGGGGTTGGCGTAGCTTAGCTATGCTGACCTTTTTGTTTACTTAATAATGATTGATTTGTTAATACTAATCTGTTATAATTAAATAATATTTAATGAACTTAAAGAGGTTTGTTATGTCTGAAGTTTATTCAATAAAAGAGATACTTGATAAAGGCGGAACATATACCGGGCTTACAATGGGCACTTCTATGTGGCCACTTATACGTCAGCACAGAGATAATATTATTGTTGTAAAGCCAGACGGCAGACTTAAAAAATATGATGTTCCTGTTTACATTACTTCCGACGGCAGATATATTATGCATCGCATTATAGAGGTGCACGACGACCATTATATTATTATGGGCGATAATTTGCTAAAACGTGAATATGTTACAGACGATATGATATGCGGTAAACTTGTGGGCTTTTACAGAAAAGGCAAAAAATATGTTGACTGCGAAAACGATAAATTATATAAACTTTACAGCAAAGTGTGGGTTGCGCTTATTCCTGTAAGACCCGTAATTGTGCACACCCATAATTTTTTAGGTAGAATTAAAAGAAAGCTTATTAAAAAATAAGCAGGGGAGTTTATTTTGAAAGACAGTTCAAAGAGAAAATTTGATAAATCTGATATTTATATATTAAAATGGATTTATTCAATATGCAAATCTCAGCGGTGGAAGGTTTATACCCTTATATTTACTAATGTTACAGGAGCCGCTTTGACGATTTTGTACGCCAATTATTCAAAGCATATAATCAACGCCGCCGCCATTGACCATTCTTTTGAGAAGGTTATGCATTATGCGCTGTGTTTTCTTCTGCTTATCACCGTTCAGACTACGCTTACCCTTATAGGCAGGAGCGCAACGGAACGCTGCAAAGGCAGGCTGGAAATGATTTTTAAACAGCATATGCTTGATGTGATAATGAAAAAGGATTTTTCAAAGGTATCCGCATATCACACAGGCGAGCTTCAAAACAGAATGTTCAATGACGTGGTTGTTATAACTGACGGCTTTACCACTATATTGCCCAACGCTCTGTTTTTTATTGTAAAACTTGTCTGTGCTTTCGCATATCTTGTTGCCATTGACAAAATATTCGCACTTGTTTTCCTTGTGGGCGGTATGCTTGTTTTCCTGTGCACACAGATGTTCAGAAAAACGCTTAAACGTCTGCACAAAGCCATACAGGAAACGGAGGGTAAAACCCGTTCCTTTATTCAGGAGGCGCTTTCAAATCTCCTTGTAATAAAATCTTTTGTAGTTGAAAAAAAGATTTCAGTCGAAACAAACGACTTGCAGGAGGAAAACTATAAGGCTAAAATGAAGCACCGCTTTTTCACTATTTCGGCCAATGCCTCGTTGAATGTGGTGTTTAATCTGGGTTACGTTTTTGCCCTTGTTTTTGGCTCATACAGGCTTATTCACGGTCTTGATTACGGTACTGTTACAGCTATGCTTCAGCTTGTTAATCAGATACAATCACCTTTTGCATCGCTCTCAAATGTAATGCCGAAGTATTTTGCTCTGCTGGCGTCGGCTGAAAGACTTATGGAAATAGAAAATCTGCCGGATGAGCCTACTAATAACAATAAAGATATTGACGTTGAAGATACATACAACAGACTTGACACTATTGAATTTAAAGATATTTCCTTTAAATACGACAGAGATATTATTCTTGATAACACTTCTTTAAGTGTAAAAAAAGGCGATTTTGTGGCTATTATGGGTATATCCGGAATAGGCAAGAGCACTTTGCTGAAGTTGCTTTTAGGCGTATTTAAGGTTGAAAACGGCGTAATTGAGCTTAATTGCGGCGGCGAAAATATACTTGTTGATATGCATACCCGGCGGCTGTTTTCTTATGTACCCCAGGGTAATATGCTTTTGTCAGGCACTATTAGAGAAAATCTTTTGTTCATCAACAGCGATGTAACAGAGGAGGAAATTCAACAGGCTGTGAAAATTTCCTGCGCTGACCAATTTATCGACGATTTGCCAAAAGGACTTGAGACCGTTATCGGAGAGAGAGGATTGGGATTGTCTGAAGGACAGATTCAGCGTCTTGCCATTGCACGTTCCCTGCTTTCAAAATCACCTGTTATTCTTCTGGACGAGGCTACCTCTGCCCTTGATGAAGAGACGGAAAAGAGATTTTTAACTAACCTTAAAGAATTAAAAAATAAAACATGTATAATTGTATCCCATAAAAAAGCCGCACTTGAAATCTGCAATAAATATGTGCAGATAGTTGACGGAAAAATCGTTGTGGAGGAAAAGTAATGCTTTACACAAAATGGGGGGAGAATTTGGACAAAAACTGTCCACTTCCCGAATATCCCAGACCACAGTTTGTACGTGACAGCTATATAAGCCTTAATGGTATGTGGCATCTTGCCTTTTCGGCAAAAGATGAAATACCCGAAATATACCGTTATGATATATGCGTGCCTTTTTCACCGGAAAGTCCGCTTTCCGGCGTTAACAGGGGGCTTAAACATAGTGAATTTTTGATTTATAAAAAAGAATTTGAATTGCCTGACGGCTTTAATAAAGGCAGAGTGCTTATAAATTTCGGAGCCGTTGACCAGATTGCCCGTGTGCTTATAAACGGAAATGAGGCAGGTGTACATCACGGCGGATACACACCCTTTACTTTTGATATAACCGATTTCCTTAACGACGGCGTAAATGTTCTTAATGTTATTGTCAGCGACGTGTGTGAGGATAATCAGTATTCACGAGGAAAGCAGAATACAAAAAGGGGCGGAATATGGTATTCTCCCCAGTCGGGTATATGGCAGTCAGTATGGCTTGAATCCGTGCCGCAGGAATATATCGATATATCAAAAATCCGCATAACTCCCGATTTTGACAAAGAGCAGGTCACCTTTGATTTCGGTTTGCAGGACAGCGTGGAAGTGATTATTTATGACGGCGACCAGCAGATTGCTGACACCACTGAAAACTGCATTAAAATTCCCGGTTTTAAATCCTGGTCTCCGGAGTCTCCATTTTTGTACAGCGCTGTTTTTAAATACAAAAAGGATGTTATCAAATCCTATTTTGCAATGAGAAAATTTTCTGTCGGCAATGATGACAAAGGCGTTCCGAGGCTCTTTTTGAATAATAAACCGTATTTTCAAAACGGGCTTCTTGACCAGGGATACTATCCCGACGGATTTTTAACTCCACCCTCTAACGATGCTATGGAATACGATGTTAAAACCGTTAAGGAATGCGGTTTCAATATGCTTCGCAAGCATATTAAGATTGAACCGCTTTTGTGGTATCATTACTGCGATGTTAATGGCATTATCGTATGGCAGGATATGGTTAACGGTGGCGGTAAATACGGACTTGAAATAAGCGTTTTGCCTTTTATCGGCGTTAATCTTGACGACACAAATTATAAAACATTTCACAGAACTGATATCGCTGCCAGAGATTTGTATTATAAAGAATTAAAGGAAATGGTTGATACTCTTTATAACTGCCCCTGTATCGCAATGTGGGTGCCTTTTAACGAGGGATGGGGACAGTTTGACAGTGCAAAAGCCTATAATTTGCTGAAAAAATGGGATAAAACGAGAATTGTTGACAGTGCATCGGGCTGGCATGACAGAGGAGTAACCGATGTTATTTCCAAGCATATATATTTTACCCCCATAGTGGTTAAGCAGGGCATAAAGCCGTGGCTTTTAACAGAGTTTGGCGGTTTGGGAATACGTGTTAATGGTCATACTTTTAATGATAAATTCTTCGGTTATAAGGTGTATAAGTCAAAGCAAAGTATTACAAAGGCGTATAAAAGGCTGTTTGAAAAAACCATAATACCACAGATTAGCAAAGGTCTCTCTGCCACGGTTTACACCCAGGTGACGGACGTTGAAGACGAGTTAAACGGACTTATGACATACGACCGTAAAGTTATGAAAATTGACAAAGAGGTTTTGTGTGAAATTAATGAAAACGTAAAGCTTTAAGAAAGGATAAATTTTATGAATCAGTTGGAAGTTAAGGATGGCGTAAAGGCTGTTATCAAAACAAACAGGGGAGATATGACTTTTGTGCTTTTCCCGGAAATTGCGCCTAAAGCGGTGGAAAATTTTACAACGCATGCGAAAAACGGTTATTATAACGGCTTGATTTTTCACCGTGTAATAAAAGATTTTATGATTCAGGGTGGCGACCCGGAGGGTACAGGCTGCGGCGGCGAATCTATATGGAAAAAGAGCTTTGAAGATGAGTTCAGCCTTGACGCACGTAATTACTACGGCGCTTTGTCTATGGCAAATTCCGGCCCGAATACAAACGGTTCGCAGTTCTTTATTGTTCAGGCAAAAACTATTCCGTCAAATCTTCTTGCACAGATGGAACAGCTTACGGACAGAGGATATCCCCGTGAATGCATTGATAATTATAAAAAAGTGGGCGGTACACCGTGGCTTGATTTTCATCATACTGTGTTCGGTCAGTTGATTGACGGCGCAGATGTGCTTGAAGATATTGCCGGCGTTAAAACAGGTATGAGCGATAAACCTGTTTATGATGTTGTGATTGATTCTATTGAAATTTTTGAGTAATCTTATAAAAATTTTTAATTTGATATCCGATTAGACAAAAAACACCTCTTATGTAATCTATAATGATTGCAAAGGGGTGTTTTAATTTTGGTTATATATGTTGACGTTTTGTTTATAATCAATTTTTTTATAACATTTCTTTTGCTTCGTGTTACTGCTGTATTGTCAAAGCGTAGTTTCAGTGTTATCCGTGCAGTTATTGCTTCTGCTTTCGGCGGACTTTATTCGCTTATAATTCTTGCCGACAATATAAATTCTATGTTCCTTGCCCTGTCAAAGCCTGCCGCCGCCGTGGTTTTTCTGCTGATTGCATTCAGGTTTTATCGGGTAAGACAGTTTGTTGTCAGCTTTTTAGTTTTTTTGTTTGCAAATTTTGTGTTTTTGGGAATAATTGCAGGCATATATTTTTTAAGCCGTTCGGATATGATAGTTATACATAACAGCGTTGTTTATTTTGATATAAGCGCCCGATCACTTTTGGTATGTGCATTTTTTGCTTATATTTTTTCCTGTATTATTGTACGGCTTTATAACAGAACTCTGTCAAAAAAAGAGATTTATACCGTTACCGTGGAATATAATTCAAAATCGGTTACGCTTTTTGCCTTTGCAGATACAGGAAATAATCTGACGGAGCCATTTTCAAATGCGCCGGTAATCATAGCTGACAAAGAAAAAATTGGCGAACTGTCGCAGGGTGCTAAAACACGTATTATACCTGCATCTACAGTTAACAGCTGCTCTCTTATGACTGCTTTCAAGCCGGATCGGGTAACGGTAAAAACATCGGATTTTACGGAGGTGATAGATAATGTTTATATAGCAATGAGCGATGATATAAAAGAAAAATCTTTTTCCGCTATAATCAATCCGAAAATATTATGAGGTGCTGTATGTTTGAAAAAATACTCAACTTTTTAAGACGTTTAATTTTTCCCTCCTGTTACTATATTAACGGACCGGAAACTTTGCCGCCTCCACTGACTGCCGAGGAGGAGGAAACGGTACTTAATGAACTGCGGCAGGGTATAGACGACCACAGGGAACTGCTTATTACACACAATCTCCGACTTGTTGTTTACATAGCAAAAAAGTTTGAATCAAAAACCGCTTCCACCGAGGATCTTGTTTCAATAGGTACAATAGGTCTTATGAAAGCTGTTAAAACCTTTGACCCCAACAAAAATATAAAACTTGCCACATACGCTTCACGCTGTATTGAAAATGAAATTCTTATGTATCTTAGGAAATCCTCAAATTCAAAAACAGAAATGTCCTTCGACGAACCGCTGTCTGTGGACTGGGACGGAAACGAACTTACTCTGCGTGATGTTTTAGGCAGCGAGCCTGACGAAATTAGTCAGGAAATTGAGTACGAGGACGAAAAAAGATTGCTTATGAAAGTGGTAGGAACTCTGCCCCAAAAGGAAAGACACATTATGGCAATGCGTTTTGGTCTTGATGGTGAGCAGGTGCATACACAAAAACAGCTTGCTGACTTGATGGGCATATCACAGTCATATATATCGCGGCTTGAAAAAAGGATTTTAGCTAAAATTCGTGACGAAATGAACCGCCAGCTTGTATAAATCTAAATTATTCTGATTAAAAACGCCCTGCAGTGACAAAAATATTACAGGGTGTTTTTTTATGAGAAAGGCTATTCGTATTTTTGATATAATTCTTTTTGGTGTATGCACTGTACTGTTTGTGCTTATCGGTGTTGGCGATGCCGTTACGCCGGATTCAATAGTTACTTACGGCGAAGAAAAAACTGTTTTTAAAACAATTTATACCTGCACAGCTCAGGATAAGGATAAATCTGTGGATTATCAAAACGCTTCAACACGTCAAAACATTAAGGTGCTCGGTATAGTTCCTGTTAAAACGATAAGCGTAACGTCAAAAGAACATCAAAAGGTATATGTCAGCGGGGAAAGCTTCGGTATTAAACTTTATACCGACGGTGTTATAGTTGTAGGTACTCAAAGCGTTGATTTGGGCAGTAAAAAAGTAAATCCTGCCGAAAATGCCGGTATTGAAGTGGGAGATATTATTATTTCTATAAATAACATGAATGTTTTTACCTCCGATGATGTTGAAAAAATCCTTAATGACAACAATGGTAAACCCTATACCCTTAAAATAAAACGAAATGAAAGATATAAAACTTTTACACTTACTCCTGTTTATTCCGATAAAGAGGGGTGTTACAAGGCAGGTATGTGGGTCAGAGATTCCACTGCCGGAATAGGCACAATAACATTTTACAATAAAGAGTCAGGAACCTTCGGTGCACTTGGGCATCAGGTCAATGATGTAGATACAAACGAGATTATGCCGATGCTTGAGGGCGAAGCTGTGGGAGCCGATGTTACCAAAGTATATAAAGCCTCCTCCGGCGAAACAGGTTCTCTCACATGTGATTTTCAGGATTATACAATCGGCAGACTGACGGACAATACCTATTGCGGTATTTACGGTGTTTATTCCCAAATAGGTGATAATGCAAAAGAATATACGGTTACATCAAAGCAGGAGGTTGAAAAAGGTGAAGCGCAGTTAATAACCACTGTTGACGAATCGGGGCCACAAAGCTATGATATTGAAATTACCAAAATCAGCTATTCTGAAAGTCATCTGCAAAAAAATATGGTTATTAAAATCACTGATGATGAACTTCTGAAAAAAACAGGCGGAATTGTTCAGGGTATGAGTGGCAGTCCTATTATCCAAAATGGAAAACTTGTGGGCGCTCTAACCCACGTTATTATAAATAACCCCCAAAAAGGCTATGCAATTTTTGCACAAACAATGGTTGAACAGTCTAATTATGTGGAATAATGTCAAATGGTTAATAAAGTGTAAAAAATACACATAAAATTGTGAAAAACACTTGCATTTTTTATCTTGTTATGGTAATATGTGGAAGAAAAGAGAGGGAAAATATTTTCACAATATTACTAAGGAGAGACAAAAATGAATAAGAACATTAAGGTCCTTGTTGCGGACAATTCCGATGATTTCGGTAAGGAGTGCTGTAAAGAACTGCAAAAATTGGGGTTTGATGCAGTTCTTACTCCAAAAAATGGAAACTCTGTTATTGAATTAATAGGTTCACAGCATTTTGACGCGATTATTATGGATGTGTTTATGACGGGTGCTGATGCAATAGAGGTTATGGAATATATGAGTTCATCTCTTGTGGAGAAACCTCTTGTTATTCTGCTTTCTGCCATTGACAATTCGGACTTTGAAGAGCAGATGATAAGTGCAGGAGCAGATTACTATTTCCTTAAACCTGTAAATCCTGCTTCTGTTGCAAAACGTGTGCAAAGGCTTTCAGGATGGAAGAATGAGAAAAACAAGCGTCTTGGCAAATCCTATACCGATGACGATATTGAGGTTATTATTTCCGATATAATGCGGCAAATCGGCGTGCCTGCACATATTAAAGGCTATCAGTATTTGCGTACATCAATTATGCTTTGTATCAACGATTCACAGATGTTGGGTTCCGTTACAAAAATACTTTATCCTACAGTGGCAAAGATGTACGGCACCACCGCCAGCCGTGTTGAACGTGCAATCCGTCACGCAATAGAGGTTGCCTGGGACAGAGGCGATGTAGACGTGCTTTCCGGATATTTCGGTTATACTATTCAGTCCCAGAGAGGCAAGCCTACCAATTCCGAATTTATTGCAATGATTGCAGATAAGCTTAAACTATCTCTCAAAACAACTGCATAAGGACAAAAAAGGCACTCAGAATTATTATAATTCTGAGTGCCTTTTTTGTTATAAAACTAAATTAATGAGGCTACTAAATCGCCCATCTGAGAGGTTGTTACCGCTTCAAAGCCGTCTTCGTGAATATCAGGGGTGCGTGCTTTTGTGAGTGCAATGTCAACTGCTTTTTCTATTGCGTCTGCCGCTTCGCTTTCGTTAAATGTGTAGCGAAGCATCATAGCGCCGGAGAGAATTGTTGCAAGGGGATTTGCTTTGCCCTGTCCTGCAATATCAGGAGCAGATCCGTGGATAGGCTCATAGAGACCGAACGTTCCCTCAGCAAGTGACGCAGAGGCAAGCATACCGATAGAGCCGCTTATCATTGAAGCTTCGTCGGAGAGAATGTCGCCAAAAATATTTGATGTAACAATAGTGTCAAACTGATTGGGGTTGCGAACCAACTGCATTGCACAGTTGTCAACATACATATAAGATACCTCAACCTCGGGGTAATCCTTTGCTGTTTCTTCCATAACTTTGCGCCAAAGTCTTGATGAGTCAAGCACGTTTGCCTTGTCAACACAGGTGAGCTTTTTCTCACGCTTCATTGCGTATTCAAAGCCGGCTTTAACAATGCGCTTGATTTCTGGATATGTGTATCTTTCGGTATCGTATGCGCCAACTACTCCGTTTTCCTCATAAGTTCCTCTGTCACCGAAATAAATTCCGCCTGTCAGCTCACGAACAATGAGAATATCAAGTCCGTCGCCTATAATTTCTTCTTTAATCGGTGAAGCGGATTTCAGCGGAGCAAAGATTTTTGCAGGTCGGAGATTTGCAAAAAGTCCCAAATCCTCACGTATTGCAAGAAGTCCCTTTTCAGGACGGTTATTGCCGGGTTGACTGTCCCACTTAGGACCGCCTACTGCACCCAGCAGAACTGCGTCGGAGCCTTTGCAGGCGTCTGCAGTTTCCTGCGGATAAGGAACGCCTTTTTCGTCAATAGCGCATCCTCCTAATAACTGATAGTTATAATTGAATTTAAAACCAAATTTTTCTCCAGCCTTGTTGAGAACCTTTATACATTCGTCAACAATTTCAGGACCTATTCCGTCACCCTTTAATACGGTAATGTTATAATTGTTCATATTAATTAATCTCTCCTAACAGCCTTTTTAACTAATTGATCTCTATCTCAGCATACATCAAAAATTCCGGGCATTGTGTTGTCACGGTATGTGTCCGGCTGGTCACGGTTGATAGCGCAGATAATACCCTTCATAGAAGCGTAGCTGATATTGTGGCTTACTCCGATACCAAATACGTCCTTGCCCTGAGGGTTTTTAAGGTGAATGTAACTGATTGCCTTTGAATCACTGCCCACAGCGATAGCATGCTCGCTGTAATCAATAAATTCATAATCACCGAGTCCGATTGTGTTCATCGCCTGACAGAATGCGCCGATAGGACCGTTGCCTGTGCCCTCAATTTCAACAGGTGCCTTGTCTTTGTACTTTATTGCGCCGGTGAAGTGAACGCTTGTTAAGCTTGAATCCTCATTCTTTTCTTCAGTAATTTTGTATTTTGTAAGTCTGTAAGGACCTGCAACATTTCTGTATTCTTTCTGGAACAAGTCAAATACTTCCGAAGCTTTCAGTTCTTTGCCCTTTTCGTCGCAGGCTTTCTGTACAACTGCGCCAAATTCGGGGTGCATTGCTTTCGGCATTTTAATACCGTAGTTGTTTGAAAGAATGAATGCCGAACCGCCCTTGCCACTTTGAGAATTTATGCGGATAATCGGCTCGTATTCTCTTCCTACATCGGCAGGGTCAATGGGCAGATAAGGCACTTCCCATTTGTCAGTACCGCTTTCGTCCATATAAATTTTGCCCTTGTTGATAGCATCCTGGTGAGAGCCGGAAAATGCGGTGAATACAAGCTCGCCTGCATAGGGATGACGCGGCGGAACTTTCATCTTCGTTGTTCTCTCATACACTTCTTTGATTTTGTTTATATCGTGGAAGTCAAGTTCAGGGTCAACACCCTGAGTCCACATATTCAGCGCAAGAGTTACAATGTCAACATTGCCGGTTCTTTCGCCGTTGCCGAACAATGTACCCTCAACTCTGTCCGCACCTGCCATCAGTGCAAGTTCTGTTGCTGCAACGCCTGTGCCTCTGTCATTGTGGGGGTGAAGTGAAATAATTGCGGCTTCACGGTTTGGCAGATGGCGGCAGAAATATTCAATCTGGTCTGCGTAGCCGTTAGGAGTAGAACCCTCAACGGTTGACGGCAGATTCAATATAATAGGATTTTCTTTTGTGATATGCAGTGTTTCCATTACCTGACGGCAGATTTCAACTGCATTGTCCATTTCTGTTCCTGTAAATGATTCCGGAGAATATTCAAATCTGATATTCATTTCGGGATGCTTTTTCTTTTCTTCCTCGGTTAAATCGTAAATGAGCTTTGCGCCGTTTACTGCAATGTCAATTACGCCCTGCATATTGGTTTTGAATACAACTTTGCGCTGGAGGGTGGAGGTTGAATTGTAAAAATGAACTATAACATTTTTTGCGCCCTCAATAGCTTCAAATGTTTTTTTAATCAAATGTTCCCTCGCCTGAACAAGTACCTGAATTGTAACATCGTCGGGGATATAGTTTTCTTCAATAAGTGTTCTGAGAATTTCATACTCCGTTTCACTGGCAGAGGGAAAACCAATTTCAATTTCTTTTATTCCGATATCAATGATTGTTTTGAAAAATTCAAGCTTTTCCTGCAAATTCATCGGGTCAACAAGCGCCTGATTACCGTCACGCATATCAACGCTGCACCATGTGGGCGCCTTTGTAATCTGTTTGTTGGGCCACTGACGGTCGGGTATGTCAATGGGCTTAAACGGTGTGTATTTTTCGTAACCTTTTTTCATAATAATTATCTCCTTTCTTAATTGTGAGGGGATATAAAAAAGCCCCTACACATAAAGTATAGGGGCGTAAATATTACGCGGTACCACCCTACTTCGGCAGCAGGTTAAACTGCCCTTTAGCATCAGTCAATGCCTCAGCCGTTAACGGGGCCAATCGTCCGTTCCTATTTATTATTGTTCAGAACGGCAACTCCGCAGAGAGCTATACACTTTTTATCTTGTATCTGCTTTCACCTGCCGCAGACTCTCTGAAACGCTGATAAAAAATCTTTTTCTGCTTCATAGTCTTTAATGGGTACTGTTTAATTCAGTAATATCATTATATCAAAAAATACTGATTTGTCAACAATGAATTACTATTTGCAGGCTGAACCTGTAAAATGGTGTACGGATCTATTTTAACTTTTCCACAGTCAGATTTCCTGATTTATTAAATCCTAAATCGTAATTAGTAGTCTGTTTTGAGCCATCATTAAATTCAACGGTGATTGTAAGGGTATCGTGAGACAGTTCATCATAACCCATATTTTCATCTCTTAATATCTTTTCCGTTTCGCTGTCACTACATTCCCAATAAATTTCTGCAAAATTTTTCGTTACATTATTATAATTTATAAATTTGTGTTCCTTGAGCCACCCTTTATCCGACACGGAATCATATACTTCATTGCTGATAACGCCAACGCCGATTATTTCGGTATCATCGTCGTTATATACTAATTTAACATTATAGTAATCGTCAAGGTCTTTCTTTCCTGCTTCTTTGAAGTATTCATCATAATCGCCGTTTGAATAATGCTCTGCAAATACGTCCCATAATTCGGAAGACTTTATGTTTTTGTATTCATCAAGATAGGGCAGAATCGTGTCATAATACTTTCCCTTTTCGGTTAAATATCTGATTTTTTCAAAGTCAACGCCGAATCTGATATATCCGGTTTTACATTTGTAGCTGACTGATTTTATATTATTGCCTGATATTGAAAAGCCGGAGTTACCGCTTCCGTGCAGTTCTAAAATACCGTCGGCACCATATTGCCTTGACAGTTTGTAGGCCTGAATTACAACTTTATCATCACCAAGCTTTTTTTCGGCTTTTCTTTCTCCGTCCTCGGCATAAGCGGTAATGGTAAAAAAGTTACTTGCCGTTGAAATTTTTGGGGTTGTATTTGCTGTTGCTTCTGTTATTTTTTCATTATCGTTAACACTGCTGCCGTAAAAAATGCCGGTGACTGCTATTGCCAAGCATACAGCGGCGGCAAGTACCGGTGCAAATTTAATCCGTTTTGCACTTTTATTGCTCTTTGTCATATTCATTATCCTTTCAGTGCATTCATCTGATGGATGAATATTAGAAAAGGTGTTTTTTATACTATTACGGTTTTTATTCATATATCCATTCATCTCCTAACTTTTGCTTTAGTTTTTTTATTGAACGGCGCAGTAATGATTTTATTGTCGGCTCTTTAGTATTTAACACCTGCGATATGTCTTTTGTTGTCATATCGTTGTAATAAAACAGAATTATGCACAGACGTTCTTTTTTTTGCAGTGATGAAACGGCATTGAATAAATCTAAATTAAAGTAATTGTCAAATGCAGAAATATCATAAGCTTCTTCTAACGAAGTGTGCTTGCGGTACAGATTTTTGAAAATATTTTTGCAGTCATTAATGCATACCTTTGTCAGCCATTTATCAATATATTCATTGCTGTCAAATTCTGTATTGGATTTCCATAATTTCAAAAAAGTGTTTTGTAAAACATCTTCTGCGTCATGTTTGCTTTGCAGATAAGAAAAAGCTATTACAAACAACCGCTGATTATTTCTTTCAACTGCTTTAATAAATTCATTTTCTGTCATTTAATCACCTCCTGTTGAAAGGACCTTTCAATACTATAACAAATAGTGAAGGCAAAAAGTTGCATAAATTTGAATAAATTAAGAACCCATAAATTTACGGGTTCTTAATCTGATAAGTAAATTGAATTTTTGCAGATACCGCTTTGTACTTACAGCTTTGAATAGCCGTAACCGTTTGAGATAGCGTCAACGCTTTTGCCCTCACGGCACATGGGGCAGTCGTGTGCGGTGTATGAAGCGTAACCCGGTATATCGTCGGCAGTAAAAATTGTATTAACCTTAATACCGTTAACTTTATCCTGTGCACTGAATATGCTGGAAACACCTACAACATTTCCCCCGTAATATCTTACGCTGTCCATAGCCTTTTCAACAGTACGGCCGCTGGTGATACAGGAAATTAAAACAAGTACGGTTTTGCCGTTAATCATTCTTTTAAGGTTGTCTCTGAATATAAGATTGCCTGACGAATCGTATTCCGAACCTAATACATATACCACCTGGTCGGGATTGGGACTCATCATAGTAGGCTTTGCAAGCTCGTGAGCCAGGTAAGCTCCGAGAGCCTGTGTTTCATAAAGGCAAAGTACAGTGTCAATATCCATACCGTTGGTGTTGTAAAACTCGGACAAAAGCTTCGCCGCTTCTACCGAAACATTGTGATTGTGTTTTATGTCAGATGTGCCTATATGATAATTGATATGATTGTTTGCACTGATAAAATGACCCGGCATTGCGTGGATAAAAATGTTGTCATTTTTTGCGCAGGTAATTGTATAAATATTGCTCATTAAAGAAATCTCCTTTTTCTTTCATTTTACTATAACAAATAAATCTTTTCAACAGATATAGCAACAAAAAATATATGTAATTTTTGTATATTTTCACTAAATAGTATTAATTGACGGACTGGTAAATAGCGTTTGTTATTTAATTGTGACATAACTAAAATTATATTGTAAACAAATGCTGACAATTTTTATTTTGCAGTTGTGAAATTTAATTAAAAGTGTTATATTATGTTTTGAAAAGACGCACAATGATAAAACGAGGTGAAAATATGAAGCATTGCGATAATTGTGGAGCAAAGATTACCCCTAACACGAAGATATGCCCTAATTGCGGAGCCGCATGTAATGAAGAGGATTATTTTGTTATTACGACCCAGGACAACCCTAAGCAGAGTTCCAAAGTTAAGAAAAAAAGCGGTAAAGGCACTTTTTTAATTGTTTTGCTGGCTATTGCGGTTATAGCCGCCGCTGCTTTCGGAACATATTATTATATGGAAAATTATTATCTTAAAGAGGACGAACAGCCAAAGCTGACATTTTCATCCGGAACCGGTTTGATTAACGATGATGAACCGGTAGTATATGTTGACTTGCCGGAGGATTCAAATATTGAGCTGGTTCACGGTGTAACGCTTTACGATTACGATATAACCGATAAAAATGCACAGGATGACGATCCTGTATCCGCCGATTACGAATACACGAAAAGTATTGATGAAACTTTCCGTACAATATTCTTCTTTCTTGATGATATTGAGCCGGCTGTTTCCGAAGGAAAAAATTACACATTTACTTTTCGTATGAATTTTTCCTTTACAGATGATCCGACGGTATATACTTATACGCAGACGGTTAATTTTACGGCAGGGGATTACAAGAATATATCTGATATAATTTTTGACCACACCGACAGCCGTATTGAAACGGTGCCTGCCGGAGAGACCACAACGATTAAGGAAACCACAACGAAAAAAGAGACGACAACCCAAACCACTACTAAGAAAGCCATCAGCGCCGAATATATTTATAATTCTTTTTGGTACAGCGAGGCTGAAAAGAACGGTGAAGAATATACAATCTATGCAATAAAATTTGATAAAGGCGGCGACTTTGTATCAACAAAGTATTACAAAAAAAGCAAAGCTAATTGGAAAACAAGCACCTTTGAGGGCACCTTTGAAATTTCGGGCGATCAAATTATTATGGATAACGGTGCAGGAAGCGAACAGAGTTATTATCAGCTTGACAGCACCGGCGAAACCCTTAAACAGATCGATAACGGTAAAGTATCACAGGAATTGACAAAACGCAGATATAACAGTATCAAAAATGCCGAAGATTTTTTCGGAATGTAATGAAAGAGAGAAAAATGGAATTATCAAAATATTTTAAAAGCATTATTGACCAGGACAAATGCCCTGTTGTAATATGTGATTTATCTCATAAAATCATATATATGAATCCCTCAGCGGCTGTACGTTATGAAAAAAGAGGAGGTTCTGCACTCATCGGCAAAAGTTTGCTGGACTGTCACAATGAAAAATCAAATGAAGCCATTAAAAGAACGGTTGAGTGGTTTGCTGAAAGTAGGGAAAACAATATAATACATACATTCCACAATGAAAAGGAAAACAAGGATGTGTATATGGTTGCCCTGCGTGATGATGACGGCGAACTAATCGGTTATTACGAAAAGCACGAGTACCGAAATCCTGAAAAAGCAAAGTTATATTATTACAAATAAGTGATATAGTTTTATTACATTTGATTGTCTGTCATTTGGCAGACAATTTTTTATTTTTGATTCTATTGACAAATGGAAGATATAATGTTATATTTTAACTGTGATATATATAATATCACAGTTAAAATAATATGCTGAGAGGAGTTGGGTTAATTGATTCTTATTGATTATCATAGCAGAGTACCGATTTATGAGCAGATTAAAGAACAGATAATTATGCTCATAAATATGGACGTATATAAACCCGGAGACCAATTGCCGTCAATAAGAGTTTTGGCAAAAGAACTTAATCTTAATGTTAACACGGTAAAACGTGCTTTTACGGAGCTTGAAAATGACGGTGTAACACGCTCGTTTCAGGGCAGAGGCGTATTTGTGAGTCAGAATCCCCTTGGCAACAAACATATTAAGCAGGCTGCCCTTGAGGATGTAAGGATTACAGTACAGTCTGCAAAGGCCAAAGGAGTTAACGAGCAGGATGTAATAAATTTGGTTGACAGCGTTTATAAAGAGGGTGACACTAATGATTGAAATTAAAAATATAACAAAAAAATTCGGTCAGCTTACCGCTATTGAAAATATAAATTTAAAGGTTAAAGAATCGTCAATTTACGGGCTTGTGGGTTATAACGGAGCCGGTAAAACAACTTTGCTGAAAGTTTGCGCCGGGATATACAAACCCGACGGCGGCGAAGTGCTTATGGATGGAATTAATGTTTACGATAATCCGCAGGCACGCAGAGAAATGTTTTTTGTGCCTGATGATTTGTATTTTAACCGTACTGCAAACCTTGACAGAATGAGAAAATTTTACAAGGGTTATTATCCTAATTTTTCTGATAAGGTTTATTGTAATATGGTTAACGCAATGGGCCTTGATGTTACAAAAAATATTTCATCTTTTTCAAAGGGTATGAAAAGGCAGGCGGAACTGGTGCTGGCTATGGCTTCAATGCCTAAATATCTGCTTTTGGATGAATGTTTTGATGGTATTGATCCCCAGAAGCGAAATATGCTTAAAAAGATTTTCCTTGAATATCTGGCAGACAGCGGATGCTCAATGATTATGAGTTCTCATAATCTTCAGGAAGTTTCAAATATCTGCGATAACGTGGCGCTGATAAATGGCAAAAAGGTTACAATGGACGTTAATGTTGATGACGTTAACAGTGCTTATAAAAAATACAGAATTTTCTTTAAAGAAAATCCTGCTCCCGAAATGTTTGCAGGTATCGCAAATAAACATCTTGAAATTGACGGAACAATGGTGCAGATTATTGTCAGCTCAGATTTTGACGAGGGTGTATTCCGTGCGCTTAATCCTATACATATTGATAGCATTACCCTTTCTCTTGAAGAAGTATTTTTGAATGAAATGGAGGATAATAAGTATGACATCAAAAAAATATTCAGTTGATAAAAAAACTGCGTCTTATGATTTAAAGCAAGCGTATAAATCAATAATTGTGCCTGCTGTTATCACTCTGATTGTAATGTCGGAAAATTTTCTTTACAATATCTGGGAAATGGCAAACAGTATGTCGTATGACGGTAAATTGAATGGGTTAGCCGCTGCAAAAAAACTGTATTCGTATTATCTTATATCTGGTGTTAATCAGAGCATAGGCGCATCCTGCTGTGTTTTAGGTATTTTATTCGCTCTCTTTTCTTTCAATTATATGATGAGAAAGAAAAAGGTTAATGTATTCTTTTCACTTCCTGTTAACAGGGCGTCTATGTTTAAACACAGAGTGCTTGCAAGCGTATCTATAATGGCAGGAACGATTATCGTTCCGCTGATTATTGATGTGATTTTTAATATCTATCTGTTCGGCAAAGCGGCTTTTATTATTACAATGGGATTTTGGATTCTTGCAGAAAGCTTTGTATATATGTTTACTGCGTTTGCGTTAATGAGTCTTGCCCTTGCACTTTGCTACACAATGCTTGAGGGTACTCTGCTGGGATTGTCGTTTATGGGATTTCCGTATATTATAACTGCTTTCTGTGACCAGCTTAATGCGTCATTCCTTGATGGATACAGTCGTACCTCTACCTTTGATTATTTGTTAATGTATGACGGAGGATATTTTTACAGACCGCTGTTTCTTGAAACAACCATTATAAATCCCTTTATGTTCGGCGTTCCTGTGGGCAGTAACTATCCCAATAACGATATATTCGCCATTGGTTACGCTGAAAAAGGATTTGCCTATCCTTCCTTTAAATACATTCTGCCGATTATTGTGTGGGCAGTAGTCAGCACGGCGTTAATGTTTTTGACAAAAAAAGTTTTCATTAACAGAAAAGCGGAAAAGGCAGGAATTTTTTCCTCAAATAAGCCGGCAATAGTATTTATTTCAGTTTGCATTTCACTTTTTGTATCTGCATATACGGCGCTCATATTTACCGATTCTTTTTCAAAGCAGGTTGCAGCTGCTTTTACAGTTACTATGGCGCTGCTTTCCTTCCTGGCGGTTTCTGCAATATTAAACAAAAAGATTGTTCTTCCTAAGCACAGCTATGCCTCGGCCGCTGTTATTACGGTGTTCACTCTAGTTTTCAGCGTGGTTCTCATAAGCGGAGGGTTTGGTTATTCCTCCTATGTGCCTGAAAGTGATAAGGTAGAGGCGGCGTATATCTCTAGTAATGTTATAGATGACAGCTATGCTCTAACTAACTCATATCAGTCATACTCCAACGCCATTCCCGAAGCCGATATGATTTCAAACAATAATTTCGGAGTTTTTGAAGGCGAAAATGATTTGAAAATGTTTGCCGAAACTGCAAAAGAAATTACTGAAAATGACGGGGGAGACGGCGCAAATACGATTTACGTTATATATAAAATGAAAAATGGTAAAAATGTTTACCGCTGTTACAATAATGTTCGTGATGATGTAAATTACAGTGTGCTTTCCCTTACTCATACTGACTCGTATATAAATGGTCTGAAGTCAAATCTTCTCCCTGAAAAATACGGTAAAAATACTTTAAAGGACAAAATTAAAGAGTACGGCTTTACTACCGCTTCAAATATTACTGATTCTGATGCTGATTCATACGGACCGGCAGAAGGACAGCTGTCTATGCGTTACTACTCTGCTTCAAAGAATACAAAGATTCCCTCAAACACACCTGAACTCAGAGAAGCGCTTTTGAAAGATTTGCTCAATACTAATCCTGACCAGTATTTCAAAAACAATGAAAAATCCCTTTGTAGTATAAGCTTTACATCATATTATGAGCTTGATGATGAGATTTACGAGGAAGAATATGACGATGTAAGTTATTATGCCACATACAGAGGCGATTTTACATACCGTGTTTATCCCTTTATGACTAATACTGTAAATTGTCTTAAATCAGTAGGAGCGCTAAAGGATGAGGACATTGAAATTTCAAAAGATTCTATAAAAGCGGTTTACTGTATCAGCAGAAATAGCGTTTTAGATGATAAGGATTTATCTATGTCTGTAAACGGCCTTTTTGATAATTACACAAGCTTCTGGTATTCCGACAGCGACTATGGTCTTAAATATGCTGAAGATATAGACGGTTTGGAAAATGCAAATCAGATTGCAGGAGCTATGATTGATTTTTCAAAGTATATTAAGGTTACAGACGCTAAAACAATATCAGAGTTGTATTCCAAGTCTGTCGATTTCAGATACTGTGACAACAACGAATGGTATGTGCTTTTTGAGTATGATACGGACAATATAAATAAACGCTATCTGCCTATGATTGTAACCGGTGAAAATATGCCCGACAGCATAAAATCGGCAAAGCCGTCGGCGGATAAATCCAATAAATCAGTATAGTTTATAAAAAATAAAATAACGGCGCAAAAGAATCAAACTTTTGTGCCGTTATTTTTTAGCTGTTCAACTGATTTACAAGCTCGGGTATCGTGTAATCACTGTCTGTATATTACAGTGACTCCTGTTTTGGCGTACAGCCCGGAATTACGGGACAGAATAAAATTGCCGCCGGAGGTACGCACAGTATTTTTTTGATGAATTTGTTTATTATACAATCATTCCTCCGACTATCCAGTCCAATACGGAAGGATATTCCTCTTTGTATTGGTCAAGCCTTTCGGAGTTTGAATCCACAAACGCCTGAAATTCGTCAACATCTTCAAATGCAAAGGTGAAATCCTGCTCAAAATCGTAGGTGGCGCAGAACATATAATCAAAAATATCATCAGCGGAGAATAATTCAAGCATCTTGTCCGCTACAATTTCGGTGCAGTAGTCAAGGGCATTTTTGATAGTAGCCTCGTCGTCCTCATCGTCAATATCTATTTCCGGCTCGTTTTTGCAGTAGTTTATTATTTCGTCGGTTTCAATTCCTAGATTTGCAAGATATTCTATTACGTCCTCAAATCCCGTTTCGTTAACTTCGTCATATATTCTATAAGCAAATTCGCCTATAAGGTTTTGAATAGCCGTTGCTTTCAGCACACTGTCAATTTCGTAACCTTGCTCATCTGTGATAACAAAGCCGTCCTCTGTAAAATTCTGCCATATAAGCTCGTAGAGATAAGTGTATTTTTCCTTTTCTTCAAATATGGCCTCGTGTATATATGATTCAATATCCATAATTTATCCTCCCGGGTAATAACTTTATTACTGTTACCCTAACTATATTCTATACTATATGCATTATATTTTCAATATTGCATTATACATTATTTTAAGTTATAATTATTTTGACTAAATTTTGTTAAGGACGATATTATGCAGTATAAAATTACAAGTGCAGACGCTGAGGCAGTCGTAGGATTGCAGGGCGCAATGCTTAATTCGCTTAAAAAAGACGGTATAGAATATCTGTGGCAGGGGGACAGCGAGCACTGGTCCGGTCAGGCTCCCGTGTGTTTTCCAATTGTGGGTGTTCTGCCTGATTCAAAGTCTTATGCTTTTGGCAAAGAATGCAATATGAAACGCCACGGAGTTGCAAGGATTAATCCATTTGTTATGATAGAGCAGCATAAAAATTCCGTAACATTTGTTCAAAACAGCAGCAGAGAAACAAAAAAAGCATATCCTTTTGACTATCAGTTAAAAATAAAATATACTATTGTCGGCAGTACCGTTACCAACGAATACATTATTACTAATATAGGAAATGAAAGAATGCCGTTCGTTATCGGTGGCCATCCTGCATTTAACTGTCCGCTTTGCAAAAATGAAAAATTTGATGATTACAAAGTGGTTTTTGATAAAACTATGACTAGGGGAATACTTCGTCCTGACCACCATACAGGGCTTGTGGATGTGAGCAAAGTATATCCTGCCCTTGATAGCAGCGACACTATTAATCTTCAGCACAGCCTTTTTGAAGAAAGGGACGCAATGATTTTTGATAATATTGACTCAAAATGTGCAACCCTTATCGGACCTCAGGGCAGGGGAATTAAGATTGAATATCAGGATATGACAAATCTGCTTGTGTGGTCTGCCTGCGGTAATGCGGATTTCGTTGCCCTTGAGCCGTGGACGGGAATTTCAAACTGCTCTGACGAAACAGACATTTTTGAAGAAAAAAGAGGAATGACAATACTTGACTGCGACGAAACTGTCTCATTTAAGTTTAAAATTACAATGATTTAATCTTTGATTTATAGATTATTAACAAATAACTGATACTATAATAAGCGGTGACAGAATGAATTATTCAATGATAAGAGTTGCAAGCGCCTCGCTGAAGCTGAAAGTGGCAAATCCTACTTATAATAAGGAAGAAATTAAAAAGGCGATTGATTATTGCTGTAAAGAGAATGTAAAACTTCTTGTTACGCCGGAGCTTTCAATAACGGGTTATACCTGTGCCGATTTGTTTTTTACAAAGGCACTGCAGAATGCATCAAAAAAAGCCCTGCTTGAGATTGCGGAATATACAAGAGGCAAGGATATTTGCGTTATTGTCGGAGCCCCTTATGTCAGCAAAAACAAACTGTTAAATTGTGCATACACAATTTTTGACGGTGAGATTAAACTTATAACGCCAAAGAATAATATTGCAAATTATAACGAGTTTTACGAAAAACGCTGGTTTGTTTCGGGCGAAAATTCAGAGGATTTCAGTAATGAATATAATGCCGAAATAGGTGCAGTGATTGAAATTTGTGATGGCGTAACCGTAGGAATTGAGCTTTGCGAAGACTTGTGGGTGCCTAATCCTCCGTCATCACAGTTATCTGTTGACGGTGCAAATATTATTGTAAATCTGTCAGCCAGTGACGAATATGTTTCAAAGGCGCAGTACAGGCGTGATTTAGTATCAAATCAGTCTGCTAGATGCATCTGCGGTTATGTTTACGCCGGCGCTTCCGTTCACGAAAGCACTACTGACCTTGTTTTCTCCGGCGCAACCATTATTGCCGAAAACGGCGCGATTATTGCCGAGGGCAAACGCTTTTCAAGAGAAAATGTTATAACTATTGCTGATATTGATTATGAAAAGCTTAATACTTTGCGTCAAAAGAATATGAGCTTTGAAAATAATTGTGATTATTGCTGTGAGGCACAGTATGTTAACAATGAAAATAACGATTTAAAATACCGCTTTGTTGACCCTTATCCCTTTGTTCCGTCTGATACGGAAGAAAGACGTGAACGCTGTGAGGAAATTTTTGCAATTCAGTCGTCGGGTCTTGCAAAACGTCTTGAGCACGTTGGCTCACGGGGCTGTGTTATCGGCATATCAGGAGGGCTTGATTCAACTCTTGCACTGCTTGTAGCGGTTGAGGCTATGAAGCTGATTAATAAGCCGGTCAGCGATATTATCGGCGTTACAATGCCTGGCTTTGGCACAACCGACAGGACTTATAATAACGCTTTGGAGCTTATGAAATCGCTCGGTGTTACAGTTAAGGAAATCAGTATTAAGGACGCCTGTATTCAACATATGAAGGATATTGACCATAATCCTGATATCAAGGATATAACCTATGAAAATACTCAGGCAAGAGAGCGCACTCAGATTTTATTTGATTTGGCAAATAAATACGGCTCTTTGTTGGTAGGTACAGGTGATTTGTCTGAGCTTGCTATGGGCTGGTGCACCTACAACGGCGACCATATGTCTATGTATGGCGTTAACGCTTCTGTGCCTAAAACACTTGTGCGTTATCTTGTTGGTTATGCAGCTGACATAAGCGATGGAAAAACGGCGCAGATTCTCCGGGATGTGCTTAATACTCCTGTTTCACCGGAACTTTTGCCTCCGGATGAAAACGGAAAAATAGCGCAGAAAACGGAGGACAATATTGGTCCCTATGAGCTTCATGATTTCTTTTTGTATCATTTTGTCAGATTCGGTTTTGATAAGGCAAAGCTGTCTGCCCTTGCCGTAAAGGCATTTGACGGAAAGTATGATAAAAATACCGTTGACAAATGGCTTGAAGTATTTATTAAAAGATTCTTTATGAGTCAGTTTAAACGCTCCTGTATACCCGACTCACCTAAGGTGGGATCTGTTTCGCTTAGCCCGAGAGGTGACTGGCGTATGCCAAGCGATGCGTCGGTGCAGGATTTTATATAAAATTTACGAGGTGTAATTATGAAAAAGTTTAAAGGTTTACTTGCTCTTATTATGTCGGGAATTATTACCGTATCATTTTCCGCTTGCAGTGCAGGCGGAAATGCAGATGAAACCACGGACGCAGGTCAGACAAACAAAACTGTAACCGAAGTTGTTACCGGCGAAAACGGCAAGGTGCTTACTACTGTTGAAAACGGAAAATACGTTACTGTAACCCGGGTTGCCGGCGGTTCGTCAAAAACCACAACCGCAAAAAATGGTTCCGGCTCTTCAAAAACAGATACCACATCAAAATCAGACGGTAAGAAAACTACAAAAACAAAGGTAACTACTACTAAGTCAAAAAAAGCATCGTCAAGATATATTGATATAACCGTTAATCTTCCTCTTGAATCATCCACAACAAAAAGGCAGATTGTTCTTTATATTAACGGCAAGGAAGTGAAAAAGGACAGCGTTGTGCTTGATGGCACCGATTATACATATACTTCAAAGAAGAAATACAAAAAAGACGTTAGTGTTAAGGTAGAAATAGAAACCGAAAAAGGTGTACAGACCTTTAACTCCACTATCGGAGAAAACAGTTCTTCTGCAAGAATTAATGCAAACCCGGTTCAGATTATCATTGGAGAAGATGACTAAAATATTACAGCGCGCAGATTTCTCTGTGCGCTGTTTTGTTTTTACGATAAATTTATATCAAAAACACATAAATATGCAAAAATATTCATTGAATTTATAATAACATTGTGTTACAATACGGGGTGGACAAGATGCAAATACAGCAAAATTGCGTTTTGTATATCTATAATATTATTTATCCAGGAGGAATTTTCCAATGGCAAGAAAACAGAAAACCATGGATGGTAACACTGCTGCCGCTCACGTAAGTTATGCGTTTACGGAAGTTGCAGGCATCTATCCTATCACGCCGTCATCTCCAATGGCTGAGGAGACTGATGCAATGGCCGCCAAAGGTGTAAAAAACCTTTTCGGTCAAATTGTAAAGGTCGCTGAGCTTGAGTCAGAGGGCGGTGCAGCAGGTGCAGTTCACGGCTCACTTTCAGCTGGTGCTCTTACCACTACTTATACGGCTTCACAGGGACTTCTCCTTATGATTCCAAATATGTACAAAATCGCCGGCGAGCTTATCCCCAGCGTAATTCACGTATCAGCAAGATGTGTATCAACACACGCTCTTAACATTTTCGGTGACCATTCAGACGTTATGGCTTGCCGTCAGACAGGCTATGCAATGC